>NZ_JBDNXK010000051.1:0-24567 GCF_047721705.1 Acetobacter sp. | reverse complement strand
GCAATCGCCGACGCAACCTCAGCGTCAACCTCACCCAATGAAGAACGGAAAAAACTTTTCAAACTATCCGTGGTCATGATCTTTGCCGTGCCTTAAACTGGAGTTCGCAAGTCGGAGAATGGGATGCCGCTCTTGGACGTGCATCATTTCGCCCAAACATAAGATCAACGCGCCATTCGATACTTTCATATTTACGACGTCGTCTTGCCCGGAAGCGCGGTAATCATCATGCTTCCGAAAAAGCGTTCTTTCCTGCTGGGGGCACGACTGTTGGCCAGTCCCGGCAGTTGCGGACGGCGCCGTTTTCCCGCACTTCGGCCAGTGTGTCCGGTGAAAGCGTGGCAAAAGTCCAGCCACCCTTGTCGAGTTTTCCTTCCGCAATGACGCCGTCATCGGGGAAGCCTCTATCAACTGGACCATAAACACCCGCGCAGCCGTGATTCTCATCCAGTGTGGCCAGCCATGGCGCATCGCCAACAGTGGGTGAAACTGCCACAAAGCACTGGTTTTCCAGCGCCCGCGCCTGTGCGGAAATCTTCACGCGGTTGAAACCGTGCATGGAATCCGTGCAGGTCGGCACAAGAATGAGCCACGCGCCTGCTTCGACCTGCGCCCGCGCCAGCATCGGAAATTCGGAGTCATAACAGACGGAGGTTCCAATCAGTCCCCAGGGTGTTTCGAACACGCCGGGTGGATTGCCTGCTTTCACCCCCCATGATTCGTTCTCAAACCGCGTCATGACGTGCTTGTCCTGAAACGCCACGGAGCCATCCGGCGCGATCAGTGGCGCACGATTGCGCACGCCTGTTGCTTCCGGACGGGGCAATGTTCCCGGCATCAGCCAGACCGAATGCTTTTTCGCGGCTGTACACATGATGGCAAGAATGGCGTCACTATGCTCGCACATCGCATCCAGTTCAGCGGAGGGATCTGGCTCTTTCGTGACGGCTGCTGCTGCTTCCATGCAGGAATATTCCGGCATCAGCAGTAGGTCGGCCTGCTTGGTGCCCTCGGCCACCAGCCCGTCGAGATGGATGGCATACTCTTCCAGCGAGCCGATTTTCGCGACTTCCCAAGCCAGAACACCTAGTCGGAGGGGTGTGCTCATCAATCCTCGTCCTGATCCTGTTGGAGGAGCGCCTCGGGGATCGGGGCGCCCTTGAGTGACTTGATATGAAAATCGAGTAAATGGTCTCGTTGTCCGGGGACGCCCGGTTCCTTCCAGCCCAGATGACAGAAGACACCGGGAAGGGGAGAAAAGCCACGTTTTATCCAGAAATCCTCAAGTGATTTTGCGTTTTCTGGCCGACGGGGATCGGTTTTCCAGCGACGAACGGCACAGAATACGGCAAACGGCGCGTTACTTGCGGAGCGCGCGTGACGCTCGCGCTCCTCAAAAAACCGCACACCGATACCCTGTCCACGATAGGATTCCAGCAGAACGGATTCTCCGAAATAGAAGAAATCGTCCGTGGATAGGCCGCGTTCTTCAAAGGGTGCACGGATGCACGCCATCTCATCTTTCAGCGGGAGACAGGTCGAAGCTCCAACGACCCTGTCGCCGTCCTTTGCCACGACAACCGCTGTGCCGGGGCTCTGCATGTAGGCGTGCAGATACTCTTCCTCGTAGGCGAGGTTCCCATCGTAGAGATAAGGCCATTCCCGGAAGATCGTGATCCGCAGCCGCGCGAGATCAGGGACAACCGAAAGAAGGCGTTCTCCGGTAAGAGTTTCAATCGTCACTGACATGAAATCGGATTTCCCGTTTTATACTCCGGCATCTCAACGCTGCCGGGTCCCCCAGTGTGGCGCGACGTAATACGGCGCATGCGACGGCGGCAGCATAGGCCGGTTACGGATGTGATCGGCAGCTTTTTCCGCGATCATCGTCGTCGGCGCGTTCAGATTGCCATTGGTGACACGCGGCATGATGGAGGAATCCACCACGCGCAGTCCTTCCACGCCAATCACGCGCGTTTCCGGATCGACAACCGCCATGGGGTCGTCGAGTGAGCCTATCTTGCAGGTGCAGGAGGGGTGAAGTGCGCTTTCCACCTTCTGACGGATGAATTCGTCAATCTGCTCGTCGGACGTGCAATCCTCACCGGGTTGCAGTTCATGACCGTGGAAAGGCTGGAACGCTTCCTGATTGAACAGTTCGCGGGTCAGGCGAACGCAGGCGCGCATCTCCTCCCAGTCATCCGGATGGCTCAGATAGTTAAAGAGTATCTTCGGTTTGTCCTCTGGATTTGCCGATTTCAGACGCACATGACCCCGACTCTTCGAACGCATCGGACCGACATGCGCCTGATAGCCGTGGCCGGATGCCAACCCCTTGCCGTCATAGGTGACAGCCAATGGCAGGAAATGGAACTGGATGTCAGGATAGGGCACACCCGCCTTGCTACGGATGAAACCACAGCTTTCGAAATGGTTCGTGGCGCCCAGACCGTCTTTCCGCAGAATCCAGCGCAGGCCGATCTTCAGCTTCGCCAGCGGACTCATGGCGGAGTAGAGGGTGATCGGTTTCTTGCAGGCGATCTGGAAATAGAACTCCAGATGATCCTGCAAGTTCTCACCGACACCCGGACGATCCGCGATCACCGGAATTCCGAGAGTCTTCAGTTGTTCAGCGGGTCCGATTCCGGAAAGAAGCAGAAGCTGCGGAGAATTGATCGAACCGCCGGAAAGGATCACTTCCTTCCGGGCCCGTGCGATACATTCCTTACCTGCACGTGTGTAGGCAATACCAACAGCACGCTTGCCTTCAAACAGGATCTTTGTCGCGCGGGCCTGCTGGTGCACCTCAAGATTTTTCCGATGCATGACCGGGCGCAAATAGGCATTCGCCGTGTTCCAGCGCCGACCGTCCTTGACGGTCATGCTCATCTTGTCGAAGCCTTCCTGCTGATAGCCGTTATAATCATGCGTGACCGGATATCCGGCCTGATAACCGGCTTTCAGCCATGCTGAATGGAGTGGATTATCCACCGTGCCATACTGGGTGTGCAACGGACCTGTCCGACCACGATAGGTGTCGTCACCTTCTTTGCAGGACTCGGCTTTTTTGAAATAGGGCAGAACGTCGGCATAGGACCAGCCGGTCGCGCCTTCCTTCACCCAGTCCTCAAAGTCGAGCGCATTGCCGCGCACATACACCATGCCGTTAATGGAAGAAGATCCACCAAGCCCCTTGCCGCGCGGCGTGAACATACGCCTGCCACCAAGATAAGGTTCCGGCTCACTTTCGTAAAACCAGTTGAAGCGTTTGGAATGCATCGGCATCGCCAGCGCAGTCGGCATCTGCACGATGATCGATTTGTCGCTGCCACCGAACTCCAGCAGCAGCACAGTGTCCTTGCCGTCTTCCGTCAGGCGGTTGGCCAGCACGCATCCGGCAGACCCGGCCCCGACGACGATATAATCAAATTCCTGTTCCACGGCCTGCCTCCTCAGTAGGGGGATTCGACATTGCCGAGCGCCACATAGACGCTCTTGATCTGTGTGTAATGTTCCAGAGCAGCTTGACTGTTTTCACGACCCAGACCGGACTGCTTGTAACCACCGAACGGCATTTCGATCGGCGTGATGTTGTACTGGTTGATCCAGCAGGTGCCCGCTTCCAGAGCTGCGACGATGCGATGGCCGCGTGCGAGATTGTTTGTGAACACGCCTGCCGCCAGTCCGAATTCCGTTGCATTGGCGCGGGCAATGACCTCATCCTCGTCCCGGAAATCGAGAACAGTCATCACAGGACCGAAGATTTCCTCGCGCGCAATCTTCATGTCGTCATGACAGCCGGTAAAAATGGTCGGCTGCATGAACGCGCCCTTGCCGAATGCACCCTCTGTGAGGCGATGCCCACCGGTCAGAATCTGCGCTCCTTCGGCCACGCCGCTCTCTACATAGGCCATGACCTTTTCCAGATGGGGCACGCTGATGAGCGCCCCGACATCCGTATCCGTCGCCAGTGGATCGCCGATTTTCATCGCTTCGACACGTCGCTTCAGTTCGGCAAGGAATCTGTCACGAATGCCGGACTGCACGAAAACACGCGTTCCGTTCGAGCAGATTTCGCCACCCGAGTAGAAGTTGCCGAGCAGCGCGGCGGACACGGCATTGTCCACGTCTGCATCGTCAAAGATGATAAGCGGAGATTTCCCCCCCAACTCCAGTGTGACATATTTCAGCGTGTTGGATGCTTCACGCATCACCGCCTTGCCCGTGGGAACGGAACCTGTGAGGCTGACCTTGCGAATATCGGGATCGGCGCACAGGCGTCGACCCACATCGCCCGCGCCGTGCAGCACATTGAAGACACCGTCCGGTAAGCCCGCTTCTCGGTAGATCTCGGCCAGTCGTACCGATGTCAGCGGCGTCATTTCGGAGCTTTTGAAGATCATCGCGTTACCGCAGGCCAGCGCGGGAGCAGACTTCCAGCAGGCGATCTGGATCGGGTAATTCCATGCGCCGATGCCCGCCGTTACGCCAAGGGGTTCGCGGCGGGTATAGGCGAAGGCCTGTTCGCCAAGATCCATCGCCTCGCCATTGATGGCGCAGGCGACGGAGCCGAAATATTCGAGGGCATCCGCACCGGAGAGAATGTCCACGGCGGCTGTCTCGGCAATCGGCTTGCCCGTGTCGAGCGTTTCGATGCGGGCAAGCATGTCGTTGTCACGGCGGAGAAGATCGGCAGCCTTGCGTAGGATACGACCGCGCTCGGTGCCGGTCATGCGTGCCCAGATCTTCTGGCCCTGTTTGGCACTTTCCACGGCGGCCTTATGTTCCGCCTCGCCCGCTATCTGCACGTCAGCGAGCACGTCGCCTGTCGCCGGGTTGATCGTCTGAAAATATTCACCGCTGCCGGAGGTAGGGCGTCCATTGATCCAGTTTGTGCAGACTTCACGGCGCCCCGGAGAAATCTGGGGGGCGGGAAGGGTATCTTTATAGAGCGCGAGTTGGCTGTCGAGGAAAGCCGTAACCTGTGCGCGGGCAGTTGTGCTGTCAGCTTCAGCCCATTCGGAAAGCGCGGCCCGGAGCCATGTCCCATCAATCAGCGCCGCAATGGAGCGGGCGAGAGGAAGCACATCCCTTTGGGGCAGGAGCATCCGGAGGTCGTGGCAGAGATTGGACAGTATGCGCTTCTGATAGACGCGCTGGATTCTCTTGAGGGTTGGCACATAAGGCACCTGTCCCCAGAATGAGAGCCAGGTTGCGCCTTCTTCCTGTCGGAACTGATCACGGGCAAGAAAGGAATCGATTACGGCCTGCAAACGCTCGCGCGGGTTATGGGCGCGGGCGAGCTGTGTGACCAGTTCCTTGCGCAGCGTTTCTGAGAGAACCCAGAAAGCGGTGGCCAGAAGGGTATCCTTGTCACCAAAGTAATGCACGAGCAGGCTGGGAGAGACGTCCGCCCGTTCGGCGATACGCGCGAGTGTTGCTCCGACGTATCCATGTTCTGCAAGAATGGACATGGTTGCGGAGAGGAAATTGCGGCGTCGATCATCATCCAGTTTCGGATGCGCGGAAGCGGTGGGTGGCTGCATCTTTGACTCCGGATGGTCGTGTTGAATGCTTATTCAAATACGTTCGTATGTCGAAACATAATGTATTTGTCCAGATGAATATGGGTGGAGTCAATATCCATTATATTTCTGGAATCTCTGTAAAAATCAAAATTTTCTTGGAAGATTGGGCTGTTATCTGCCTATTCAAAATGAACTGAATTTTTTAGGTGAAATAAGGGCGTCTCTATCCAATCGGATGTCGGAAAAAATCAATTCTTATCTATTCCAGACTCGCAATGATATGGCGATGGAAGTTTATGGTTCCGTGCTGCGTTGTGTGTCTGATCATCTTTATGAAGGTCATCGCCGGGGAGGCGCAGCATTTACTGGACATGTTGCGAGATCGAATTGAAGATGGCGACGGCGGCCTTAGCGCAGGCCGCGCCGTAGGATTGGGTCTCGAGAAAGTTTGAGTGTTCACTGAGGCCTAACTGATCGCCTTGGCCAGGCTCGGAATCAGCAGATCGTGAAGCGAGAGCAATGAACAGCGTTGAAGACTGGATCACCTCCCATAAAATCCCCGTCGGTACTGCAGCTTCTGATGCCGTCGACTGGATCCGAGATCACTGTCAGGGCTTTTTCAATGTTGTCAGTGATGCCATCGGTTCGACGGCCGATGGTTTCACCAACCTCCTGCTCTCCGTGCCTTCTGTCCTGTTTGTGGCGCTTCTGACGGTAGCCGTGTGGTTCTGGAAGCGCGCCATTGCTCCATGTGTGCTGGTGGCGGCCGGTCTCCTGTTCATCATCAACCAGGGTTACTGGCAGGATACGATGGCGACCTTGTCGCTCATCTTTTTCTCGACCTTTACCTGTATGCTGATCGGTGTGCCGATCGGCATCGCGTCTGCGCATCGCCCGTGGCTGGCGCGGGTGCTGCATCCGGTTCTTGATCTAATGCAGACCTTGCCAACATTTGTTTATCTGATTCCGACGCTCATCCTGTTTGGCCTTGGCACTGTGCCGGGGACGATCTCCACAGTGGTGTTTGCCATTCCCGCACCGATCCGCATGACGCAGCTTGGTATTTCCTCTGTTCCGCGCTCTCTGCTGGAAGCAGGAGATGCGTTCGGTGCGACGCCGCGGCAGAAGCTCTGGAAAGTGGAAATCCCTGCGGCATTGCCGATGATTCGTGAGGGATTGAGCCAGTGCATCATGCTCAGTCTTTCGATGGTGGTCATCGCAGCGCTTGTGGGTGCAGGTGGTCTTGGCGTGCCTGTGGTGCGTGCCCTGAATACGGTCCAGATCGATACGGGGTTTGAATCCGGTCTCGCGATTGTGCTGCTCGCAATCATTCTCGACCGCCTGTGCCGTCATAAAGCCCATTGAAAGGAACTGGAACGATGAGTGATTCTGTAACAGTTTCTCGTGATGGCAGTGCGGCTCTGGCGTTCCGAAATGTCGATATTCTCTTTCATCGCCATAATTCCCAGACTGCACTGGATCAGG
Source organism: Acetobacter sp. (assembly GCF_047721705.1). GTDB lineage: Bacteria > Pseudomonadota > Alphaproteobacteria > Acetobacterales > Acetobacteraceae > Acetobacter. The sequence continues at coordinate 17,554 of NZ_JBDNXK010000051.1, read as the reverse complement.
CCGTCAAGCGTCTGGATGAAGGTGGCACGCGCGAACAGATCGCGACCGAACTGGGTGTGACAGTTGGTGTGGCGAACGCCAATCTTGAAATCCATCGTGGTGAAATCAGCGTTCTTATGGGGCTTTCCGGCTCTGGAAAATCGACACTTCTTCGTGCGGCCAATCGTCTTAATCGTGTTACGCGGGGGCGTGTCGAAGTTGGAAACGGCTCGGCTTACGTTGATATTGCCAACTGTGATGACGACACGTTGCGCGATATGCGACGCACACGGGTTACGATGGTGTTCCAGCAGTTTGGGCTGCTTCCCTGGCGGACAGTTCGTGAAAATGTGGCGTTTGGACTTGAACTGCGTGGCTCTTCCCCCTCAGTTCGTCGTGAGATTGCGGACGAAAAGCTTGAACTTGTCGGTTTGACGCGGTGGGCCAACTCCTATGTGTCGGAACTTTCGGGCGGGATGCAGCAGCGTGTGGGGCTTGCCCGTGCATTTGCAACGGATGCCGATATCCTTTTGATGGATGAGCCTTTTTCTGCACTTGATCCGCTCATTCGTCGCAAGTTGCAGGATGAACTGCTCGATTTGCAGAAGCGTTTGAAAAAGACGATTCTGTTTGTCAGTCACGATATTGACGAAGCACTTCGGATTGGCAGTAACATTGCGATCATGCGTGAGGGGCGCATTATTCAGGCAGGGTCACCGCAGGAAATCATCTCCTCTCCGGTGAATGATTATGTCCGTGATTTTGTGCGCCATATGAATCCTCTCCCATTGCTGAATGCAGCTAGTGTGATGAGGCCGATGGATGAGTGCCGTCATTGTGATGATGGTGGCATTTTTCTTGATGTTTCCGGTCAGTATGTCTTCAAACCCCAGACAGCGACCATTCGTGCGTCCAATGGACTGGAGGTAGCGATGGAAAACGCGGAGATTGACGATGTCGATGCGTTCGAGGTGGCGGCGGGGCATGTTTACTGTGTGCCGTCATCGGCTTCGCTCAATACTGTTGCTGTGTTACGGCAGAAAAGCGGAATGCCGGTGCTCATAACGGATGCTGGACAGATTGTTGGTCTGTGCGATGATCAGGACATGATCGCCGCCATTACGGGTATTCACCGCGCGGCATGATGCAGAAAAGCATGGTTTTAATGGCCTGATTTGTAAAATGGCATGATGTCGGACCGTGAGCCACCCGGCAGAAAAGGATGTGGATGACATGAAGAAAAAACTGCTTGGTTCTCTTCTCGGCCTTTCCCTTAGTTTTGGAGCCTTTTCTGCGCACGCGGCAGATCCTGCGGAATGTCAGTTGGTGAGATTTGGTGATGTCGGCTGGTCCGATGCGGCAGTGACCAATGGCGTTGCGACAAATCTTCTTGAAGGCATGGGTTATAAAACGAAGCTGACCATGGTGACATTGTCGGTGGCCTATCTGTCACTTGAAAATCATCAGTTGGATGTTTTTCTCAGTGACTGGGAGCCTTCCGGTTCGTCCTATGCGGACCCTTATCTGAAGCGCGGAAAAGTCGAAAGACTGGGGGCATCTTTGACCGGTGCACGTTATTCGCTGGGTGTGCCGGATTACGTTGCAAAAGAAGGGCTGAAGACTTTCAGTGATCTGGCCGCCTGGTCCTCCAAGCTGCACAATACGATTTATGGTATTGAGTCAGGGAATGATGGAAACAAGATCATCCTTGATATGATCAAAAATAATGATTTCAATCTTGGCACATTTCGTCTGAATGAGAGCAGCGAACAGGGAATGCTCTCTCAGGTTGCGCGGGCTGTTTCTTCGCAGAAGCCGATTGTCTTTCTCGCTTGGGAGCCGCATCCGATGAACATGCGTTTCCACCTGACGTATCTTGTTGGGGGAGAGAAGCAGTTTGGGGCTACGGCGGAAGTCATGACGGATGTGGCGGCCGGTTATGCGACGAAATGTCCGAATGTTGCGCGTCTTCTGAAGCAACTGACGTTCACCATTGAGTCTGAAAACGAAATGATGACAACAATTGCTGAGAAGCACGGCAAGCCTGCACAAGTCACCAAAGAATGGATGAAGGCGCATCCGGAGGTCGTGGAGAAATGGCTTGATGGGGTGACGACATTGGATGGAGCTCCCGCGCTTCCGGCCGTAAAGGCCTATCTTGCTCAGTAAGGTTTTTAGGGAACGGAGTGTATTTCGGTTTTATCCCTGATTGGTGAGATTGAACACGTATCCTCTGACGTTTCTAGAATATTTTTTGAGTGCGTCCCTTTTGGGGACGCATTTTTTGTATCTGAATGCTCCCGCTGTTTGTGCAAAATTCCTCTTTTGAAAATGGCATGTCAGGACAGGTTTCTCTTGAAATTGAATGTTGATGAGGGAGAGGCGCATGTTCAGAAATGAAGTGATTCTTCCATGCAATCTTCTGGAATGCATGACGGTTTTCATGAATTTTTTCATCGTGTCGGATATATTCAAGAAAGCCGTCTGATCCGGAATAGCGTCCCCTGATTTCGGGGCGCATGCTCGCCTCATGAACCTGTTGTGATGCGGGACGGATATGGAACGATTTTCTGCTCTTTCCCTGGCCAGAAAGGCTCTCGGTGGCCATCTGGGCTGGAAGCCGCAATGGCGCTCCGTCGAGCAGCCAAAGAAGGCTTATGATATTGTTATCGTCGGTGGCGGCGGCCACGGCCTCGGCGCGGCGTATTACCTCGCCAAACAGCACGGGCTGCGCAATATCGCCGTGATCGAGCGTGGCTGGCTGGCGGGTGGCAACACCGCCCGTAACACCACCATCATTCGCTCGAATTACCTGTTCGACGAAAGCTCCTCCTATTACGAGCATTCGCTGAAACTGTGGGAAAATCTCTCGCAGGAACTGAACTATAACGTCATGTTCAGTCAGCGCGGATGCCTGATGGTGGCGCACACCGTGCATGACGTGCAGGTGTTCAAGCGTCATGTTCATGCCAATCGCCTGAACGGAATCGACAATGAGTGGCTGTCGGCGGAAGAGGCGAAGGAATTCTGTCCGCCGCTGAACATCTCGCCGAATATCCGTTATCCGGTCCTCGGCGCCTCGCTTCAGCGTCGCGCCGGCACGGCCCGTCATGATGCTGTGGCATGGGGCTTTGCCCGCGCCGCCAGCGACATGGGCGTGGATATCATCGAGAATTGCGAAGTGACCGGCATCAATCGTGGTCCGGATGGTGCTGTTACCGGCGTCGAGACCACGAAGGGCACGGTTAACGCGAAGAAGGTTGCTGTCTCAGCGGCCGGTCACAGTTCGGTCGTTCTGGAAATGGCGGGCATCCGTCTGCCCTTGCAGAGCAATCCGCTTCAGGCCCTTGTTTCCGAGCCAGTGAAGCCTGCCTTCCCGACCATCGTCATGTCCAACACCATTCACGCCTATATCAGTCAGTCTGACAAAGGCGAGATGGTGATCGGCGCGGGAACGGATTCCTATGTGTCCTATACCCAGCGCGGCGGGCTGCATATTCCGGCCGAAACGCTGGCGGCGATCTGCGAGCTGTTCCCGATGTTCCGCCGTCTGCGCATGATGCGTTCGTGGGGTGGCATCACGGACAACACTCCGGACCGCTCGCCGATCACGGCGAAGACCTCTGTGCCGGGGCTTTACGTCAACTGCGGTTGGGGAACCGGCGGCTTCAAGGCGACGCCGGGTGCGGCAAACCTGTTTGCCTGGACCATCGCGAAGAACGAGCCGCATCCGATCAACGCGCCCTTCACCATCGAGCGTTTCCGTGACGGCGTGATGATCGACGAAGCGGCGGCAGCGGCGGTGGCGCACTGAGATGGTGTGTCGCCTCATGCTTCAGAAATCATCGCCGATAACGGCACGAGTTTTCACATCCGGTCTGCTCCGAGGAGCGAGTGCATCATGCTGCTGATCCGCTGCCCGTATTGCGGGGAACGAGCCGAAGTCGAATTTTCCAACGGGGGCGAGGCTCATATCGACCGTCCCCGCGACCCGATGAGCCTGACCGATGAGGAATGGGCTCAGTTTCTCTACATGCGTGACAACCCGAAGGGGCTGATCGCCGAGCGGTGGCGTCATGCTCATGGCTGTAACCGCTTCTTCAACGCCATCCGTGATACGCGGACGGATCGTTTCGTTGTCACCTATGAAATCGGACAGCCTCGTCCGGAAGTCACTCCGGAACAGGCTGCGGAGGCTGCACGATGAGTAGCTTGTCCCGAGCTTCTGCCCGCGTTCCCGGTCGCGGTCGCGTCAACACGCGCCGCCCTGTGCGCTTCACGTTTGATGGCCGCAGCTTTGAAGGGTTCGAGGGCGATACGCTCGCTTCGGCCCTGCTGGCGAACGGCGTTCATTTGATGGGCCGGTCCTTCAAATATCACCGTCCGCGTGGCCCTATCTCCGCCGGTTCCGATGAGCCGAATGCCGTCGTGGCTGTCGGTTCCGGTCCAGCCTTGCAGACGCCGAACCTCGTGGCGACACAGGTCGAGGTTTACGATGGTCTGACGGCGCAGAGCCAGAACCGCTTCCCATGTCTACAGTTCGACATGGGTGCAGTGAACAATCTCGCCTCGCCACTGATTCCGTCAGGCTTCTACTACAAGACCTTTATGTGGCCCCGGAATTTCTGGACCAAGGTTTATGAGCCGATCATCCGTCGTTCGGCCGGACTGGGTGTGGCACCGACCGCGCCTGATCCGGATCACTACGCCTTCCAGTATACGTTCTGCGACGTGCTGGTGGCCGGTGGCGGCCCGGCTGGTCTGGCGGCGGCTCTGACGGCCGCGAAAGCAGGCGCGGAAGTGATGCTCGCCGACGAGACGGCGGAATTCGGTGGCAGTCTGCTGTTTGATCGTGCGTCCCGCATCGACGGTCTGCCTGCTTCCGAGTGGGTGGAGCGAACGGTCGCTGAACTGAAGAAAATGCCCAACGTGCGGATGTTTACCCGTACCACGGTGTTCAATTACGGCCCGCACAACATGGTCGCGCTCAACGAGCGTCTGACGGACCATCTGAGCACGCCGAACCCGGCCACACCGCGCGAGCGTCTGTGGCAGGTGCGTGCAAAACAGGTGGTCATCGCATCCGGTGCGATCGAACGTCCTCTGGTGTTCGAGGGTAATGATCGTCCGGGTGTCATGCTCGCCAGCGCGGCGCAGACTTACCTCAACCGGTATGGCGTGGCCTGTGGTCGTCGGGCCGTGATCGCCACGGCGGATGACAGCGCCTATCGCGTGGCGCTCGATCTGCTTGAAGCGGGTGTGAAAATCGCTGCCATCGTCGATATTCGCCCGAAGCCTGACTCCGAACTGTTCCGCAAGGCTAAGGCCGCGGGCATCACTGTGCTGACCAACAGCACGGTCCAGCGCGCTCATGGTTCGCAGCGTATTCACAGCGTCGAACTGGCTCCGGTTCTGCCGGGCGGCGATGTGGGTGAGGGCAAGAACTACAGTTGCGACCTGCTGCTCATGGCGGGTGGCTGGACGCCGAGCCTGCACCTGTTCTCCCAGTCCAAGGGCAAGGTGGTCTACAACGCCGAACTCGACACCTATCTGCCCGGTGATTCCGCGCAGGCTGAGCGTTCGACCGGTTCCTGCCGTGGCATCTACGATCTTGGCGAAGTGCTGGCTGATGGTATGAAGGCCGGTGTCGCAGCGGCGAAAGACGCAGGCTTTGACGGCGAAGTCGATCTTCCTCTGTGGGAAGTGACGAGTGACGCCATCGGTCGTGGTGGTTTCACTGGCGCGCTACCGCGTCGCGGCAAGGGCCTGATGGCCATGGCGTTCGTCGATTACCAGAACGACGTGACGGCCAAGGACGTGAAACTTGCCGTGCGCGAAGGCTTCCGTTCGATCGAGCACATCAAGCGCTACACGACGACCGGCATGGCGACCGATCAGGGCAAGACCTCGAACCTGAACGCGCTCGGAATTGCCTCCAGCGCGCTGGGTCGTCCGAAGCAGCAGATCGGTCTCACCACGTTCCGTGCGCCTTACACGCCGGTGACGTTCGGTGCTTTCAGCGGCCATGAGCGGGGCAACCTGTTCGATCCCGATCGTCGCACGCCGATCGACCCCTGGGCACGCAGCAAGGGCGCTGTCTTCGAGGATGTCAGCCTGTGGCGTCGCGCCCGCTACTTTCCGCAGCCGGGTGAGGACATGGACGCCGCCGTAGCCCGCGAATGTCTTGCTGTCCGCAAGAGCGTTGGTATCTTTGACGCCACCACGCTGGGCAAGATCGAGGTTGTCGGACCTGACGCCGCCGAGTTCATGAACCGGATGTATGTCAACGGCTGGACCAAGCTGGGTGTCGGCAAATGCCGCTACGGTCTGATGTGTCGCGAAAACGGCTTCGTCTATGATGACGGTGTTGTCGGTCGCATTGCTAAAGATCGCTTCCACGTCACCACCACGACGGGCGGTGCGGCTGGCGTTCTGACCATGATGGAGGATTATCTCCAGACCGAATGGCAGGATCTTGATGTCTGGCTGACATCCACCTCGGAAGAGTGGGCGGTCATCGCGGTGCAGGGACCAAAGGCACGCGAGGTTCTCGCGCCGCTCGTGGACGGGCTGGACATCTCGCATGCGACCATGCCGCATATGAGCGTCGTGGAAGGCACCATCGGCGGTATTCCGATGCGCCTGTTCCGCGTCAGCTTCTCCGGTGAGCTTGGCTTTGAGGTGAACGTGCCGCCGAGCTGTGCGCTGGAAGTGTGGGAGCGTATCTGGGAGGCGGGCAAGCCTTACGATATGACGCCTTATGGCACGGAGACGATGCACGTCCTGCGCGCCGAGAAAGGCTACATCATCGTCGGGCAGGAAACCGACGGCACGGCGACGCCGGCTGACGCCGGTTGTGGCTGGGCGGTCAGCAAGCTGAAGAAGGACTTTGTGGGCAAACGCTCGCTGGCTCTTCCGGCAATGCAGGACCCAGACCGCTACCAGCTTGTCGGCCTCTACACGCAAGCGCCGCAGGAAGTGCTGGAAGAGGGGGCGCAGCTTGTCGCCAGCCCGAACGAGGTCATCCCGATGAACAAGATCGGGCATGTTACCTCGTCCTATCACAGCGCCACGCTGGGCCGGTCCATCGCTCTCGCCATGGTGTCCGGTGGGCGTGCCCGCATGGGGGAGACCCTCTACGTGCCGATGGAAGACAAGGTGATCCCGGTCACCGTCACCAGTCCGGTGTTTTATGACGCGGAAGGAGCCCGCCTCAATGTCTGACGTCTCTGTTTCCAACTCACTGGCTGTCTCCCGCGCCGGGTTCACGGCCACGCCATTCAAGGGAGGGCGTCGTTTCGCCCTTCAGGGGCGCAAGGACACGCTGGAAGGCGCGGCCAAGGCCTTCGGTCTGTCCGAGGCTCCGGGCATGCTGGCGAGTGCTGCTGCGGGTGACTGCACGCTGCTCCGCCTCGCGCCACAGGAACTGTTCATCATCACGGGTGACGCCGGACTGCCTGAAGCCGTCACCACCTATCTCGGCACTGTGCCGAACAGTCTGGTGGAGGTTTCTGAGCGCCAGATCGGCTGGACACTGGAAGGTGAAAAGCTGCGTGATACGCTGGCAGCATTGAGTCCGCTGGACATACGGGAGCGGTCCTTTCCGGTCGGGATGGTCACGCGCACGCTGTTTGGCAAGGCTGATGGCATGGTCTGGCGGACGGGTACGGACACGTTCCATCTGGAAGTATGGCGTTCCTTCGGGCCCTATATGTCGTCCATGATGGATGCGGCGGCGCTCGACGCGGCCTGGTGATGGTTTACTCCTGCCTGTTTTTCCGAAAGCGGGCAGGGGTAGGGCGCATTTATTTGTCCTGAGCCTCAAGTTGTTTTTGTGAGGCTTGAAGTTGTTTTCAAATATTCGTCTTGGAAAGGACGGAGACCCAAGGAAGAGGCTGGATGCAGTACTTCCTGCGGATGTCCTGACAGGCACCGCAACAGGGTATCGGAAAGTCCAGCATGATCAGTGTTTTTGAAATCTTCAAGATTGGCATTGGTCCTTCCTCTTCTCATACGGTCGGCCCCATGAAAGCGGCAGCGGAGTTCGTGAGTGAACTGGCGCTGCTTGCCGCTGATGCGACGCATCCCATTCATGTAAGGGTGACACTTTACGGTTCGCTGGCATGGACCGGTGTGGGACATGCCACGGATCGGGCTGTCATTCTCGGGCTGGGTGGCCTGCATCCGGACACGCTTGAGCCGGTCGACGCAGATAGAGTGTTGAAGCGTGCGCACGATGAGCATGAACTGGGACCGTGTGGATGTATTTTTACATTTGATCCCGCGCAGGACATTATTTTTGATAAGGAAACCATCCCGCCAGTCCATCCGAACACCCTTCAGTTTTTGGCGGTGGACGGCAACGGAAAAGCCATCCTGATCCGACGATACTGTTCCATCGGCGGTGGCTTTGTCGTGCCCGAAGACAAAAATGCCGAAACTGTGCCGCAGAGTGTGGATGTGCCGTTTGATTTCCGGACAGGGGCACAGCTTCTGTCGATGACACGGCGGAGCGGGCTGAGTATTCCCGAACTCGTTCTGGCCAATGAAAGCGCCCTCCGTTCGACGGGGGAAGTGCTGGCGTATGTGGATCGTATCATTGATGTCATGATGCTGTGTGTCGACAATGGCATGAGGACAGAAGGCGTACTGCCCGGTCGTCTTGGCGTGAAACGGCGTGCTCCGGCCATCCGTGATCGGCTGGAAGCTGACCGGTTCCGCAATGTGCGCACGGCGCATGAAATCATGGACTGGGTGAGTCTGTTCGCTATTGCGGTGAACGAGGAGAATGCGGCGGGTGGGCGCATCGTCACCGCGCCGACCAATGGCGCGGCGGGCGTTGTTCCTGCTGTGCTCAGGTATTATCGCGATTACAGTCCAGGGGCTTCTCGGGAAGGCGAACGGAATTTCATTCTGACGGCAGTGGCGATTGGCGGTCTGTTCAAGCGCAATGCTTCGATTTCCGGAGCAGAAGTCGGATGTCAGGGTGAGGTGGGTGTTGCCTGCTCCATGGCGGCCGCCGGGTTATCCGCCGCATTGGGCGCGGGGGCCGCGCAGGTCGAGAATGCAGCCGAGATCGGCATGGAGCATCATCTTGGGATGACATGCGATCCTGTCGGCGGTCTCGTGCAGATTCCGTGCATCGAACGCAACGCCTTTGGAGCGATCAAGGCGATCAACGCGGCCTCTCTGGCCATGCGGGGAGACGGTTCGCACCATGTTTCTCTCGATGACGTGATCAAGACAATGCACGAAACCGGAAAAGATATGAGCAGCCGCTACAAGGAAACATCCCTCGGCGGCCTCGCTGTCCGTTTTCCGGAATGCTAAGCGCATGTAAAATATGAATTTCATTCGTTCAGACAAATACAGACAGATAAATATCGCCCTTTTGAGGACAGGATAAAGATTGCCTGCTCAAAGTCGTTTCGATATAAAAATATGTCGCTGGATGGAAATTAAATCCTGAGGAACGCGTCATACTGAGAGTGTCGAATCAGAGTCGGGCCGGGAAGGATGCCGCCATGTCTGGTCAAGTGAAAGAGTCTCTCAAAACACTGCTCGCCCGACGCAAGCCGGGATATGCTCTGGAAGCGCCGTTCTATACGGACCCGGAGATTTTTGACGCCGACATGAAATATATCTTCGGGCGGCACTGGATCTATGTCGGTGTGGAACCGGATATTGCTGAGCCGGGCGATGTGGTTGTCGTCAATATTGGCAAGTCCTCCGTGCTCATCACCCGTGACGATGATAACGAGATCCGTGCGTTCCATAATGTCTGTCGTCATCGTGGGGCGCGGATGATTCCGGAAGGAAAGGCGATGATCGGAAACATCGTCTGCCCTTATCATTCATGGACTTACGGGCTTGATGGAGATCTGAAGTTCGCCGAGCATATGGGCGAAGATTTCGATCCGAAATGCCGTGGCCTGAAAAAGGTCGCCATTCGGTCTATTGCTGGTCTTCTGTTTGTCTGTCTGGCGAAAGAGCCACCGGAGGACATTGAGGATATGGCCCGGATCATGGAGCCGTATCTTGCGCCGCATGACATTCGCAATACGCGGATCGCTTTTGAATCCGATCTTATCGAGGATGGTAACTGGAAGCTGACGCTGGAAAACAACCGCGAATGTTATCACTGCGCGCCAAATCATCCAGAACTGACAATCCCTTTGTTTGCCTATGGTTTTGGTTACGCGCCCGGTACACTGGATGAAGAAGGGCAGCGTGATGCGGAGCGGTATTCCGAGCTAGCCTCCGCCTGTCATGTGCGTTGGGAAAGTGAAGGCATCCCATCACGTGAAGTCGAGCATCTTGATGATCGGGTGACAGGTTTCCGCACTGAGCGTCTGCCAATCGATCGATCAGGCGAAAGTCAGACGCTGGATACGACGGCAGCCTGTCGGGTTCCTCTGGGTGGTCTCAAGGACAAGGCGCTGGGTGGTCTGTCTTTCTGGACGCAGCCGAACTCCTGGCATCATTTCATGGGGGATCATATCGTCACCTTTTCGGTGCTGCCAATTGATGCTTCGCATACGCTGGTGCGGACCAAGTGGCTAGTTCACAAGGACGCTGTTGAGGGCGTCGATTATGATCTCCAGCGATTGACGGAAGTATGGCAGGCGACGAACCAGCAGGATGCTGATCTCGTAAAGATCTCACAACAGGGAGCTGAAGATCCTTCCTTCGAACCGGGACCGTATTCGCCATATACGGAAGGTCTGGTTGAGAAATTTGCCAGTTGGTACACAGGTCGCATGAAAGCGGCGCTGGCATGACAGAAGGGAACGGGCTTCTGGATATTGGTGCGCTTGCTTCTGCTCCATTGTGGAATCCAGAGGAGGATGATGCCCTCATCTGTCGGCAGGTGAGGGAAGAGACACACGATGTGAAAACATTCGTATTCTCTGGCCGCGAGCCACGACGGTTTTCCTACAAGCCCGGTCAGTTTTTGACGTTTTCTCTTCCTTGTGGCCCCAGTGGAGAAGAGATCAATCGTAGTTATACGATCTCTTCCGCGCCAACACGTCCTGACCGGGTGGCCATTACTGTCAAACGTGTGCGGGGAGGGCCCGTTTCCAACTGGTTGCATGACACCATGCGACCAGGCATGGAGGTGAGCGTCACAGGTCCGGCAGGTGAATTCACCTGTGCGGAGAGTTCATCGAGAAAGTTCCTGTTTCTGTCTGGAGGCAGTGGCATCACACCGATGATGTCCATGTCACGGACCCTATTTGATCTCGGTGGTGACGCAGACGTCGTGTTTCTGCATAGCGCGCGTAGTCCGGACGATCTGATTTTTGCGCGCGAACTGGCGTTGATGGAGCAGGCGTGGCCTGCTTTCCGGGCGGCTACCATTTGCGAGGACGACACGCCGGCAGGACGGTGGCCCGGATTGCGCGGACGGCTTGTGGCGCCGATGCTTTCACTGGTTGCACCGGATTTTCTCGATCGGGAAGTCTACGTCTGTGGCCCTGAGCCTTATATGGCTGCGGTCCGTGCGCTCCTGTCGGACAGTGGTTTCGATATGACGCGTCATCATGAGGAGAGTTTCGATTTCGCTACTCTCATGCAGGGTGAGCTTGAAGACGCATTTGCGGCGCCTGAGGCGGGGGAGAAAACCTACAAGGTCACCTTCACCAAAAGTCGTCGGGAAATTGTCTGCGCCGAAAAGACCAACATTCTTTCTGCCGCGCGAGAGGAGGGGATGCGTGTTCCCGCTTCATGTGGAAAAGGTCTGTGCGGCACATGCAAATGCAAGCTGGTTTCCGGCACGGTTGAGATGAAGCATGACGGTGGTATCCGGCAGCGGGAGATCGATATGGGAATGATCCTGATCTGCTGTTCCAAACCCACAAGCGATGTGGTGATCGAACGCTGAAATGGCTGCTGCACCCGATCTCAGTTCTCTTCGCCGGTTCGGCTTCCTGACATTGTCGAGTTATTCGATGATTGCCGTGAGCAATGCGATCGAGGGATTGCGCATGGCAAACCAGCTTGCAGAGGAAGAGGTTTACAGCTGGTCAGTACTGTCGATGGATGGTGAACCTGTTGCTTCCAGCAATGGGCTGTCACTGGCTCCGACTGTTTCCGTAAAGAACGCGACTGCCTATGACGTCATTTTCATATGCGGTGGTGTTGACGTGCGTTCTGCCACGGACGCGCCGCTGCTGGCATGGTTGCGACAGCAGGCGCGACGGAGTGGCATGCTTGGCGCGCTATGCACAGGAACATTCGCGCTGGCTGAAGCGGGACTGTTGCGGGGTTATCGCTGTGCCGTCCACTGGGAGAACCTTTCTTCCATTCGGGAAGAATTTCCAGAAATCGACATAACGGACGATCTGTTCGTGATCGATCGTAACCGTCTGACTTGCACAGGCGGTCTTGCCCCACTCGACATGATGCTGCGGATCATTGCCTCGCGTTTTGGTGTGGCGCGTGTGCGCGAGATTTCCACCCAGTTTCTTCTGGAACGGGACAGGGCTGGCGATGAGCAGCAGCCGGTTCCTGTGCCGCCGGGTGCGCCAGAAGCGATGACACGCGCACTGCGTCTGATCGAGCGTGAAAGCGATCGTCCTTTGCGGATTGAGGAAATTGCTGAAGCAGCGCATCTGTCAGTGCGTCAGCTTGAGCGGATTTTCCGACGTCATACGGGCCAGACGCCCGGTGCTTATCTCGTGGGGGTGAGACTGGAACGCGCCCGTCGTCTTCTCAGACAGACCACCATGTCGATCACCGATATTGGTGCCGCCTGTGGTTTCGTCTCCAGTTCTCATTTCAGCTCGGCCTACCGCAGTCGTTTTGGTCGCCCACCTCGGGAAGAGCGTCGTCGGAATGCCACTGCTATTCCCATTCTTTCGTCCCCGCCTCGAACCATGGACACATGTGCATGAGCTCCAATATCGAAGCCCTGTTCAAGCCTCTGCGGATCAGAAACATGGTGATCCGCAACCGGGTTATGAGCACAAGCCATGCACCGGGCTATGGCAAGGACGGCAAGCCGCAGGAGCGTTACCAGCTCTATCACGCCGAAAAGGCGAAGGGTGGTATCGGCCTGACCATGTTTGGTGGTTCGTCCTCGGTTGATCATGATAGCCCCGCGACGCCGTGGAATCAGGTTTCGGTCGTCGATGACAGTGTGATTCCCTATTTCCAGCAGTTTTCTGATCGTGTGCATGAACACGGCGCGAAGCTGATGATCCAGATCACCCATATGGGGCGGCGCACACGCTGGGATACCGATGCGTGGCTGCCGGTCATCGGTCCGTCACCGCGACGCGAGCCTGCTTCGCGTTCCATGCCGAAGGAAATGGAGATCGAGGACATCCGTCGCGTGGTCAGGGCCTTTGCCGATGCGGCCGTGCGTTGCAAGAAGGGCGGGCTGGATGGCCTGGAAATTTCCGGTGCGCATGGCCATCTGCTCGACCAGTTCTGGAGCCCTTCCGTCAACGATCGCGTCGATGCTTATGGTGGCTCGCTGGAAAATCGCATGCGTTTCGGCATTGAAGTGTTGGAAGCCATCCGCGAGGCCGTAGGCGAGGACTTTGTCGTGGGCATGCGGATGTCCGGCGACGAAATGCTCAAAAACGGTCTTTCGCAGCAGGATTGTCTGACGATCGCCACGGAATATGCGTCACGTGGACTGGTGGATTTTGTGAATGTGCTGGGTGGGCAGGCTCGTGACGAGATGTCACATGCTGTCAGCCTGCCGAACATGTCCTTTCCCGTCGCACCGTTTCTGCATCTCGCCAGCGCGATCAAGCGTGAAACCGATGTGCCGGTGTTCCACGCCCAGCGCATCATGGACGTTGCGACCGCTGCGCGCGCCATTGCGGAAGGTCATATCGATATGGTCGCCATGACGCGCGCCCATATCGCGGACCCGCATATCGTGAACAAGCTGGCAGCAGGGCGTGCCGATGATATCCGCCAGTGCGTTGGCGCTGGATACTGCATCGACCGGATCTATGTTGGCGGTGATGCGCTCTGTCTGCAAAACGCCGCGACCGGTCGTGAAGCGACCATGCCGCATGACGTTCAGCCGACAACGGGCACGAAACATAAGGTCGCTATCATTGGCGGAGGTGTGGCGGGTCTGGAAGCCGCACGGGTCTGCGCCCTGCGTGGTCATAGTGTCGTGCTGTTCGAGCGCGAGAACGAGACGGGCGGACAGGTCAATCTTGCTGCGAAAGCAACATGGCGCGAGGCGCTGACCGGGATCGTGCGCTGGCTGGACGGGCAGGTACGCAAACTGGGTGTCGATGTGCGAACGGGCACGGAGGCCACCGCCGAAATGGTGCGTCTGGAAAAGCCGGATATTGTCATTGTCGCTACCGGCGGCAGTGCATGGCGCGGTAAGTTTGAAGGCGCTGACCTCATTCACACCACGGCGGATGTGCTTTCCGGTGCCGTTAATCCTTCAGGCAGTATTCTGCTGTTTGATGAAATGGGCCAGCACAATGCCGCTTCTGCCGCTGAAGTCATGGCGACGCGCGGATGCCTCGTGGAGATGGCGACACATGACCGTCTGATCGCACAGGATGTCGGCACAACCAACCAGCCGATCCATCTGCGGGAGATGTATAAACTCGGCGTGGTCATGTCGCCCAACATGGAGTTGCGCGAGGTTTCGCGTGAGGGGAACCGACTGGTTGCCGTTCTGCGCAACACCATGACGGAGACGGAAGAAGAACGCCTTGTCGATCATGTCATCGTCGAGTGCGGCACATTGCCGCGAGAGGCGCTTTACATGGAGCTGAAAGAGGCTTCCATCAATCACGGCCAGACCGATTTGCCAACGCTTTTGCAGGGACAGACACAGCCCGCTGTCGAAGGACTGAAAAGCGGGGAATACGCCCTGTTTCGTATCGGTGACGCTGTGGCCGGGCGCAACATTCATGCGGCGCTCTACGACGCGCTCCGTCTCTGCAAGGATTTCTGAGCGTGGCCGGGAGGACAGGTCTCCTCGCTTCCGGATTGGTCTGGGGCATGGCTGGTGCGCTCGCAGTCTCCGCTGTGCCGATGGTTCGGCGTTGGCGTAAAGGAAAAGCCAGCCCAAAGGACATGATCCGCGGGCTTGCCGCCGTGCCGCAGCGCTATCTTGTGGACGTCCACCATGCTGTCGAGCGCCGCAAGGGTGCGGCTCCGATGCATGCGCTGGTTGCAGGTGGAACGCTGGCCGGCTCTGCGGCTCTCGCGGCTGGCGTGATTCCTGCGCTTCGTGAAAGCCGCCTCTACTGGGGCGGTGTCGGGGTGTTCTTCGTCACGGCCATTGGCGGCACGTATCTGGTGTGGAAACGCCGTAACCCGAAGAAGCCCTCCTACCTCTCCGGCGGCAAATTTCTTTGGCTGCCGAATGCTCTGCTGGCGTGGAATCTTGGGGGTGCGCTTGTCGCGCTGGTGCATGTTGCCATGCCGGGGAAAACAGGTGTCGCACTTGTGCCGCTCGCCCTGATGGCTGCCGGTGGCGCGGGGCTGGTTGTGCAGGTGGCGCGCGGCCCGATGCGGCATGCGTTCTCAGGTGTGACATGGCTGGCGGCCCATTCGCGCCCGGAGCGGTTCGGAGGCGGTCGTAGCACCGATCTGCGCCCACTGGATCTCGCGGCTCCTACGCTTGGCGCGCTTGTTCCCGGTGATTTTGCGTGGAATATCCTTGCATCTTTCGATGCATGTATCGAATGTGGACGCTGTGAACAGCATTGTCCCGCCTTCGCCGCTGGACAGAGACTGAACCCGAAGGCGCTCATTCAGGGACTGGCGCTGTCTGCCCGCGGTGAAAACGCCAGCGTCTATACCGGTTCGCCCGCGCCGCACGCACCGCCGACGGCGGGTAAGGGGAGCATGACCAGCGCGATCATCGGCGCTGACGCGATGATCCACCCCGATACGCTATGGGCCTGCACCACCTGTCGTTCGTGCGTCGAACAATGCCCGATGATGATCGAGCATGTGGACGCCATCGTCGATCTCCGGCGCGGCCAGACGCTGATGCTGGGCGAGGTACGTCCCGGTGCAGCCGATGCACTGCGTCGCCTGCGTGACACCGGCGAGTCCGGGGGACGTCCGCTGTCCGCTCATGCGGATGGTCTGGCGGGCGAGAATGTCCCTGTTCTTACCGAAAACGATGAGACAGACGTGCTGCTGTGGCTGGGCGATGGCGCGTATGAACTGCGCTACGCCCGCACACTACGCGCGCTTGTGAAGCTGCTGCGTCTGGCAGGTGTGAAGTTCGCCATTCTGGGTGAGGCTGAACTGGATTGTGGTGATCTGGCGCGTCGTCTGGGCGATGAAGCGACCTTTCAGGGGCTGGCCACGGAAGTGATCGGCACACTGAACAGCCGCCGTTTCCAGCGGATTGTCACCGCCGATCCACACGCGCTGAACGTGTTGAAAAACGAATATCCCGCGCTCGGCGGCAAGTGGGAAGTGGTGCATCACACGACGTTCCTCGACGAACTTGTGAGTGCCGGGCGTCTGAAACTTGATGTGCGCGATCTGCCATCCGTGGCCTATCACGACCCATGCTATCTCGGGCGTTACAACGGCGTATTCGATGCGCCGCGTCGCCTGCTGGCGGCGGCTTGCAAGACCACGGTCGAGATGGAGCGGCACGGGAAGCAGTCCATGTGCTGCGGCGGTGGCGGTGGCAATCCGGTCAGCGATGTCGATGCCGAACAGCGTATTCCCGATATCCGCATGGGGCAGGCTGCTGAGGTTGGCGCTGCGATTGTCGCGGTCGGATGCCCCGGGTGCACGGCCATGCTGGAGGGCGTGCCGGAGCCACGCCCCGAGGTGAAGGACATCGCCGAACTCGTGCTGGAAGCGGTGGTGCCCGCATGAGCGTGATCCGTCTCCGTCGGGACCCGCGCGCCGAACGGGCGTCCCGTCTTGTGCCGGGAAACGGGCGGCTGCGTTACGACATGAGCGCCACGCTGGATGGGCCGATGACGTCGCCTTCCGGTCGTTTGCGGCGTGATCCGCGTGCGGAGAGGCAACGGCTTCTGACGACGGGACGGGACGGACGAACGCGTCTGGTGCGCTCTGGTCTTGTCGGGCAGATGGCGGGAAGTGTTGCCTCCACTGCGCCCGTCGTGAAGAAAATCCGTGTTGAGCTGCCGGAGTTTTTCATCATTGTTGTGCCCGACCTGCCTGATGGTCGGCTCGATCGGGCGGATCGTCAGGTGTTGGGCGCGGCCCGCAAGCTGGCGGATGCTGGAGGCGGCGCGGTTGTGGTCGTTGGTGAGACTGCCGATGAAGCATCGCTCGGTCAGGCGGGGGCGGATCGCTTTGTGCCGCTTTCCAGTGGTTCTGATCCTGACGCGCGCGTGGCGGAACTCGTCACCGTGATGGATGCGCTGTCGCCACGCCATGTCCTCCTGCCGGAAAGCGAGGAGGGTGCGGACATCGCGCGACGTCTTGCGGCCCGCACCGGCCTTGGTCTGCTGCCGGGCATCGAGGTGCTGGGGCCGAAACAGGTCATTCGTCCTTATGGCGCGGGGCGTCAGGAGTGGGTGGGGGGGCTAGCGCCTCTGATGACGCTTGCGCCGGATCGTGTGCCGGCATGGGAAGGCGA
>NZ_JBDNXK010000050.1:0-25198 GCF_047721705.1 Acetobacter sp. | reverse complement strand
GTCGGGCGACATTGGGTTCCGCAAGGTTGGGGGTCTGGGCGGGCTGTCCGGCAACCTCGCGGACGACGGCGCCATCGTGAAGACGGCCGGTGTGGCGGAAGGTCTGCTGACCTTCTCCGGTCCGGCCCGTGTGTTCGAGAGTCAGGATGCCGCCGTGTCCGCCATTCTTGGCGACCGCATCAAGGCGGGTGACGTGGTGGTGATCCGCTACGAAGGGCCAAAGGGCGGTCCGGGCATGCAGGAAATGCTCTATCCGACGTCCTACCTGAAATCGAAAGGGCTGGCTGAGTCCTGTGCGCTGATCACCGACGGTCGTTTCTCCGGCGGCAGTTCTGGCTTGTCCATCGGCCATATTTCCCCGGAAGCAGCGGAAGGTGGTGCGATCGGTCTGATCGAGGATGGCGACATCATCGAAATCGACATCCCGAACCGTGTGCTGAAAACCAGCGTGACTGACCCCGAGCTTTCAACCCGCCGGCAGAAGATGGATGATCGGGGTGTCGAGGCATGGAAGCCGGTGCGTGAGCGTGTGGTCTCCACGGCGCTCAAGGCTTACGCGGCGCTGACGACCAGTGCGGCGCGCGGTGCTGTGCGTGATCTGACGCAGCTGGATCGTCGTTCTTCGCGGTGAGGAAGGGAAGCAGGGCTCTGCCCTGCACCCGCCAAAGGCGGTGCCTTTGGGAGCCGGGTTGTTTTTGCTGGTTCGCAGGGGAGAGGCGAAGGTCGACTACTGAATGCGGCACTAGCTGGTACCAGCAATCAATGCGACTCAGACGTGCAGTGTCGGCTAAGGAATGGGGAGGCGGTTTATAAGAAAACCGTGGTAAAAGGATATTTTCCGACAAAAACGTCAATAAAGACCGCCGTCTCTGTAAGTTTATACTGTTGTCATCTAATATCGCCACGGTTTTCCGATGGGGGAGGCCGCTGCCCTATCGTTATTCCATTTGTAAGGTTTCTGACATTACCTCCCTCCGTTTCCTCACCTCCATTTCTGGTCTCGCTATGTTGTTGAGAACCATTCAAATATTCAAGATATGCTGCGTTGTCCTTGTCTGTTGCCGGTTTCGTTTGCTTAACGATGCCAGTATTCTCTGCAGTCATCCTCAATGAGGAGTCTTGATTGCGAGCTTGGCAAATTTCCGATAAACGCTCCATAATATTTTCCGGCGAAGCAAGGAGTTTTTGATTATTTTCCAATAGGATGAGTTCTGATTGCGTCAGTGTTCGGACTTGTATTCTGGGGCCTGCTGGAGTGTTTATTTTTATTAAAAGAATGGACCCGACCTGAATAGCTGCATTGGGGACATCTTTAACTGAATCCATTAATTTAGCTACGGCATCCGCTTTTTTTGCGTCAATTTCCGCTTGCGGTAAATCTAGCCCTTTCAATTCCACAGCGCGTTCGACTTTTTGAAGTTGTTCCACTACTTCCGGTTGTGTCAAAACATCTTTGCTCTTTGCAAACCACCGTTTAAACCACGAGCCATGAATGGGAGGAAAATCATCTGTAACCTCAAAATCATATGCTTCGAGCAGATCATTTATAGCACGACTGGTGTCTTCTACAGCGCTTCCCGGAGTGTCAGAAAGATACACCCGTAAGGGAACAAAGCGGGACAGCCGCATTTCAGACGTATCTATGCCGAGAGATTGGGCTGCAAGCCACGCATGAGTATTGGCGCTCAGCGTTTTTTGATCTTTTTCGAGCGATCCGACAGTTTGAACTACGTCGTTGAGGCGACCAGAGAGGCCCGTAAAATCTTTCTGTAATTCTTCTCGCAGTGCATCTTGTTGGTGCTGTATTTGCTTAATGCGTTTCAGACGCTGCCCTCTGAAGTTAAGGACTTCCTCCTCTAAGATATTATAAATATCCATAGCATAGTAGTCAGAATCTTCTTTTTCAGTATTGTGCAAGTATTTTAGAAGGAGGTGTTTGACTTGAGGGCTAATGTATTCGTCTTCATTTAACAGAGATAGGGCTATTATTGCCTCTAATTGCGCTATGCGCTGACTTACTTTTTTGTCTTCATTTTCCTTGCGAGCAACCATTTTCTAACCTTCACTGAAAATACGTTTTCTACCGTGCACCGATAATTTTTTATTTTACAATGCAAAGTTACAGCTTCCAGAGCATTTTATAAACAAACTCTGAGACTGGAGAACGAGGCCGCCGAGCATGTCTGCTTTTCGGTGTGAGCATTGACGATCTGAATGACCGACAGGAAGGCGAGTGCAGTCTTTGAATCACGAATATTACGATTATAATTTCAGTTGATTGAACTGATCGGTTTCAAAAGAGCAAAGTAACAACATCGCTCCCAACCATTCCGGCGAATGCCCCGTCAGTGGTTTGTGGAAGTATTATCACGCAGAAATATGATTGAAACTGTGCCTTTGCGCCGTTTCAAGAAGCTTGCGGTACGGTGAGTCGTATTTTTGAGAAAGCTAGATGTAGTATATCAGCATGAAAACGAAACATTTCATTTTCATGTCGAATGTTAGCTTATCAAAGATTTAAGGACAATTTTGCGGGCGGTGAATGGCATTCTCTATAGGGACAATTATGTCGGCTGCATTGACGTTGGGTGGCCTGACTAACTTTCTGTCTCCTAGATGAAAAAAGGAGCGGTTGAAAGCAATCTTAATCGTGTGTAAATTTTTTATTCATTTAATTTTTTATTGAAATGCAATATGTCGAATGCGCAACAAGTGCCCAGCACATCACCCAATAGCCAGCATCGGCAGAAACGTTTCAATGTTATTATGAAACTGATCGATGATGTTGTTGCCAGCAAGAAGTCATGCCGTGTCATAGACTTGGGTGGAACACCTGATTACTGGCAGAATTTCTCAGCATTTCAGAATCGGCCGGAAATTTCGGTGCTGGTTGTCAATAAGGATGCCTATGTCAGCAATGACCCTCGCATAACCTGCGTGGTGGGCGATGCAACGGATCTCTCGACATATGCCGATAATGCGTTCGATCTGGTGCATTCCAATAGCGTGATCGAACATGTCGGCTCATGGCAGAACATGCAGAGTATGGCGAATGAGGCCCGGCGGCTGGCGCCTGTGTATTATGTGCAGGCACCAAATTATGGTTTCCCCTACGAATTTCATACCTGCATGATCGGTTTTCACTGGTTGCCGAAACCGGTGCGCCGACTGCTCATGCGGAATTTCGCATGCGGTCATTATCCACGAGCAAGAAACGCAGCGGAAGCGGCGGCTTATGTCGACGATGCGAACAGCATGACGGGCCGTCAGATGCGGGCGCTGTTTTCAGATGCAGAGATTCGGCGGGAAAAATTCTTGGGCCTGACCAAAAGCTGGATGGCCATAAAAGAGAAGTAGGCTTTCACTCAAACCGCGAAAGCCTAACCGCTCATATCATGTTGGAATGTATCCAGAAGACGCCGAATTTCTTTTGGGTCTGTAGCGGCCAGCACCTGTCGGGCCAGTTGCTTGCAGGCTGTGTAGTTGGTGCCGCGCACAATCTGCTTCACGCGGGGGACGGATGAGGCCGACATGGAAAAGGAGCGGCACCCCAGACCAATTAGGAGGGGTGTAAAGCGCGGATTCCCGGCGATTTCGCCGCAGATCGACACGGGACAGCGCTCCAGAAGAGACGCTGAGATGATTTCCGCGATCATGCGCAGAACAGCGGGATGGAGAGGGTCGTAAAGATCGGCCACTTCCGATGCCGCGCGGTCTGCCGCGAGCGTGTACATCGTCAGGTCATTGGAACCGATCGCCAGAAAATCGGCATATTGGGCCAACACTCCGGCTGTCAGCGCCGCAGCGGGCGTTTCGACCATGATGCCGAGTGGCGGCAGTGTGTCTCCGATATCGACACCTTTGCGTTTGAGACGCCGAGCCACTCGCTCGTAAATATCCCGCGCGGCAATGATTTCGGATGCAACCGTGACCATTGGCAGTAGGACGCGCACCGGGCCTTTTGCCGCCGCATGCAGAATGGCGGCGAACTGGGTTTCCAGAAGTTCGGGATGCTCCAGCAACAGGCGAATCCCTCGTCTGCCGAGGGCGGGATTGACGGTGTCGCGGCTGATGATGCCAGCGCGTGTCAGGGCGTCGCCCTGCTTTTCACCGCCCCAGTCAAGAACGCGGATAGTCGTGGAATCGGACCCCATCGTCGAGACAATGGAGGAATAGATGTCGTACTGCGCCGTTTCGTCGGGAAGCATGTCCGCGTTGATGAAGAGGAATTCAGTGCGGAGCAGCCCGATGCCAGCCGCGCCCGACTGGGCGATGAGCGGCAGTTCGGCAGGCAGTTCGAGATTGGCCTGAAGGCTGATTTTTTCGCCGCTTGTCAGGCGTGAGGCCCGCCGCCGCATGCGGCTGAGTTCCTGACGTTCCTGCGCATAGGCTTCGACATGTCGGCGAGCCTGTCGCAGGGCGCGCTGAGAAGGATTTACCGTGATCGTGCCGCCATAGCCGTCCACGATCACGGTTGTGCCATTGCGCACCTGATCCATAAGCCCGGATACGGCAAGGACCGCCGGGATACCCAAGGCACGGAGCATGATGGCGGTATGGCCGGTGGAGCCACCATCTTCCGTGACCACAGCCACGACGTGGGCTGGATCGATCAGGGCGGCGTCGGCCGGGCGCAGGGTGTCGGCGACGAGCACCGCGCCGGCTGGCAGGCTGGCGAGGGACAGAAAGGATTCTTTTCTGAGATTACGGATCAGACGGCGTCCGATTTCGCGAAATTCTCCTGCCCGACGTTCGGCTGCCGCGGCATCCTCACTGCCTGGCTCCTTGCCGTCCAGCGTGCCGAGCATCAGTTCCGCCAGTTCTTCGGTCGTCTCCTGCACGGCCATTTCGGCAGTCAGTCCGGCGTCCACACGCTCCAGAACACCCTTTTGCAGGCGTGATGGGCCGAGCATGCGCTGATAGACTTCAAGGAGCGGCCCGATTTCCACCTGACTTTCATCCGGCAGATGAGCGATTCTGTTCTGGAGTTTTTTCAGCTGCTTGATGGAACGCGCAACGGCCTCATTGAAGCGGCTTCGTTCTTCTTCCGCCGAGAGCTGGCTAATACGGAGCGCTGGCTCTCCCGTCGCGTCTTCGCTGACGACGAAGGCGGGACCGATGGCGTAACCGGAGCCGATGGGCTCGCCGGTCAGCGTATGTTCTGACCGGAGTTCATCCCCTGATCCCCGATGAGCCTGCATGAACGCTCTCCGTCAGACCGCTGTCGCGGCGTCTCCGTCGTCTTCGCCAAAGCCGGTGGCGACGAGAGAGACGAGCGCATCCAGAGCCACTTCCGCCTGCGGACCGCGCGCTGACAGGGAGATGGTGGCGCCAATGCCTGCGCCAAGCAGCATCAGTCCCATGATCGAACAGGCCGAAACGGTTTCATCACCGTAAGTCACCGTTACATCAGCATCCCACTTTTCGGCCTGCGTGACGAACTTTGCCGAAGCGCGGGCATGGAGTCCCTTGGCGTTGACAATGGTAACGTCACGCGTCGTGGTTTGTTCCGTGGTGACGCTCACCCGATGGCTGCCTTGGTTTCAAGGGGAGGGGTCATGAGGCTGGGAAATGGCTCTGGACGGCTGGGAAATACGTGAACCTTGTCCGATGCAGCGCTTTCGGAGCAGCGGCGGGCGCCATCCAGACATTGCGCGGGCAGGTGAGAGGCCTGACTGATATATTTATGCGCGGCCTGTTCGGCGGCTGTCGCGCATTCTGCAAGAGTGTGCAGATCCCGCATCTGCACAAGCTTGACCAGCATCGGCAGATTGGCTCCCCCCAGCACCTCGATCCGTCCGGGATCAAGCATGGCGACAGCCAGATTTGACGGCGTGCTGCCAAACATGTCGGTGACGAGCATCACGCCGTCGCCGTCATTCAACTCCGCAACGCGCGCTTCCAGTTCCTGCCGCCGCGCGACGAGATCGTCCTCGGCGCTCACACTCACGGTCGCAAGCCGCTCCTGTGCTCCCACGACATGCTCAAGGGTGTCTCTCAGCGCAACGCCGAGATTTTCCTGCATTACCAGTACGATACCGATCATGAATTTTCTCGCGCCATGGACCGGGCAGCCATCGCTTCATCGGGCGACGCGGCGCTGGCAGATTGCAACAATCTTCTCTTCAGGCTGGTTTCGACATCGCCATGTTCATCGACAGGCTCTCTGGCCCAGCGCCACGCCGCAGCGCCCGGTCCGGCGATCCCCTGTCGTGCCAATTCGCGGTGCACGATGGCGACAGGTCCTTCACCGCCGATGGCATTGGCCGGATCGGCGAAGATGCGTCCAAGCGCTTCCACTAGGGTGACTGACCGATGGCGGCCTCCGGAACAGCCGACGGCAATGGTGGCGTATTTCTTTCCTTCCTGCACGAATCGCGGAATGACGAGACGCAGCATGTCAACGATCTGACGCAGGAACGGTTCATAATCGGGGTCGGCTTCAACATAGGCCGCGACAGGCCTGTCCAGCCCGGTCTGGGGAGCTAGTTCCGCATCATAGTGGGGGTTCCGCAGGAAGCGGGCATCGAACACCATGTCCGCCTCACGGGGCAGACCGGCCGGGAAGGCAAAGGACATCAGCACGACCGTCAGACCTTCTGCCGGTCCGCTGTGCCACGTGCCGAAGCGGGTTTCGATCAAACGCCGCAATTCCGGCGCGGAAAGATCGGATGTGTCGATGAGCAGGTCGGCACTCTGTTGCAGCCGGGCCGTCAGGGCAGTCTCGGCATCGATTCCTTCCTTGACGCTTCCGTGGGGCGCCAAAGGGTGCCGTCGCCGTGTCGCCGTGTAACGGCGCAGGAGAGTGGCTTCATCCGCCGTCGCATAAAGCAGTTCGGCGCGAAGGTGAGGGTTCATCCGCAGGCGGGCGAGGGCTTCCAGCACGGCTGAAGCGTCGAAACCACGGGTACGGGAATCGACGCCGACTGCGATGGGGCGGTCGCCACGGGCCACGATCTCGTCAAGCATTCCGAGTGGCGGATTATCGATCACCTCATGCCCAAGATCTTCAAGTATCCTGAGAATCGATGATTTTCCCGCGCCGGAAAGGCCCGTGACGAGCAGGATCTGGCGAGAAGAGCAATCTTCGGCAGTCTGAGGCGTCACCATTGAGTTCGAGAAACACCTTGCTGATTAAGAGAAACCATCCGACAGAGAATTCAGGCATTCACCCTGTCGGGACATACGTCAACACTTTATCGGTCGACCATATCAGAACCAGCCATCGTTCCGACATAGTTTTATTGACCTGAGTTATCCGCAGCAGGCATGTCTCCCTGCGGAATGAGAAAGGCTCGCAGCTCCAGACAGTCGAGGGCAATGTCCACGCGGTCAGGGGCAGATGCCATGCGTGGATCGAGATAAAGCACGGGAAGACCCGTTTCAGCGTCTCTGGCTTCTGCATCCGGAAGGCGCGGAAAAGCCTGGTTCGGGGCAAGAAGACGTATCGCCAGCACGGCGTCCGCCTCCGTCTCGAAAGCCATACGGACGATGCCCAGCCCACGCACTTCCATGAGACCCTGTAAACGTTCAGGGCAACGGACTCTTCCTTCTTCCAGCAGGACCCGGTCATCGGCGATGAGCGCATATCCACGCCTGACCAGCCGCAACAGGAGGTCCGATTTCCCCGCACCGGAAGGACCAAGCAGCAGCACGCCTTTTCCATTCCGGGCGGCACAGCTGGCGTGCAGGCGCTGCACGAAAGATTCCTGCGTCAAAAGTGAAATTCCCGCGCTTTTGTTCGGATATTCAAGCGTTTCTATAAAGAAATGTCTTCCCTTCGACTAAGTTTTCTGATTATGACATTTTTGTGTCTGCGCAAAAGGGATCAAACCGGATGGAAGCTGCCGTAGCGATGAAAAACGAAGCAGAATCCTTGGACCCGCTCTGTCGGACCGATACTGTTCAGCCCAGCTACGAGCGGATGCGCAACGGTTTCCGAGTGCGCCATCTGAGAGGTTTTGACCGTGAGGCCGGTCGTTTTCCAGTGCGCGTTGCGGATCAGTGTCGTCTCGCTCTTTCGGCAGGAAATGCTGCTCTGTCGGAGAAAGGTGCGTCGCTCGACGATGTCGTGCATGTCACCTATCTGGTGAAGGAAGCTGGCCAGCTTTCCACATGCGGCTCTTTCATTCGTGACATGCTGGGCGACAATCGTCCCGCGACAACTGTTCTCGTTGTCAGGCAGTTTGACCGTTCCGATGTGGAAATCGAGGTCGAAATGGTGGCGCGGATGCCTGAGGCTTCTCTCCCCGTCTGATCGCCTCTATGACTGAACAGGCTGCCGCGTTCCTCGGGTCGGTGAGGGGGCGGTTTTCCCCGTTCCTGTCACCGAGACCTGTATTGTGTCTTCCTCTTCTGACTCTCCTTCAGACTCATCCGTTCCGTATGACGAGACGGAAAACGATGCATTGCGTCAGGAGATCGAGAAACTCCGTCGCGACGTGCTTTCCTATGAGACCAGCACGTTCTGGCGGCTGACTTGGCCTGCCCGAAAGGCACTCGAACGGACACCGAAAGTTGCGCGCGTATTACGTCTCTCGACCAAGTCCTGTTGGTGGTTGGCGACCGGGCAGTTTCCGACGCGTTTCCGCATGTATCGCCAGAAGCAGCGCGAATTGCGGGAAGATGCGGCGCAAGAAGAACGACACGCGCCACCGCCTGCTTCGCTCCCTCACGTTCCTGTTCCGCTGGCGGTGGAGCGGGTTGATGAGCAGACACCCGTTCGCCTGCCGCGTTACGCCTATCCCGTTCTGAGCATCATTATTCCCAGTTATGGGCAGGTACCGGTGACGTTGCGCTGCCTTCGCTCGATCATGCGATATCCTCCGGCCTGCCCTTATGAGGTGATCGTGGCGGAGGATGCCTCAAGTGATCCGGCTGTGGCGGCGCTCCGGGCGGTCGAAGGGTTGGTGCTGATCGAGCGCACGGACAATCTCGGCTTCCTGAAAAACTGCAATGCAGCGGCAGAAGAGGCTGCCGGGACGTATCTCCATTTTCTGAATAATGACACGGAAGTATTGTCGGGCACGTTTGACGCGCTTCTCGCCTGTCTACAGAGCGATGCCGGAATTGGTATGGTCGGTTCGAAGCTGCTCTACCCTGACGGAAAATTGCAGGAGGCCGGTGGAATCGTATGGAACGATGCGTCCGGCTGGAATTTCGGGCGTAACGATGCGCATCCGCACCGTGCTGCTTACAGCTATCCCCGTGAGGTGGATTACATTTCCGGCGCATCGATCATGCTGCGCCGGGATCTGTTCGAGTCTCTCGAAGGATTCGATGAAGCGTTTGCGCCGGCATATTATGAAGATACCGATCTGGCGTTTCGGGTGCGGGCATCCGGTCGGCGTGTCGTCTTCGAGCCGGCTTCAGAGGTCATCCATCACGAAGGTGTTTCACACGGCACGGACGAGGGCAGCGGTGTGAAGGCCTATCAGGCGCGCAACAGGGCGCTGATGCTGGAACGCTGGCGTGATGTGCTGGTGGCAGAACATTTCCCGCCAGCAACGCATTTTCTTCGTGCCGCATCGCACGCGCATGGTCGGCAGACGATTCTCATCATCGATCATTATGTGCCGGAACCGGATCGCGATGCCGGATCGCGTGCGACGATGTGTGTGATTCACGCCCTGCTTGCGGCCGGATGGCTAGTGAAATTCTGGCCGGAAAACCGTCAACGCAACAGCTATTCGTCTCTACTCGAACGGCTGGGTGTGGAAACTGTCGACGGGACGGACGCGCGGACATTCCCGGAATGGATGGCGGATAATAGCGGTGATCTCGACCATGTCATGATCATGCGTCCCACCATCGCCCGTGCTCTCCTGCCGGATGTGATGCGCACCACCGAGGCGCGCCGTTCCTATTACGGTCACGACATTCACTTCCTTCGATTGGAACGCGAAGCGGAAGTGACAGGCGATGTCCGGATCCATCAGGACGCAGTCACGATGCGGGAACTGGAAACTGCGCTTTGGCCACAGTTTCATTCCGTGCTGTATTTGTCCCGATATGAAGTCGATCTTGTTCGGGAACTTGTCCCGACGGCGCGGCCACATGCCCTCGTGCCATTCTGCTTCACGCCGGATCGCAGTGAACGACCCATAGCTGCTGGTACGACCATCCTGTTCGTCGGCGGTTTCGGTCATCCACCGAATGTCGATGCCGCGCTCTGGCTGGTGCGGGAGATCATGCCGAAAGTCCGAGCTCGTGTGCCGGACGTGAAACTTGTTCTTGCGGGGTCAAAACCAGCTGCGGAGGTCCGGGATCTTGCCTGTCCGGATGTGACAGTTACCGGCTTTGTGTCCAATGAGGAGTTGGAGCACCTTTATGCCTCTGCCCGCGTGGCGGTCGTGCCGTTGCGTTTCGGGGCGGGCGTGAAGAACAAGGTGCTGGAGGCACTGCATCACGGTTTGCCGCTCGTGACCACGTCTATTGGAGCAGAAGGGATTACTGGGCTGGAAAGTGCGGCTTCTGTTGCGGATGCGGCGGAAGGGCTTGCAGAAGCTCTCGTGGCATTACTCAAGGATGACGTTCTATGGAGAATGCGATCCGATGCCGGAAAAGCCCTGCTTGCAGAAGGATATTCCCCGGAGCGCTTTTCTGAAGTGCTGCTGGACGCGCTACGCTGATCCCCGGTCAGGCGTTGCTGTCGGACTCTACGTTCTGCAACACCTCAAACCCTTCAAAAACAGGTGGCCCATTTGTCAGAATCTTGCCTTCGCCGGCTCTGGCGTGCGCTTTGCGGAACTGCTCCGATTCCGTCCAGGCGAGAAATGCTTCCCGGGAGGCCCATACCGTGTGGGATGCATAAAGGATGTAATCCTCTTTTGCAGGGCCCTTGAGAAATTGAAAACTGACAAAACCGGGAACGGTTTTGAGGAAGACCTCGCGGGCAAGCCAGCGCTGCTGAAAGTCCTCTTCGCAATCCGGTTTCACGCGGAAACGATTCATGGCGATAAACATCCTGCGGCTTCTCCCTTGAGGGGTAACGGCTTTCACCAGAACTATTCCGGTGTCGGTTCAGCCATCAACCGTGCCACCACCAGTGGCGACAACGCAATCAGTTATCGCAGAACCTTTTATGGCAGATCATCGCTGGCATGCGTGGTTATTCAGAAGGTGAAGGGATAGCCAGATCTTTCTGACGATCCTGCCACCAGTCAATCCGGGCTGTTTCAGCCGCGTCGATCCAGTGCAGGTGGGTCATGTCGGCTTCAATCCATGCACAGTCACGCACAGTGACAGGTTGCGTCGTGAATGTCATGGTTTCCGACGTGGCCCCTTGTGTCAGAGTTGCGAGCGTGGCGCGTTCTGGCAGTTCCAGCCCGTTTTCATCAACAGGGAGAGCCAGTTCTCTGGCAATGTCCACGCTGTTGTCAGGGTTCCGACAAAACGCCACGGCTTCATGAAGGGCGTTCCGTAAGCCATTTGTAAGATCTTTCGGGATTGCGTCCGACATCACAAAAAGCTTTTCAACATGCCCCGGAAGCACGGAGGATGACCCGCCGACCAGGAATGTGAGGCCCTGCAGACATGCTTCCGTGCCCCATGATGGCCCAACACAGCCGCCGTCGATCGCTTTCTGTGTCAGCGCATTGATCATGTTGGCTGGGGGCATCACAAGAAGTTCGATTTCAGTGTCTATGTCCACGCCGATCATCTCCAGAAAGCGGCGCAGGATCAGTAGGTGTGTGGAATACATGTGAACGACAGCCAGACGTGGTTTTCTTCCCAGCGTCCAGCACCATACATCGAAAGCCGCGCGTCCGGCGACATCGGGAGACCAGAGACCCTGCATGGGATTGTCGCCTCGGAATATGATTGTGTTGCCGCCACGACTGATGGTCATCAATGGTTTGAAGTGGGCATTGTGGCCTCTGCGGCCCAGTGTTGTCATTATGGCAAGAGGTGGAAAAATCAAGGCAGAGTCGAGAGTTTTCCATGCGAGTCCATCAGCGATGTTGGCCCATGATGGTGAAACGATAATCTCGGTTTTTACGCTATGTTTTTCAAAGAACCCATGATTGCGTGCAATGATGACCGGTGCGCTGTCTGCCAGACGTAACAGGCCAATGCGGAGAGGCTGTGTCATGGCGTATCATCCTGATTATGAGAGGCGAGATATTGCGTTGCTACCGTGATGAGCCGCTGGGATGTCTGCATGGCGCGCTTCTGGAACCAGCGGTGCGCCTGAGACTCGCTTGTATTTTCGTTTTTCATGAAAAGTCTTTTTGCCTGATCGATCAGTTTTCGATCTGAAATTTCCCGTTGCGCTGCGGTGAGTTCATCGCGCGTCCTCTGGAATCGGGTATACAGTCCCATCGCGGCGCGCAGCAGTGGTTTGACGTCATCAGGGGGTGTTTCGAGGACGTTGTAAGAGCATATGCCGATGTCAAACGCCATTTCCATCAATTCGACATCATCCTCATCAATGAAGAGCGCAACAGGGCGTTCGAGCGCGGGGCCGGACAGGGCGCGTATACTGTCCAGCGCATCGCGGTCCGGTCGGGCCATGTCCACCAGAATGATGTCCGGTTGATATTCATGCACTGCGTCGATCAGGGTTGTGTCAGCAGGAACGGTCATGACACGAAGAGAAGAGTCCTCACGCAGATTTTCAGAAAGCGCGTGGGCACGACGCGGATTTTCATCCGCGACAAGGACCTTGATCGAGTGGCGTGTTGAAGGCATGGCAGTTCAGGTCACTCAGTAAACGTCACGAAGATAGCGTCCCTCCCGCGTGAGCCGCGTAACGAAATCGCCTGCATCGTCGGATGATAAATCACCATGTCGGGCCACGATGCGACGGAGGGCCGCATCGACATCCCGTGCCATGCGGGCAGCGTCACCACAAACATACACGAAAGCACCCGCCTGCAACCATCCCCAGAATTCTGCCCCGGCTTCCTCCATCCTGTCCTGCACATAAATCCGTTCCGGCTGATCACGCGAGAAGGCTGTGTCCAATCGTGTCAGATAGCCCTGTTCCAGAAAGTCGGTCAGTTCGTCCTTGTAGTAAAAACCTTCCTCGGCATGACGTTCTCCAAAAAACAACCAGTTTTTTCCATCAGCCTTGCGGGTAGCTCGCTCCTGAAGGAAGCCTCGAAAAGGCGCGATGCCGGTTCCCGGACCAATCATGATAACAGGTGCAGAATCGTTGGATGGCAAATGGAAATGTGAGGTGGGTTGCATGAAAATCGGCACTTCTGCGCCAATGGAAAGGTCTGTAAGCCAGTTTGAGCAGACACCGGGCCATGGCTCGCGATTGATGCCGACAGTCAGTTCGACAACACGACCACAGGCGCCGGGCGAAGATGCCGTGGAATAAAGGCGTGGTTGAAGGCGGCGGAACAGGGACGGAATATTTTCCGCTGTCACGGTCAGACGGGCTTCTTTTAACAGGTCTGGCAAAAAACCGCTTTCACTCCGCCCAAGAAGGGAAAGCATGGCAGGGTTCGGTCGGGAAAGATCGAAATGGCGGTTCAGAGCTTCACCCAGGCTGAGATTGCCATGACCTTTTACTGTAACCAGTGTGGATTCCGGTAATTGCAGGGCAGTAAGAACGGTTTCCACGATCGAGGGTGCATTGGATGGCCAGATGCCAACAGCATCCCCCGGTTTCCAGTCGAGTTCGGTTTCGCTCAGATCGATGCCGATGCGTCTCGTGTCTTTTTCAGAGCCGGAAGGACACAAAGGCTGGTTGATGGCAAGACGGGCGATCGCGGGCGCGTCTCGTGTTCCGATTTTCGTTTTTGTATCGACTGCAACCGATGGGCTTGCAAGATTGTTAGTATCACCGATAACATTTTTGGAATTGAGAGCATTCAGTAATGTGCTTCTCCAGCTTTCGACGGTGTCATCAAAGTCTGGTTCACAATCGACACGATCGACCAGCATGGTCGCTCCAAGTTCGCGCAATCGTCCATCAAGAGCACGACCGAAGCCGCAGAAATTGGCATAGGAAGAATCGCCCAGTGCTAAAATAGCACAGGAAAAGTCAGAAAATGCCTCCTTGCGCTCTCGGAGCGCGTCCCAGAAAGGTGCTGCGCAATCAGGCGGGTCTCCATCGCCGAATGTGGAAACAATAAAGACAGATTTCCCAGTGCTTAGATCAGCGACGTTACACTCTTCCAGACAGGTGCAACGGACTTCGTGTCCTGCTTCCTGTAGCCATTTCGTGACTGTTTCGGCCAGAGCTTCCGCTCGTCCTGTCTGGGATGCCCACCAGAGATGAATTGGTGGAGTGGACGTCGCGGTGCTTGGAGCTTCTGATGCCGCTGAATGACGATTGTAAAAACTGGCGAGAAAACCGTTTGCGTAAGCCCGGATGGAAGTACTAAGCGGGGCGGAAGTCGGGATGACAGGAACAACGCCTGCGTCTGGAGGTGATAACTCAAGCCCCTCCAGAAAGCCGGAGAGCCAGAAACGCTCTTCTTCAGAAAGGCTGGGCTTGGATAGAGTTTCTTCGAGACCAAAATGACGGGCTAGATGCCGGAGTGGCATGGGAAGTGATCCTTCGGCGTCAGGTTCTGGTGAAAGGGAAATGATGGGAGTGTCGACACGTTCGAGGGCGACAGCACACAGTTTGAAACCGGGCTGGAGAGAAAGCGGGTCGACATCATCCGGGGTAATGGCATTGACGGTGATGTCATCACCATATCGGTCATTCCAGTGAAAAGGCGCGAAACAGGTTCCGGGTCGCACGCGGGCTGTCACCTGAGCAGGAAGGGTTATTGCTCCACGTTTTGATGTGATCCTGATATGATCATCTGTTTTTATATTGAGCGAATCTGCGTCTTCAGATGAAATTTCGATAAATGGCCCGGGATTGAGACGATTCAGACTTTCCACACGCCCGGTTTTGGTGAGTGTGTGCCATTGATGCTGCAACCGTCCACTATTGAGTACAAAAGGAAAATCATCATCTGGCCATTCTTCATGTCGCATCCATGGTCGTGCATGAAAACCAGCAC
Organism: Acetobacter sp.; assembly: GCF_047721705.1. Classification (GTDB taxonomy): domain Bacteria; phylum Pseudomonadota; class Alphaproteobacteria; order Acetobacterales; family Acetobacteraceae; genus Acetobacter. The sequence goes on along the minus strand of NZ_JBDNXK010000050.1, from coordinate 10,223 downwards.
GCCCGTCTGAAGTCGGGAATACAGGACCATTACTTTTGGGGGAAAGATAGCGGATTGGATGGCGTGGGTCTGTATCCCCTTTGGGTGAGGGCCATTGTACAGGACCGGATTTCAGACGTTCATGTGTGATACCGGAAAAATCGTAACCTGTTTTTGGATTGGTAAAGCGACTGGCTTCGGCAAAAACTTCGGCGGCAGAAGAAAACGAAAATCCCTCTTCGAAACCCATGGCGCATGCAACGCGAGCAATGATGTCCCAATCAGCAAGGGATTCGCCAGGAGGAGAAACAGCCTGACGGGCCAAGGTCATTGTGCGATCGGAGTTGACCTGCACGCCATCTCCTTCCGCCCACAACGCACCGGGAAGGAGAATGTCGGCAAAACGAGTGGTTTCGCTGTCGGCAAACGCATCCTGAACAATCACGCATTCCGCGGCTTCCAGTGCACGGATTACATGTTTCCGGTTGGCGACCGTAGCGACGGGATTTGTGCAGATTACCCAACAGGCCTTTATTTTTCCTGTCTCCATTGCCTTGAACATGGCAATGGCACCATCACCGCCCGTGTCACGAAGTGTGCCGGCAGGAAGATTCCATTGTTGCTCGACAAAGAGGCGATCAGCAGGGACAAGTGCGCTTCTCTGGCCGGGGAGGCCGGGTCCCATATAGCCCATCTCCCGTCCACCCATTGCATTGGGCTGCCCTGTCAGGGAAAAAGGTCCGCAACCGGGACGACATATCGTACCTGTTGCCAGATGGAGATTACAGAGCGCATTGGTATTCCATGTGCCGGAAACGCTTTGGTTCAATCCCATTGTCCACAGGCTCATCCATTCGCCTGATTCAGCAATCCATTCTGCTGTTTTCAGAATGTCTTCGATTGGGAGTCCCGTAATTTCCGCAACCATCTCGGGCGCGTAGTCGGCCAGAAAGTCTGGCATGGCCTCCCATCCGGATGTGTGATTTCTGATGAAATCTTTGTCTATTTTGTCATTCTTCATAAGAAGGTGAAGAATGCCATTGAGTAGCGCCAGATCGGTTCCGGGGCGGATAGGAAGGTAGAGGTCCGCTTTTTCCGCCGTCGCTGTGCGGCGGGGGTCAACGACGATGAGTTTCGCCCCCGCCCGTTTACGGTCCATCAGTCGGAGAAAAAGGATCGGGTGACAGTCGGCCATATTTGACCCGATGACAAAAAACAGATTTGTGCAGTCGAGGTCTTCGTAACTTCCCGGCGGTGCGTCCGCACCTAGTGAGAGTTTGTAGCCGGTTCCTGCTGCCGCCATACAAAGACGGGAATTAGATTCAATATGCGGACTACGAACGTAGCCTTTTGCCAGTTTGTTGATGAGATACTGGGCTTCCAGAGACATCTGCCCGGACACATAGAAGGAGATCGCGTCCGGGCCATGTTCGTCAAGAATTTTACGAAGGCGGTTTGCCGTATCCTTTATGGCCTGTTCGACTGGAACCGGAACAGCATCTTTGTCACGTTGCATGCGTATGGCAGCATGTTTCAAACGTGCGTCCGAGGACAGCGGTTTGTCACAGGAACTTCCCTTGGTGCAGAGACGGCCTCGGTTGGTCGGGTGCTCGGTATCACCGCGCACCTTGGCGACTTTTCCATTTTCGACTTCGAGGATGATTCCACACCCCACCCCGCAATAAGGGCAGGTGGAACGAATTTCCTCCCGCTTACCCATAGTCTCAGGCTGGCACGAGCGTGTCTGCGCTCTGAGGTGTCTTTTCTTTTATCTGAACGGCTCCATCCGTAAGACGTGTTTCCCATGTGCGAAGACAGATCGTGGGATCTTCCATGCACTGTCCATCTTCCAGGCTGAAATGCTGCTTATAAAGGGGGGAGGCTACAACTTTCTGCCCTTTCAGATCGCCCATGATGCCGCGTCCGATGACATTGGCATTGGAAAATGGATCGTGATTGTCGATGGCATAGACGCGGGCTTCTGCTTTGTCGGTCTTGGGCAGATAAAACAGGGCGATCTGATTTCCATCGTGCCATGCGACGACACCAGATTTCTTGACGAGATCTGATTCCTTGCAGAGCTCCGTCCATGCTTTGGGGCCTGAAGAAAACGTCTTTTCAGGCTGATTGTCCGCCGGCTTGATCTGATCCCGTTCCGGGAGTGTGCGGATATTTGGATCAGGGCGACTATCGTTGACGAAGGTGCGAAAACGCTTGAGTTTTTCATCATCCGTGAGGGCATCGCGCCATTCGCAATGGTAGCGGTCTACGACAAGCTGCATCTGCTGTTCCAGTTCGGAGCAGATGCCAAGACTGTCGCGGATGATGACATCTTTCAGGTAGTCCAGACCTCCTTCGAGATTCTCACGCCATACGGATGTGCGTTGCAGCTTGTCCGCCGTGCGAATGTAGAACATCAGGAAGCGGTCGATGTATTTTACCAGTGTTTCTGAATCGAGGTCGGTGGCGAACAGCTCCGCATGGCGCGGCCGCATGCCGCCATTGCCGCAGACATAGAGGTTCCAACCATTCTCTGTGGCAATGACGCCCACATCTTTGCTCTGGGCTTCGGCACATTCACGTGTGCAACCGGAAACCGCGAATTTCAGCTTGTGAGGTGAACGCAGTCCCTTGTAGCGATTTTCCAGATCCAGTGCTTTGCCAACGCTGTCCTGTACGCCGTAACGACACCATGTGCTGCCGACACAGGATTTTACGGTGCGGGTCGATTTCCCATAAGCGTGGCCAGTCTCGAAACCTGCGGCTAGCAGCTCGCTCCAGATGTCGGGAAGCTGATGCAGCTGTGCGCCGAACAGATCGATACGCTGACCACCTGTGATCTTGGTGTAAAGGCCATATTTTTTGGCGACATTCCCAAGAACAATCAGCTTGTCTGGTGTGATTTCTCCTCCCGCGATGCGTGGCACGACGGAATAGGTGCCGTTTTTCTGCATATTGGCCATGAACGTATCGTTCGTGTCCTGCAAAGGAATATAAAGTGGATCGGTGATCGGCTTGTTCCATGCGGAGGCCAGAATGGAACCGACTGTCGGCTTGCAGATATCGCAGCCAAGACCGCCATTGCCATGCTGTGCCATCAGTTCTTCAAATGTCTGGATGCCGTGCACCCGGACCAGTGAATAGAGTTCCTGACGTGTATAGGAGAAATGTTCGCACAGGCTGCGGTCTACGGTGATCCCGCGCGCCTCCAGTTCGGTTTCAAACACGCTTTTCAGAAGTGCCGTGCAGCCCCCGCAGCCCGTGCTGGCTTTTGTTTCCTGTTTGAGGGTAGCGAGATCGGCGCATCCGTTATCGATGGCGGAACAGACAGAGCCTTTCGTGACATTATGGCATGAACAGATCGTGGCTGTGTCTGGAAGAGAGTCCGCGCCCAGCAGTTCTGCTCCTTCACCACGAGGCAGGATCAATGCTGCCGGATCGGATGGGGGCTTGATGCCGTTCTGCACGTACTGGAGAATGGTATCGTAATAAGAATTGTCGCCGACCAGAACCGCGCCGATCACATGTTTTCCATCACTGGACAGAACGAGACGGCGATAGGAACCTTCAGCTTCACCAATGAAGCGGTAGCTCTGACTGCCGGGCGTTGCGCCATGCGCATCGCCGATGGAACCGACATCGACGCCGAGCAGCTTGAGTTTTGTGGACATGTCAGCGCCAGTGAAGGCAGCGTCTTCTCCGGCGAGCAGGGATGCGACCGTACGCGCCATGGCATAGCCTGGGGCAACGAGGCCGAAAATCTGTCCATGCCACGAGGCGCATTCACCAATCGCGAAGATATCCGGATCGGATGTCCGACAGGCATTGTCGATAATGATGCCGCCCCGCGGCCCAATGTCCAGCCCGCAGTCACGAGCCAGTTTATCCTGCGGACGAATACCTGCTGAAAAGACGACGACATCCGTTTCAAGGAAGGTGTCATCAGAAAAAACAAGACGGTGACGACATGTTTCTCCGGGGATGATCTCGCGCGTGGCGTGAGATGTGTGCACTTCGATCCCCAGCGCTTCGATACGATGCTTGAGCGCTTTTCCACCTTCATCATCAAGCTGGACAGGCATCAGACGCGGAGCGAATTCGATGACGGATGTGGCAAGACCAAGACCTGTCAGAGCATTTGCCGCTTCCAGACCCAGCAGTCCTCCACCGATGACGACGCCTCGGGAAGCGCCTTCCGCGGCGGCGTGAATCATATCGAGATCGTCGAGTGTGCGATAGACCAGACCCGCGGTGCCGGTGTTGCCCGGGACGGGTGGGACGAAAGGCGTCGAACCCGTGGCGATGATCAGGGTTTCATATGGAAGAATACCTTCGGCGCTGCTGAGGGTTTTCTCGGCTCGATCGATCCCGGTTATGCGCGTGCCACGATGTAGGGTTATGCCATGTGCCGCATGAAAATCCTCCATATGGAGGCAGAGCGCCCGTGCATCCCGGCCGGTCATGTAATCGGTGAGATGGACACGGTCATAGGCGTCATGCAGTTCTTCACCGAACACGTGAATGGCGTGCCGTTCATGAAGCCCCTGCATGACAAGCTGTTCGGCGCAGTAATGGCCGACCATACCGTTGCCGATGATGACGATGTTTCCGGTTCCTGTCATGGTCGTTCCTTTCATGGTGCCGACGTGGCGATCAGAATTTGAATTCCATTGTCTGCATGTAGAAGACACCGCTTTTCGCTCCGGCCTGCCTCATACCGTGGGAGGCGGCAAAACCGGCGATGTCGTTGGTCCATGTCCAGTGCGGCGCGAAATTCCAGGCAGCCTGTACCTGCGGTGTAACGCCGAGAAAGCCACCGCTCAGATTATCGCGCCATGAATAGATCTTGCCCGTGCCATAGACAGCATCCTGTGTGCTGGCGCGCCAGAAAGCCGGAACATGCAGGCGGAGCTGGAGTTTGGGTATGGGAGCGGCGGTAATCACGGGGCCCACCCCGATCAGATTCTGGGATGTCAGGGCCAGCGTGACGTCATTGTAGTAGGGCAGCGGAAAATAGGGAGTGGCGAAAGTGCCGACCGCGCCATCCTTGCTATGGTAGGAACCGCCGGAAAACAGATCAGCCTGAACACCGAAATTCGGTTTCCAAGGCAGGTTTTTCCCGCTCCAGCTGATCATGCCGTTGACGGCATAAGCCCGTACGGGACGCGTCGGATCGGTGTGCGTCGCTGGCCGGAACTCACCTCCCTGAAACACGCCGGTTAGACTGACGTTGAAGGGGCCAGCATTGCCCCATAGTCGCGCACCAGCATTGTCGCGCCGCGTTGAACCAGCTTCCGCTTTGCCCTGTTGGGGCAAGGGCTGTGCGGCATTTGCACCGTTGAACAGATAGCCGAGGAAGAACACATCGGCGAACATCTGGCTCTTCTGTCCCATGAAAGTGAAAGTGGGAAGTGCGGTGGAGGTGTAGATTCCATACAGACGTGCATTGTAGCTGGTGCCATCAGCAAAGACGTCGCGTGGTAGTTTGTTCGTCTGCATGAAATCGAACAGGTCGACGCGGAACGATTTCCAGACGGCATAACCGCGGAAACCGTCCCATGTCTGCTGCACATTCGGCAGATCGCGGGCCGACTGCATGGAAAGGGGGGCATCGAGGAAGACCTGTCGCCCGCCGATCACACCCATCTTAGCGCCGAGCAGATTGCCTTTCACTTCGAGAATGCCCTGCTGCAGATCGAGACGTTCTCTCTGCACGCCGGTCTGGTAGCCGTAATAATTCGAGCCACCGGCCACACCCCAGAGAAACTCGGCATAGGCGCGGACATGTTCGCCGATATGCAGGTCAGCGCCGTACATGTTGCGCAACAGCACGCGACTGGCATTCGTTTTGCCTGCCTGCCCCATCATGGGCTGGTTTTCGAAAATGTAGCGAAGACGTTCCTCGCCATTGATCGAAAGCCAGACATCCCCCTTGTCGGTGAGACGGATATATTTGAGCCGATTGAACCAGTCCTTGTGGCGCTCTGCCGGCGGCAGGGTAGCAAGGCCGCTCCAGTCTTCAGCCCAGCGGGTCTGGCCATACTCGGCGACGGTGCCGAAGCCAGACGCCACGCCTTTGCCCGCGTTGAAAACGCCCCAGTCGCGCCCATGCCCTGTCTTCTTGGCGGGCGGTGCGGCTTTTGCCTTTTTTGTCGCGCTTTTCATCATGTCGACCGTGGTGTTGGACACCAGAGCAGTTTCTGCACGAACGGACGATACGAAATGGAAGCTGACAAGAAGGGTCAGGCCAGCGGATGTTGTCCGCAAACGGGCAGGCTTACGCTTTGCGCGGGAGGACATTGGTTTGTTGATCATGTCTGGCAAAATCATCAGGCAGCAGAAAGTTCATCGAGAGAGGAACTCTGGGCGGGCGAAGCTGCTTTCCAGCGGCGATGACAGAGCGAAACCCAGCCCAGCGCGATCAGGGAGATCAGGGCAAAGGCCAGGAAACCCGGACCGTAAGAGCCGGTCGCCTGCCGTGCCGCTCCGAGTGAGGAGGCAAGGTAGAAACCGCCGACGCCACCGCTCATGCCCACGAGGCCGGTCAGGATGCCGATCTGGCGGGGAAAACGGGTCGGCACGAGCTGGAAGACAGCGCCATTGCCAAGACCCAGCGTGACCATGCCAAGGAAGAAAGCCGGGAAGGCCAGCCAGATGGTGGGAAGGCCCACGCCGATGATGGCGAAAATGATGGCCGCGATACCGTAGAGAATGGACAGGGCGCGATCGCCCCCGATGCGGTCAGCCAGTGCGCCTCCAAGTGGCCGCACAAAAGAGCCGACGAATACGACGAGGGCGGTGCAACTGCCTGCGACAGCAGGTGCGAGACCGTACTGGTCATTGAAATAGATGGTGAGGAAGGAGGCGAGTCCGACGAAGCCGCCAAATGTCACGCCATAAAAGAACATCAGCGCCCAGCAGTCATTTGTTTTGAGCACTGGTAGCCATGCGACGATGCCATTGCCCGGGTGACGGCGGGGCGGTTCCTTGGCGAGAAAGAGGAACGCGATCAGAACGGCCAGAAGTGGCAGCGTTGCCAGGCCCAGCACATTGACCCAGCCGTAAAGAACGGCGAGTCCAGGGGCGAACAGAGAGGCAAGTGCCGTGCCGGAATTGCCCGCGCCTGCAATGCCGAGCGCTGTTCCCTGATATTGCGGCGGATACCATCCGGAGGCGAGGGGGAGCGCTACCGCGAACGAGGCTCCCGCCACGCCGAGAACGAGCGCCACGGGAAACAGGCCCGCATAGGTGTGCGGTGCGGCAGCCCATGTCGCGGCCAGTCCCACGATGACAAGGGTCTGCATGCCGATGGCGACCCGTCTCGCACCGAAGTGATCGACCAGTGCGCCCGCCACAACACGCAGCAGCGCGCCCGCGAGAACGGGAATGGCGACGAGGAAACCCTTCTGCCCGGCATTCAGATGCAGGTCATGGGAAATGGATATGCCCAGTGGCCCAAGCAGCACCCACACCATGAAGGAGACATCGAAATACAGAAAGGCAGCGAGAAGCGTACGCGGATTACCCGCCTTGAGAAATCCCTTGTCCACGATGCGATGTCCAGCGTCTGTCCAAAGAACAGAACGCGCCCTGCCGGGCCACGAAGGCCGCCATTGGCCTTCAGAGGTATGAGATCAGAGGCATTTCGCCATGAAGGCTGCTGCCGTCATTGGCAGCGCACCATGCAGCATCGATTGCCATCAATATGATATCGAAACGATAGGAAGTCAAAACGTTTTTGCTCCCGATTCTTTTTCCGACTGCCGTTTTTCCTTTCCATCCGGTCAGGAATCGGAGGGATATTGCCACCTTCTTCCGCATGACGCACAAGAGGATCAACGGTCGAAACCTTAACGGAGGAACGCTCACATCATGTCGGGTGCCACAATCAGCACGGATGTAGTCATCATCGGAGCGGGCCCGACGGGGCTGTTCGCGGCTTTTCAGTGTAGCATGCTCAAGATTAACTGCCTTCTGGTCGATGCGCTTGATGAAATAGGCGGCCAGTGCGTGGCGCTTTATCCCGAAAAGCCGATTTATGACATTCCAGCCTGTCCGGCGATTGAAGGGGCCCAACTGATTGAAAAGCTGGCTGAACAAATCGAGCCGTTCGCCATCGAGAAACTGCTGGGACGGCGCGTCGAAAGTCTGAGCGGCCAGAGCGGGGCGTTTCATCTCGTCACCAGCAAGGGCGACACGATCGAGGCGAAAGCGGTGATCATCGCTGCTGGCGCCGGGGCTTTCGGGCCGAACCGCCCGCCGCTTGATGGGCTGACGGACTACGAAACGAGTGGCGCTGTCCGTTATAGCGTCCGTCGCAAGGCCGATTTCGAGGGTAAAAGCCTCGTTATCGCTGGTGGAGGTGATTCCGCCATCGACTGGGCGCTGTCTCTCTCGCACGTAGCGAAAAAGATCTACCTCGTTCATCGCCGCGACAAGTTCCGCGCGGCTCCGGAAAGCCTGCACCAGCTTGAAGAAGCCATTGCGCGTGGCGTGGTGGAGAAAATTACGCCTTACCAGCTCAGCGGATTGCAGGGTGACGGTGCGACTTTGTCCGGCGTGGAAGTCGCTACGCTGGCTGGCGAAAAGCGGGTTCTGGAAGCCGAACATCTGCTGGCCTTCTTCGGGCTGGCAACTGATCTGGGCCCCATCGCCCAGTGGGGGATCGACCAGACACGCTCGACGATTCCGGTCGTTCCCTCAACCTGTCAGACTTCGATGCCCGGCGTGTTCGCCATTGGCGATATTGCGTCCTATCCCGGCAAGCTGAAGCTCATTCTGCAAGGCTTCAGCGAAGCGGCGATGGCGTCGCACGCAATCTACGCCATCGTGAACCCTAATCAGGCCCTGCATTTCGAATATTCGACGAGCAAAGGCGTGCCGGGTGCAGCATAGCGACGGCGGGAATAGGATGCGTGATTTCTGCGGAAACTGAGTGAAAAATAGGAGGAACCGACAGCAATGGATGTGGCGGCGCAGGGAGCTGGCGGAGTTCTGACGATCGATCTTGGTGCTCTAGCAAGGAATTATCGCCTACTGACGCAGAAGGTGCGGGACGCTGACAAGGAAGGGCGGTCGCCAGTCTGTGCTGCTGCCGTGAAAGCCGATGCTTATGGTCTGGATGCGCTGCGGGTTGCGCCGGTTCTGGAGCAGGAAGGGTGCCGGCATTTTTTCGTCGCGCACGTTGCTGAAGGACTGGCGCTTCGCCCGGCCATAAAGGAGAGCGATTCGTCCATCTTCGTTCTCCATGGACCGCCGCCCGGGACGGCTTCGGTGTTTGTCGAAGCTGGCCTTGTTCCCGTTCTTAACAGCATGGAACAGATCGCCGAGTGGCGGGGGCTGGCCAGAGCGGCCGGATGTCCTCTGGACGCCGCCCTGCAGGTTGATTCTGGCATGGCCCGTTTTGGGCTGACTGCGACCGAGGCCGAACAGCTTGCTGCGGATCCTTCCCTGCTGGAAGGGGTGCGTGCCGTGCTGGTGATGAGTCATCTGGCGTGCGCGGATACACCGGACGTTCCAACAAATCGGAACCAGTTGGAGACTTTCCGCCGTCTGAGTGCTCTTCTGCCTGAAGCGCCGCGCAGTCTTGCTGCGTCTTCCGGGATTTTCCTCGGTCCTGACTGGCATTTTAATCTCGTGCGTCCGGGAGCGGCACTGTACGGCATCAACCCGATCCCCGCTGAACCCAATCCGATGAGCGCGGTCATTCGTTTACAGGCGCGCGTCATCCAGACCAGAACCGTCCCGAAGGGGCAGGCGGTCGGGTATGGCGGTTATTTCGTCGCACCACGCGAAAGCCGCATCGCGCTGCTCGGCATTGGCTATGGCGACGGGTTTCTCCGCTGCGTTTCCAATCGTGGAACGGCGATCCTGCCTTCTCATCCGGAGAAACCTCTGCCCATTATCGGGCGAGTCTCCATGGATTCGCTGGCGATTGACGTGACGGACCTTGGGCAGGCCGCGCCCCAGGCTGGTGATCTTGTGGATCTGATCGGCCCGCATAATTCTCTGGATGACATTGCCGCAGTTGCGGGAACGATCGGATACGAGTTCCTGACAGACCTCGGTCATCGCTATCATCGCGTGTATCTGCCGTCGTGAGGCCGTGGATGAAAGTGACAGGGATGTGTGAGAAGCCAGCGTAATCCTGCCAGCAGAATGTTCTTCTAACATATGATCTGAACCTGACTTTTATCCCATAATGAGTAATTTCTCATTTTGTGATTTGTAACATACAATATTAT
>NZ_JBDNXK010000049.1:0-25882 GCF_047721705.1 Acetobacter sp. | reverse complement strand
GAAAAAAATAATAATTTATTTTATGTTCAGCCTGCTGAAACGGGGCGATTGAGAATGGCCCGGATGGAGTGAAATCAGGTGGTCGCTCTGACCGTAGTTTATTGTGTCAGAGTTTATACAAAACGTGTTCTCCGATTCCGGCTTTGAAAACGGAATAAAGACAGGCTGGATTCAGGCACCGTGTGTCAGTTCGCTTTTCGCGGATCGTGCTTGCTCGCAGAAGATGGGCGCGGTAGCGCAGGCAAGTCGTATCTGCCGGAGGTTGCATGTTCTCCCGTCGTTTGTGCATTTTCTCATTTCTGGGCGCGCTGTTGTGCGCCCCAACCGCTCAGGCAGCGCCTCAGGTGGAATTCCAGCGCCTGACATGGACGGAAATCCGCGATGCGCTGCAAGCCGGATATGACACGATCATTGTGCCCGTCGGCGGAACGGAACAGAGCGGACCTTATATTGCGGTCGGAAAACATAATGTCCGGGCACAGGCTCTGGGCGACCGGGTCGCGGTTGAACTGGGCAATGCTCTGGTTGCGCCCGTTATTGCGTATGTTCCCGAAGGGGGGACTGCCCCCCGGACCTCGCACATGCGCTTTCCCGGTACGATCACTGTGACGCCTGCCGTTTTTGATGGACTGCTGAAGTCGGCCGCCGAGAGTTTTCGCGTCCAGGGTTTCCGCCTTGTCGCGTTCATTGGCGACCACGGTGGCTATCGTGCGGAGATGTGCAAGGCAGTCGCCCAGATCGACAGAAGCTGGTCCGGAACAGGAGCACATGCGGCATGCATCAATGACTATTATACGGTCATTGCTGGTGATTATGCCCGGGCATTAAAGGAAAAGGGGCTGGGTGAGGCCGTTGGCACCCATGCGGACCTGAGCGACACCTCCCTGATGCTGGCTGTCGATCCTTCCATGGTGCGCATGGCAGCGCTGAAAGCGGCGGCAAAACCTTCCGAAGCAGACGGTGTGTATGGCGGCGGTGACCCGCGTCCATCCACGGCGGCGCTTGGGCAGATCGGGGTCGATATGCAGGTTACGGCAGCCGTCAGGGAGATAAAGGCTCTTCAGGCAAGAGAGCGGTAAGAGTTTTTGTTCAGGTTTGAGAGATGTGCGGCGAAACGGATTTCGGCGCGAGCAGCGAGAGGTGTGGGAAGGTGGTATCTGGCAAGGTAAGGCTGACCGCCCTCTTCCTTTTCATGGCTCTGTTATCCGGATGTTCGCCCGTTTCCATCGAGAAGCTTGGGTTGATTGATGCCTACACGCTCCGAAACAGGAGCGCCCTCTCCGGTAACAGCCTGAGCAATGACACGCATGTTGTATTGCAACGTCTGAACCTTCTGGAAATGTGGGGCAAGGATCCCGTTCGGACGATAGCGTCCTTGAGGGCCATGACGCAGGCTGGTTTTCTGGCTGAAAATCTGACTGATCAGTTCTTTGCGCTGGCTGAATTATCGTGGCAGCAGGCGCGCAGGACGCATAATAGGGCGACGTTCATGGCGGCGGCGCTCTATGCCTATGCCTATCTCGCGCCGGATGCGCCTGCTGTCGAACGCCCCAGTTCTTATGATCCGCGATTCAGACAGGCCTGTGATCTTTATATGTTCGCGCTTACGGAAGCGCTGGGTTCGCCGGCCAATGTCGACGCTCAGCACTGGACTCTTCCGTTTGGTTCGCTTGATCTGAGCGCAACGCCTTCTGACAAGAGCTGGCATGATCATGAACTTGTCGATTTCAGGCCGACAGCCCGCCTCCGTATCTATGGTCTGAACAATATTTACAGCCAGCCGGGAATGGGGGAGCCGCTGGCGGCTGTTCCCAAGATGACGGCGGGAGAAGGACAGGCCTTCCAGGTGGCCAACAAGGAACGTGTTCCTGTCAGTCTTTTCATGGAAATACCTTCATCCCGCGAGCAGGCGCTGAGTGACCGTATTACGGGGAAAATCATTCTTTCGGTGGAAGATGAGAGTCTCGACACTGCGGAACACAGGCAACCCGTTCAGGCGCAGTTCGATACGACAACCAGCAGAGCCATTGGTCTCAATGAATCCGTAGACTGGTCGGCAGAATATGCCGGTTTTCTCAACGGTCAGTTTCTCGATCAGCATCATGTGCTGCGGCTTGCGGCGATTGAACCTCACAAGAAAGGGCGCATGCCTGTCGTCCTGGTGCATGGCACGGCGTCCAGTGCGGGGCGATGGGCCGACATGCTGAACGATCTTCTGGCAGATCCGGCAATCCGCCAGCATTATGAATTCTGGCTGTTTTCCTATGGAACAGGCAATCCGATCCCTTATTCCGCCATGCAGCTGCGGCAGTCCATCTCCGAGGCGGTCGCCAGCCTCGGGGGCGTGCAGGCGGACCCGGCTCTGGGACACATTACGCTCATTGGCCACAGTCAGGGCGGGCTACTTTCCAAAATGCTGGTCATGGATACGGGAGATCGCTTGTGGAATGGAATTTTCTCGACACCGCTCGATGATCTTTCGATTTCAGCGTCCACACGCCAGTTGCTGCGCGCGGCACTGTTTCCGGAGCACATGCCGGAAGTCGGCAATGTCATTTTCATTTCTACTCCACAGCATGGAAGTTTTCTTGCGTCTCTCTCCGTGTCGCGCCTGCTTGGTCAGATGATCAGCTTTCCTTTGTCTGTCACGCAGGCGATGCAGCAGATGGTGACCCAGACCACTCTGGATGCGCGTGATCTGAGTCCATGGCGATTGGGGAGTGTTTACGGCATGTCGCCACAGAGCAATTTCATGAAAGCGCTTGCGCCTATCCCTGTGTCCTCAGATGTGCATGCTCATTCGATCATTCCTGTGCTGCAGGATGGTCCGGGCAAGAATGCCACGGATGGGGTGGTGGCCTATGAGAGTGCTCATGTGCCTTATGTGGATTCTGAACTTGTTGTGCGGCATTCAGGACATTCCACACAGTCCAATCCCGTCACCATCGCGGAAGTGCGGCGTATCCTGTTTGACCAGCTGCATGACTTGCTGGGGATAGCGTTGCCGAAAGGGGATATGGAGAAGCGCAATATCAGCAAGATTGGCGGGGTTTACGTTCATCTTCCTCCTCGCCTCCAATGACAGGATTTTCTGTGCGAGCGAAGACGATAGGACTGTATGCCATCAGAGCGCTGATGGTGATGTTTTCTGCAGCCGCCATTTATTATTCCACCGTGGAACCCGTATGGCTGTGCTGGACATTGGCTGTTCTGTTTCCAGCCATGCTGGTTGGGGCATTTTTCATACGCCGGCAAATACCCCGGCGGATGACGATATCGGTTCTGATGCTCTGTTTCTGGGGATGGTATTTCACCGATCCGCCACAGAATGATCGTGACTGGTCAAAAGAATATTCCATTCCGGCTGATGTCGGAATCAACGGGCATATCGCCCATATCCAGCATGTGCGCAATTTTGCATGGCAGAGTGAAAACACCGCTACAGCGGGATGGTATGATGCTGATTATGATGTGGATGCGATTTCCTCAGTCGATCTCATTACATCCTATTGGGCAGGTAATAGTATTGCGCATGTTTTTCTCTCCTTCGCGTTCAGGGATGGAAAACATCTGGCGATTTCGATTGAGACCCGCCGGCAGAAACGTTTTCCTTATTCCGCCATCGCCGGATTTTTCCATCATTATGAACTGTTTTACGTCGTGGCAGACGAACGGGATCTAATCGGGGTACGGACCGATTTTCGCAAGGAACGTGTCTATCTCTACCATCTCAATCTGGCGCCGGAGACGGAAAAGCGCCTGTTCCTGAGCTATCTTGGCGCCATTCATCGACTGAACAGTCATCCGCAATGGTATAACACGCTGACAGACAACTGTACGACGGGAATACTGGCCCGGGCGCAGGCGCAATGGCGCTATCGTCTGGACTGGCGGATATTGCTCAGTGGCTATACGGCGTCCCTAGCCTATGACATGGGATTTCTTGATACTCACTACAGTTTTCCGACATTGATGCGTCTCAGCCGTATTCATCGACCGGATGGTGCGGTGCCGGGGCCGAATTATTCAGATGACATCCGTAGAAATCTGCCTGACGAAGTCACGCATGAAAGTGAAGCGGGTCAGACTCACTGAATGGATATTACCAGGCGAGATGTGGATCTATGCGCTTGGAAGCCATCAACTTCACCTCGGGAGACAGTGCCGGCTTCGGCTTGACGATGGGTGGCGGTTCGAAGAGAAAACTCGGCTTCAGTTCACGTGTTTCCGTGTCACGTGTGAGAGTCACCGATGTCTGACTGATACTGCTGACAGTCCAGTCATCGATTTTCTCTCCCGGCCTGCGGATATCGCTTTTTGCGTCGGGTGCATTGCGACGAAAAATGGAAACCCAGTGGCCCGGTCGTCCGGCGATACCCGCCAGTCGAAAGCCGCCTTTTTCCTTGGTGGGAACCCCTTTGGGACGACGATCAGGCTCGAACAGCGGACGATCCAGTAGCGTCTGACCCGTCGAAATGCCACTCAGTTCGGGCTGTGGTGTTTCGGCGGAATATGCGGAGCCTGCCAGCATGATGCTCAGGAAACAGGCGTGCAGGACAGTCGAACGAAAAGAGAGAAGCACGCGCGTCATTTTCCTGAACTGGTTGCAAGAGTTTCATCGAAGCGTAGCAGTCTGCCAGCGTTTGCCAGTCCGGCAAAGGTGGAAGCGTTATGAAGCAGGGCCGCCATCACGGCCCCTTCCGCGCCGAGCAGGTTGAATGCGGCCAGCCCGATCAGAATGGCGGTCCAACCGACGCCCATGGCGACGTTGACCTGAATGGTGCGGCGGCAGCGGCGACTCAGACGGATGGCGGTGCCGATCCGGTGCAGGTTTGCCTGCATCAGCACGAGATCTGCGGAGTTCAATGCCACATCGGTGCTTTCCGCACCCATGGCGATGCCGACTGCACCAGCACGAAGCGCAAGAGCGTCGTTGATGCCGTCTCCCACCACCAGGGGACGATGGCCGAGACGGATTTCTTCTAGAACACAGGCCATTTTTTCAGCAGGAAGGACACCCGCACGAATATTGGAAATTCCGACTTTCTGGCCAACCTGCTCTGCAACCGCCTGCCGGTCACCAGTAAGAAGAATCTGGCGCGACAGTCCCAGACCATTCAGTTCCTTCATGGCATCGGCGGCTTCCGGGCGTGGCTGGTCGGAGAGCAGCAGCCACCCCAGAGAACGGCCATTTTCACTGACGCAGACCATTGGTCCATCATGCTCCGGAGTTGGGCCGGGATTGATGCCGTCCTCTTCCAGTAAGGCGGGGCGTCCCATCAGCAGGATTGTTCCATCTGTGAGCACCGCACGCATGCCGAGGCCATGCAGTTCATCCGCTTCCTTCAGGGGAAGGGCGGGCGCGTCCGGCTTTGCCCGCGCCAGAGCGCGGCTGACGGGATGGGCGCTGAGATTGCCCAGCGCCGCCGCGCGGGCAAGCAGCGTTTCCGCATCGGTGCCGCGTGAAGGCTCAACACGCAGTAACGCCAGTTGGCCCGTCGTCAGTGTGCCGGTCTTGTCGATGACCAGCGAGCCGACATCCGCCAGATTTTCCAGAAACGCAGTGCCCTTGATGAGGATGCCATGTCGGGCCGCGACGGCGATGGCCGCGATCGATGCGGCAGGCGCGGCCAGCACCACGGCGCAAGGGCACGAGGCCACAAGGACGGCCAGCATGGCGGCTGTGGAGCCGGAAGCGAACCACACCGCAGCCGCAACCGTGAGGATGAGCGCCATATAAGGCCCGGCATAACGTTCCAGTAGGCGGGTGAGAGGCGGCTTTGCTTCTTCGGCAACTTCCATCAGGGAAATGATCTGTCCGAGGGCCGTCTCGTCGCCTGTGCGCAATACTTCGACCGTGAGAGCACCAGACAGATTGATCGTTCCCGCGAGAACCCGGTCTCCCGCGGTCACTTCCACAGGGACGGACTCGCCGGTGAGGGAAGCCATGTCCAGAGAGGAATGGCCGGACCGGATCAGACCGTCAGCGGGGATGCGATCACCGGCACGCAGTTCCACGCAGTCGCCAGCGCGCAATGCTGAAACGGGCACTACCTCCAGCTTTCCATCTGCGGCGATACGATGCGTCGAAGTGTCCACCAGCCGTTCCAATGCGCGGATGGCTTCCTGTGAACCGAGGAGCGAACGTTCTTCCAGCACATGTCCGGCGATCATGATGATCGGCAGCAGGGCAGCGGTGAGCAGATCGCCTGCGGCCCACGAAGCCAGCATGGCGACCGCGACGAGCTGGTCTGTCAGGCCGTGGAGGGAAGGGTGACGCAGGCTGGTGAAGGCGGCGGCAAGGATGGGCGGGGCGACCAGCAGGGCAGCGGCGGCTGAAGCCAGATCGGGCAGGGCGCTGTTGCCCCCGACGACAAAACGCCAGAGGAGGGCGATGGCCAGCAGCCAGCAGGAGACAATCGCCAGCGTGAGGCGCGCTCCCATGAGCCAGTGCTCGGAGCGGGTCATCAGATCGACCGGGTTTTCTTCACCCGTAGTGCGACGTGCGTGCCCTTCCAGTCCGCGCGTGGCACTGGGGGCGGCGGAAAAGGCGCTCGCGCTCATTGTTCGTCTCCGGAGGACGGGGGCGCCATGCGCGCGGGGACGGAGAGCAGCGTGGAGCTGTCACCGGGAGGAATGATTGTGATCTCGCCTGCTTTCGCAAGGAAGAGTCCCATCCGTTCCCGCCATGCACGGAGGGCGGCGGCTTCTTTTTCATCCGGGGACGCGGTGGCGACCGCTTCTTCCTCCGCCAGAATGGAGGCGGTCGCGGAAGATGCCTGACGCACGAATTCCTCGGCCGATGCTGTTGCCGCTGAGCGGATGCGGTCGCGCTCGGCATTGGCGTCCTGCATGGTGCGTTCTGCTGTGGTCTGCGCCGAAGCCACGCTTTGTGCTGCCGCCTGTTCCGCCGTGAGAACCTGATCGAACGCCTGCTTTGCGCGCGGGGGCAGGATCGCGACGAGATCGATGCGTGTCACTTCAATGCCTGTGTCGGAATCTGGTTGGTGCAGCCGTTCGAGCCGCTGGTTGACGGCCTGCATCAACTGCGAACGCACGGCGGCGCGTCGGGCGGAAAGCGTGTCGTCTTCCTCGGCGGAATCCGCGTGAACGACAAGAAAATCCTCGATCGGATGGGAAGCCGCGATTGTCGTGGCGGCGGCGTAGAACAGGCGTCGCAGCATCGGCTGGATATGAGGGAGCGCCTGCATGTAGGCCACGGGACGCAGGACACGGTAGGACAGGGTTGCGTCAAGCCGGACAACGCTGTTGTCGCCGGTCAGGAGATAACTGGAATTGGCGGCATCGCGATTCTTTTCCATGTGGAAAAAATCATCGGATTCCTGAAGTTGAAGATCCGTTTCATCGCTGGCGTAAGCGGTGTTGTCGCGGGTGACACGTAGGGAAAGCTGATGGTCCGGTGAGGGCAGGAAGCGCACTTCCTCGAAAGGACGGGGCAGTGCGATGACGAGGCCGGAGTGACGTTCTGCGATGACCTTGCCATAGCGGATGACAACGGCGCTTCCATCCGTCGGCACGGCGCGGATATTGCCTGTTGCCCAGATCACCCCAAGAATGACGGTGACGCCTGCCAGCAGAAGAAACGCCAGTTTAACAGTCTGTTCGAGCGGGCTGCTGACAGGAGGCAGGCTGATTTTGGAGGGGAGGTCCGTCTCGTGAGAAAGCGACGGCGCAGACATCAACGTTGCTCCGCGGCAAGCGTCGCACTGTCGGCATGACGGGAAGGCGGTGTGATGGTCTCGGCAAAAGCATGTGCCGAGCCCTTCGGGCCGGTCAGGACGGAAAACGGCGCGGCATCGGTGCGCATGACGAGACGCGTATTCTGGCCCACGACTGTGTTGAGCATGTCGAGCGTGCGCAGCGTTGCGTAAAGATCAGGATCTTTGTGGTAGCTTTTGGCATAGATGGAAGCCGCTTCCTCGCGGGCCTTTGCTTCTGATGAGGCGGCATCGGCGTGTGCCGTGGCGATGATGATGCGGGAATCGCGTTCCGCATCCGCCTTGATGGCGGCGGCTTTACGCAAGCCTTCCGCCGTTCGTGCTGCAGCTACGGTTTCACGTTCGGCGCGCATACGCGCGACGGTGGCGGCCAGTGTCTCTGCGGGAAGACTGAGACGTTCAAGACCGACCTGTTCGATATGGATACCGTAAATCGCCTCAGCCTGTGGACGAAGCGCCGTAAACACCCGGTCCTCGAAGGCGGCGATTTTGACCTTGTCGGCATTGGTGTTGATCAGATCGTGCAAGGTGAAATCGCTGGCGACAATCTGCAATGTGGATGCGAGAAGCGAACGTAATTGCCGAGCGGCTGCATCCGGATCATTTCCGGTTGTGCGCAGAAAATGTTTTATATGGTCAGGATCGTTGGGAATGGACCATGCCATGAAAGCCTGCACTAGCACACGGAGCCCATCCCGTGTGCCGACATCCTGCAAGCCGCCGGAGGTGACGCGGGTCTGAAGATCGACGGTCTGCGTCATTTCGAGGGGAGCTGGAAGTTTCCATGACAGGCCGGGGAGTGTCTGAACCCGCACGGGCGCGCCAAAGCGGGTGACCACCACGGAGTTTCCTGTAGAGACCGTGAAGGATGTTGCAGCAAGAACCGCGGCAGCCGTAACGATTGCCGCAAGGGAAAGGCGGCCTGTCAGAGCAGCTTTTCCTGAAGTGGAGGAGGATGTCATTTGGTACCTGCTGCATCAGTAAGGGCGCGGCTGGAAGAAGATGTGGCTCGCAGATCGAATACACCGTCATGGAGATGGCCATCGACAATGGTGAGACTGGTTTTCTCCAGACTCTGTTTCAGGTTTCCGAGATAACGCTCAAGAAGAAAGGCCTGCCCGCCTGTCTGCCATGCGGCTTCGTCACCATTCATACGCAATGTGTCCGCAACGGCTGTCCGGCGGATGGTCTCGGCTTCGGCAGTGGATTGAGCGCGGAGTTCGTAAGCATCTCGTTCCGCGAGCGCATGTGTGCCTTCCGCACGGGTGTTTTCTTCAGCGATGGATGTCTGTGCCTTTACTTCCGCCGCCTGCACCATGCGCCATGATTTGGCGGTGGTGGCCGGAGGCTGGATGCCATCGATCAGCACGGCGACAATTTCCAGACCGCTATGATAATGATTGAGATAAGTCTGAAGTTTTTCTGAAATCTGTTGAGCGATATGCTCGCGGCGTGTCGCCATGACGCCGTCCATCGTCTCGGAAGCAAAAAAATCCGTTAGGCTTCGATGGGCAAGTGAGTTCAGCAGGGTTTCGGGCGAAGAAACTGTATAAAGCGCATCCATGGCGCCCTGCTGTGACATGCGTACCCGATAGAGAATGCGTAGATTGGCTGTGAGCATTTCAAAACCAGCGCGATTCCCACTCTGTTCCCGGGCGATCAGCCATGATGCATCGTCCGGCGAACCGTCCCATAGCCGGTTGGCGCTGCTGGGTGGTTCGTCTTCCGCTTTGGAAATGTCCGCTTCATGGGCGGCAAGGGGGGCGTCCGTTACGGCCAATGAGTGAATCGTGCCGAATTCGATCTGGCGCACACGGCCGAAAGGGGCTGGCAGAGTCACATGCAGCCCGGGATCGAGAACAGCTATCGGCACGCCAAGACGTTCATAAACGCCGCGCCTGTCCTGAGCGATCTGAACGATCCCGCTCCCTGCCCACGCCAGAAGCAGCATGATGGCTGAGATGGGGAGAAAAGTACGACGGACGAAACCCAGAGCCCAACTGCGTTCGAAGTCGAGACCAAAGCGTTGCTGGAGAGTGTCAGCCAATTGTCCGGGGGCGAAGGCGGATGGTGCCCGAAACAGGATGACATCGACGCAACTCTGAGCGGTCGCTGGTGAAGGAGGAGGCGCGAACCATGAGGCGACAAGGCGGGCGCTGATTTCGACAGTGCCATAAAGCGTAAGAAAAGCCGGAAGTTTCCAGAACCATGTGGGTATTGGGGTGCCCGCAGCGTTGCAGCCGGACAGGACAGCGGAGATGAGAAAGACGCTGACGGCAAGACGAAGAAGTCCGGTCAGCCCCCTGATGCTTCGTTGTTCCATTTCCGGGCGGCTGGACAGCACACGGTCAGCGAGCAGGAACAGAAGTGCCAGTCCCACGAGGCAGACTGTTATGGCTGTTGCCGCGCCATTGCCGACCGACATGCCGGAAAAGCCCCGCAGAACGGCGCGGGTTGAAGCGCCAATAGCGATGACCAGAAAAGGCAGCAGGATCGTAGATTGCGGCCACATGGCCACTCGTGACTGTTGTGAGGCTTCTGCCTTTTTGCGTGCGCTGCTCAAAGCGAGCGCTGCGAAGCCACTTCCTGAAATGAGGGCCAGAAGGGCAGTGGCGATACCTGCAAGTGGAGTATGGATCAGCAGATCGGCGAGCGCCGTATGAGCATGTGCTGGTCGGTGGATGAATCCCATCATGCCCCATGTCGCAAACAGCGAAATTGTAGAGACTGTCGCTGTCAGCAGAAGCGCGCGCTGTGTGGTGGCGCTGGGAGCGGATGGTGGCACGAGAGAATTCTCCGGTCCTGAACTTGGCACGACCTGTCCGGAAAGCAGTCGTAATCGCAAAGCCGCTCGGTGTTATAGGCGGCATGGTGATTTTGTTTGTGACAATCAGGTGAAATTAAGAAATATTTTGGAAAGATATTCAGTGAGGCCCTGCTTTACAGATCGCACCAGCGCCGGATGAGGTTGTGATAGGTATTTGTCAGCGAGAGGACGGCTGCATCTCCGGGTTCTGTGCGAGCGCGTAGATCAATAATGGCACGGTCGAGTGAAAAGAGAAGTGTTCGACAGGCATGATCGGGAATGAGCGATTGTATCCAGAAAAACGATGCAAGACGTGATCCTGCCGTGACCGGTGTGACACGATGAATCATGGTCGTGGGATAGATGATCATGTCTCCGGCAGGAAGTTTGATCATCTCCAGACCTGCTTCGGTTTCCAGTTCCAGTTCTCCGCCTTCGTAATCATCGGGATCGTTGAAGAAAATTGTCGCGGAAAGATCGGCGCGCATGAGCTGGCCGCCTGAACCAGGGATGGTCTGCACGGAATTATCGACATGCGCTCCATAGGTCATCCCATCATCATAGCGGTTGAAGAGAGGGGGAAAGATCGTGCGTGGCAAAGCAAATCCACGAAAGAGAAGGTTACTGGAAAGCGCCTGCAGAATGACTTCCCTGACAGTCGCGGCATTTTCGCAATCTGGTGCCAGCTGGAGATTTTTCTTGGCGTGAACGGCCTGCACGCCAGCTGTCGCGCGTCCATCGACCCAATGTCCCGCTTCCAGCAGGGCACGGCCTGCGGAGATCTGTTCCAGGGTCAGGAGATTGGGAATGTGGACGGGCATGGCGATCTCGAAGATTGGAAGGTTAAACGCGAAATTGCCACCGCCCTTTCGGACGGTGGCAATCGACTTCATAACGGTTGTTATTCCGAAGAATAATCAGCCGAAGAGAAGGGACGTCAGAGACGACCAGAGGCTGGCAAGCATGGTCTGGATCTGCTGAAGCAGCTGAGCGACGGCGCCAGTTGAACCGGTGCTTGCGCTGTCGGAGCTGGATGAGGAACCGCTGCTCGATCCCGTATCGGTGGAGCCGGAGTTCGTGTTGGAAGAAGAACCCGTTGTGGAACTGTCACTGTCCGAAGAAGAGCTGTCCGATGCGGACGTGAAATCGAACATGTCCGTCAGATCGCCGATGGCCGGGCTGTTGGTCGGCGCATACGGGTTGCTGCTGGAGGTGATCGGGTTCGGCAGGTTGTCACGACCCACTGTGGAAACCGGCTTCAGTCCCCAGTTCTTTTCAACGAACTTCAGGAAGGAAACGTGGTCAGCATAGGTGTGATTGATATGGCCACCCTGGGAGTAAGGGGAAACCATGATGGCCGGGATACGTGTGCCGTCGCCGAAGAAGTCAAGCGGCTGGATGTAGCCCGAGTCCCATGATCCACCACCTTCGTCGAAGGTAACCAGAATGGCTGTCTTTTTCCAGATTTCCGGCTTGGCCTTGATTTCCTCGATGATGTGCTTGGTGAAAGCTTCGAAGAGGGAAGGCTTGGAAGAAGCTGGGTGACCGTCAAGAATGGTGTCCGGCTTGACGATGGAAACGGCAGGCAGGTTGCCCATTGCAAGATCGGCTTCAAGGTCGGTTACGTCCTTGATGTGCTCCTGGCGCTGCTTCGCATTCGCCATGATCTTGGTTTCATACTGGAACGGATTACAGATGTCGCAATAGACGCTGCCGAGCTGGCTGGTTGGATCCTTGACATACTGGTTCCAGCCGGCGCCGTAGTAACGCCACGTGACGTTTTTCTCGTTCAGGCGGTCGGCAATGGTCGGCACGTTGGAAGGCGGAATGACGAAGGTGCCGGTGTTGATGGTGCCGTCACCGAAATAACCCGGGCTGTAGTTGTTGACGAGATAATAAGCGCCGCTTTTGCAGTTCGTCGGGTGCTTGTTCGGCAGCGAGTTCAGATACTGATGAATCGGCTTGACGCCCGGCTGGGAGTCATCCGAGCATTTGACGTAGGAGCCGCCCGAATAACCATCCTGTGTATACCAGTTGGTTGTGCCAGCCTGCGGATTCGGATTTTCGATCTGGCTGCTGGGAGGCGTGGCAAGATTTCCGTTGCCGTCCGTATAATAGAGTCCAAGGCCGGTGCCGAGAGCGATATGGTTCGCGCCCGTTCCACCCATAACGGATTGGTGGAAGTTATCGCTGGTGGTGTACTTGTCTGACAGGGACTTGAAGTATGATACATCCCCCATGGCCATGTTGTAGAAGCCCATGGAGATCGAGCCTTCGCCCGTCGACATGTCAGTGAAGTTGGCGGCCTGCGCAGCGCCATTGCCGCCGGTGCCACTCTGGACGGCAACCCATGTGAACAGATCGTTCAGGCAGCCCGAAGGATTCTTCGAGGTTGCATGCGCCATGGAGCAGTCGGTCTGCTGCCACATCTGGAAAAAGCGGTGAACCGGGCTTCCGCTGTACGAATCGTACGGCATGGATGCGCCGGTAAACTGGAACGGTCCGTTCGGAAGATTGTTCGCATTGGTGATGCGGGTGTCGACACCACTGGAGCCCAGACCACTCGCGCCCGTGGTGAGCTTGAGCCAGTCCGTGCGATTGATACCGTCATTTCCAACGGCTTTTTCAAAAGCTTCCGCTGCCGCAAGGGTGGCAAACGGCATTGGATCTGAATCGGATGCTTTTGCGGGCGTGCCGGAGAGAGCCGGAGGAGGTAAAATGGAATAGGCTGTCTTGTTGGCCGGAGCGATGGTGTATGTTCCGGAGCCCTGCGCCTGTGCCTGAGCGGCATTGGAGAAGTTCTTGCCGGGCGTGCCATCAGCGTTGACGATCTTCTTCGACAGCAGGTTGTCGATCGTCTCACCGCTCTTCGGTTTGTACGTGCCGTACAGATTATCGAAGGTGTGGTTTTCGCCAATGATCAGAACGATATGTTCGATCGGCGTAGCCGTCGTGACCGCTTCGCTTTTGGCAAGCGCAGGAGCGGACGCAACAACCGGAGAAAGAGCCATTGAGGCGGCTGTCAGGCTGGCCACTGATTGATTCAGCGGCTTCCGCAGACGTCTCCAGACGGGGTGGGCCATGGGGAGAACCTTCCGTGTATCCGTGGACGTGGAACTCGAAGGGAGTTGCCGACGAGGGGAGCGCGAACGAAAATGGAAATTCTGGTTTTGAAAAACTGTAATTATGTCAGTATTATTTCATTATGAGCCAGTATTTCTCATTCCTTACCGTTCGCGAAACACTTAGTTAAACTTTCGTCAGGAAAACAGTGAAGAAACAATGACCGTTCGATGACAAGGCATGAGTTTTGTCTAAAAAATTATTGATCATAAAATGATATTTATGATTCGCCTCCTGACATGAGCGGTCTGACGGATATGTCCGGCCATGCGCGGTCTGGTGTCATGAAGGTGAAATGGATTTTTACCAGAAGCGGCAGACTGGGACTGCGCCATATGTCCTGCCAGCCATGCACTTCGCCTTTGCGTCCGTAATACTGGAACGAGATGGCGCGGACATTCCGGAGCAGGATTTCTTCATGAAATGACGTGTCATCTGTCGGGCAGCGGGCACGTCTGAAAGCGCGCCAACGCAGCACCAGTTGATGTTGTGCGTTCAGACCCAGGCCAGCCTCAATATCGTGATGGTATCCCCCATCTTCCGGAAGCCAGGAAATCAGGCGAAGTCGATCTGATGCGCCGCTCAATGCTGGTGGCTGACCTGTATCGGATGTTTCGGCACGGGCGATGATTCGTCGGAGGGCATTTTCCATGTCCTCAAGTTCTGCTGAATGATCGTAGAGTTTCTGCTGGGTGGCCCATCCTCTTGTTCCCACGGACAGTCCCTCCCACAAGGCGACGGAGAGAAGGCCAAAAACCATGGTGACGACAAGGATTTCCAGAAGGGTGAACCCTGCGTCGGATGGGGCGTCATGCTCGGAGGGCGTCATTCATTTGCCGTGCTGGGTCGGACAGCGCGCCCCGAGAGGTGGATGGAATGATTCAGCAGGCCCCAGCCGACCGTGATCGAGACGGAATAAAGACCGAGTCGATAGGCGCTGTCCTGTCCTCCTGATGTCGAAATCTGACGGATTTCAACAGAAGTACGGTATTTTCCATCCATCACGTAGCTGTTGGTGCCAGCATGGAGTTGTCGTGTCGCCAGTGTGGCGTCGAGTTGTGAACGCGCGACAGACACCGCCCGCATTGTCATGTCAGCCTGCCGCCCGCTCCACAAACCGGTTTCCATAGCGGAAAACATCACCGCCAGGGCACTGGCCGCGATCATCAACGCGACGATGACTTCCAGCAGGGTAAAGCCTGCGTCAGTCTGATGACACACTATCTCATTGGACATGCGTCAGAATCCGTCCAGTGATCGGGCTTAGGGTGATGAGTTCGCTGTGCTGTCCGAGCAGAAGGGCGAGCGGGGGACCGGAAGCTGTGCCGTCCGGATCGAAACGGAAAACGCCGCGTGTCAGCATGCCGCCATGCTGCTGCGGGATGAAGGCGCGGACCGGCCCTGTCAGGCGGTCATGATGCACGGTTTTGCCCAGCACGGTCATGAGATCACGTTGCTCGGCATCCATGATGACGGTGACGGCAAGGCCGGATGTCAGCGCCCGATCCTGAGCCGCGCGGAGCACATGCAGCACTTTTGCACGGGCCGCGCCGAACGTGACGGACGTGCTGTGGAATGGGCCGCGCGCCATGGCCAATCCGAGCAGAAGTCCGGCAATGACCAGCACCACCGTGACTTCCAGCAATGTGAAGCCCCGGTCGTTCTGCATGTCAGTGCGCGAGGTCATTGAGGCTCAGCATGGCGAGAAGCAGTGCGGAGACGATGCCAGCAACCAGCAGTCCCATGATGATGGTGATCGCGGGAACAAGGATGGCGAGCAGACGCTGGATGGTGACGCGGCTGGCTTCCTCGTGAATGTCAGCGGCTTTCAGGCAGATGGGCGCGAGTTGGGCGGTTTCTTCCCCCACTTGAAGAAAATGGGTCATGGTAACAGGATAGATTTTGGCGCGTTCAAGAGCGTGGGCGAGGCTGCCACCTTCCCGCACAACCCGCGTGGCTTCGGCAACGCAGGCGGCGCCGGGGCGACTGGTGATGACGCCCTCAGTGATTCGCAATGCCCCCACAAGAGGAACGCCGTTGCGCATCAATGTGCCGAGTGTGCGTGTGAGGCGGGCGGCCATGATCTCCCGCACCAGTGTTCCAAGAACCGGGATGCGCAACATCAGCCGATCAACAGTCATCCGTACGGATGGACGTTCCATCGCGCCTCGGGCGACAAAAATGCCGACGAACAGTGCGATGAGAAGATATGCACCCCATGCAGTGAGAAAATCACCAGCCGCGATGACGATGCGGGTGATGGTGGGCAGTTGCGCTCCACTGTCCTCGAACAGGGGCACGAATTGCGGCAGGACGTGCGTGAGTAGAAGCACGATGGAGAAGATCGAGGCGACCAGTAGCACGGCCGGATAGATCATGGCGGACTGGACGGTGGCGCTGAGTTTTCGTTCCCGCTCCAGCAGGTCGGCCAGCCGAAGGAGGGAATCCTGAAGCGCTCCGCCTGCTTCGCCTGCGCGCACGAGGCCGATATAGAGTCGCGAGAAACTGCGCGGCTCGGATTCCAGCGCATCGGCGAACGAGCCGCCGTCACGAACACGATCACGGATACGCCCGATGACTTTCGTAATGCGCGGATTGGGCGAAGTTTCGGAAAGGAAGCGCAGGCTGCGGTCCAGATCGAGACCCGCACCGAGCATGGTGGAAAGCTGCCGTGTGAAATCGCTCAGTTCGGCAGGGCGTAGCGCAGCATTGCGGCGTTCGCCGAGCCAGCTTGTCAGTCCGGCATGGAAAAGACCGCTGCGCGTTGCGGGCATGACTTGAAGCGGCCTCAGCTTCTGGCGCTTTAGTCGCCCGAGCACCTGCGCTTCGCTGTCCGCCATCATCTCGCCAGCGGTGATCGTGCCCTCGGAGGTGAGAGCGCGCCATGTCCAGCGGGTGACGGTGGCTTCCATCAGTCATCACCTCCGATGATGCGGCTGATCTCTTCCAGCGAGGTCTCGCCAGCCAGCGCTGCTTTGAGGCCCGCCTGAAACATCGTAACCATGCCTTCAGCCATGGCTGCCCGCTCAATCTCGCCATGATCCGCGCCTGAGAGAATCAGCTTCGTCACGGCTGCGGAAGGACGGAGGAACTCGGCGATGGCCGTGCGTCCGCGATAGCCTGTGTGACGACATTCCGGGCAGCCGACCGGGTGCCAGAGTGTATGGGGCGTGCTCAGATCCAGCCCCAGCTTTCGGGACAATTCAGGCTCCACTGTTTCCGGACGACGGCAGGATTCGCAGAGCCGACGCACTAGCCGCTGGGCGAGGATGCCGCGCAGCACGGCAGTCAGGAGATAGTCCTCCAGTCCCATGTCGCGCAGGCGGGTGATCGCGGCGGCGGCGGAATTGGTGTGCAGGGTGGACAGCACGAGGTGTCCGGTGAGAGCTGCCTGCACGGCAATCTGCGCTGTTTCCAGATCGCGGATTTCACCCACCATGATCACGTCCGGGTCCTGACGGAGAATGGCGCGGAGCAGACTCGCGAAGGTCAGGCCGATGGTGGGGCGCACCTGAATCTGGTTGATACCGGCAAGCTGATATTCGATCGGATCCTCAACGGTCATCACGTTGCGGTCTGTGGAGTTGATCCCGGAAAGACCAGTGTAGAGCGTTGTGGTTTTGCCGCTGCCTGTCGGGCCCGTGACAAGAACGATGCCATTGGGAAGTTCCAGTGTGGAACGGAAAGCATCAATAATGCCGGGAGCGAGGCCGAGGCGGCTGTAATCGAAGCTGACGGTCGTGCGGTCGAGGACGCGGAGCACGGCGATCTCGCCATGCAGGGCAGGCACGGTCGAGACACGGAAATCTATTTCGTGTCCACGCACCGCAAGCTTGATGCGGCCATCCTGCGGGAGACGACGTTCGGCGATGTCGAGTTTCGCCATGATCTTGATGCGGGAGATCAGGGCGGGTGTGACGCGGGGCGAATGGCTGTCCACCTCATGCAACACGCCGTCATAGCGGTAGCGCACAAGGAGACGGTCTTCGAACGGTTCGATGTGGATATCGGACGCGCGGGTCTCCACGGCGCGGAAGATGAGCTGGTTCACCAGCCGGATGATGGGTGCCTCGCTGGCAAGGTCTTTCAGGCGGTCCGTATCTTCTTCCGCCGGGTCGTCGGAAAGGGAATCGCCTACTTCTCCATCTTCCACATTGTCTTCGGGGTAAAGCCTGTTCAGGGCCGTTTCGAGATCAGCGGCGCGGGCGACCTCACGCTGAACCGGCATCCCGGTTGCCAGCCGGATGGCGGCGATGGTGTAGCTGTCGAGCGGGTCAACGAGGGCGACGCGCACACCCTCGGGGTTTTCCTCCATGGGCAGCGCACGGACCTGTCGGAGAAAGCGGCCTCCCAACCGTTCGGGCAGAATAGGATCCTGTATCTTTTCCAGTGTAGAGGCGTCGATCACCGGGCTTCCAAGCAGCGACGCATAAGTGCGCGCCAGATCGACTTCCGTGACAAGGCCAAGCTGGATCAGCACTGCCGCAAGAGGCTGCCCGCTATCGGCTGCGACGCTTCGGGCGCGTTCGAGCGCACGGCGGTCACAGGCATTGGCGGAAAGCAGCGCTGCTTCCAGAGAAGTTTCCTCGGGTGAGGTCAGCAGACTATCCAATGCCTGCGCTCCCTTGTGGGGTATCGCCAAATCGCGCAGGTTGCGTCCCGTGATGACCGATGCTGGATTGCTGATTCCGTTTTTTCTGGCTCCCTTCATAGGGAGTTTTCTCGGCGTGCTGATCCGGCGCATTCCACGCGGTGAGCCGTTTGCCGCTGGTCGCTCCCATTGTGAAACCTGTCATTATGTTCTCAGGCCGCTCGATCTGGTGCCCATTCTCTCGTGGCTGTTCCTGAAGGGGCGTTGCCGTGCCTGTGGCGCACCGATTGCTGCGCAGCACACTCTGGTTGAACTGGCTGCGTGTTTCGTGCCGGTGCTGACGCTTTGTGGTTACAGCGTGATCGGTATTCTTCATGGGCAGCAGTTTTCCGATGTCTGGCCGGATCCGCTGGCCTTTCTGTTTGACTGCATCCTCGGCTGGGCGCTTCTGGCGTTGTGCTGGATCGACATGACGTGCCTGCGTCTTCCGGATGTTTTGACGCTGCCTCTGTTGCTCATCGGTTTTTGCGATGCATTGAGCCTGTATGGCGTGTCGGAACTGGGCCTCGAAGTGCTGGAAGATCGCGCGCTGGGCGCAGCGGTTGGCTGGGGTAGTCTTGCGCTTGTCGGCTGGGCATATCGCCGTGTTCGCGGGCGTGTGGGTATTGGTGGAGGCGATGCGAAACTTCTCGCCGTTGCCGGAGCATGGACCGGGCTCGGCGGGGTGCCGTCGATTCTGCTGCTCGCATCCTGTTTCGGGCTTTTGTGGGCCATGACGATGATGGCCAGACAGCGACGCCTCAGCCTGACATCAGCCATTCCGTTCGGTCCTCCGCTCGCCATCGCGACATGGGTTATCAGGCTCGTCACACAGGCAGGGTAAACGGGTACGCGGTCAGCCCAGCCCCGAGCGGTGTCACGTGTAAAATAGCGGAAGGAAAGCGACCAGTCGGTTCATTAACATGTCATAAATCTATCATACATCGTTGCTGTCCCCGGGCGGGAACGGGTGTTATCCCTCCGTCATCTTTTGACACCCTGTCCGCTGATCTTTCAGGCAGGCTCATGAAAGGTGACCCTCGGTTCAGCAATGATAAGCAGCATTTCAGACCACCGTAGCGGCATTCTTCAGCTGTTCGCGACATGGTGGGCGCGTCAGATGCTGGACTGTGTGCCGAAGGCCTGGCGCATCAAGCGTGCTCCTGCCGTTCATTTGACGCTGGATGACGTGGGATGTGTTCCGGAAGCTGAACTGACCGCATTTCTGGAAAAAGTGGGAAAGAGCCGCGGGAAGAAAGCCGCCAACGTCTCTCTTGTGCTGCCAGTGGGCGTCATTCTGCGGCGCAAAGTTTCCCTGCCTGCCGTCGCGGCCAGCGATATGGCGCAGGTTATTGCCTACGATTTCGATCGGCTGACACCTTTTCGGGCGGATGAGGTGGTCTGGACGCTTCAGTCTGCGACGCCGGTGGGGGAGGGAGCTACCATTTCCGTGGAACTCCTTTTTGCACCACGCTTTGTTTTTGAAAATGCGTTCACGCAGTTGCGGCAATACGATATTACCGTAACCTCGCTTGTGACGCTGGATAGTCGCGGGGAGCCGGACAGTGAAATCCCTCTGAAACAGATGAAGGCAGCGGGGCGCAGTCGGTGGAAACCAATTCTGGCTGCCTGTCTGATTCTGGCGTTTCTCCCTTTCGGTATGCAGATCTTTCATATGGTTCAGCTTGATCGCGCGATTGCCGCATTGAGTGCGGGGCGGGCACAGGCGGAAGAACTGCGGAGCCGGATCAGCAGCTATACCGCCGGTCCTGCCGCTGTCGCGCGGGAGACAAAAACGCTTGGTGTAGTGCCGAATATTTTGCAGGCCCTTACCACAGCGCTTCCCGACGATACCTATCTGACGGACCTCCATATCCATGAGCGCCGTGTCACAATGGATGGGCAAACGAAGGAATCGCCGCATCTGATCGGTATTCTTGAACATGAAGCCAGCTTTTCCGGAGTGGCGTTTTCCGGCCCTGTGACACATGCTGGCGACACCAATCTGGAAGCGTTCACGATAAACGCCACTGCACCGGAATGATCGGATGAGTGCGTTGGCTTCTTCTTCCGTGATTGCCCCAGGAAAACTGCCTGAAGGACGGGCTGGGCGGCTCACCGCGCTGGGTGTGACCTGCGTGGGGCTGCTGCTGGTCTGGTTTTTCTTTTCATCAATTCTGGGGATTTTCTCGGAATTGAAAAACGGCGTTTCCGACAAGGAAATTCTCCTCGCCCGCACGCAGGCGCTGGTTGCCTCGATCCCGCGACTACAGGAACGGGCTGATGAGGCGGCGCGGAATGCGGACGGTAATGACGTGTTGATTGGTGAAGATTCCGAAGCGACGGCGCAGGCGCGTTTGCAGGAAATCGTGCAGGGCGTGGCGCAGCCTCTTCAGGTGGAACTCAGCAGTCAGGAACCTTTGCCGCTTGTGCGACGTGGCGCATTTCAGCGTTTGGCCCTGCGTGTCTCCTTTTCCACGTCATGGCCCGTATTTGTGAATTTTCTCTACGGTGTAACGGGTATTCAGTCACCACGCCTTCTTGTCGATGATCTTCAGATCCAGTCAGCAGGCAACACACGCCTTGCTGATGAAGCAAGCAAGGGGCGCCTTGTGGATGTGTCGATCACGCTTGTCGCGCTTCGCCACGCAACATCCACACCTGTTGCCGCTCATCCCTCTGTCCCGTGACCTTCAACGTCTCAGGTGAAAAAGCTTGAATTTCTTGGTTCCTAATCCGATCGCTCACGGCCGATTCCATGCATGGAAAGCGCGTCGTCGTGCTTTTCGCTGGATGCTTTATGCGCTTCCTCTGCTGAGTGGTTGTGCGGAACAGAAGCTGCATCCCGAGCCGCTACCGTTTTCGGGTGATCTGTCCGACACCAGTGCCACACCGCGCATCAATGGAACGGTAGGGCCGACGGCATCGCGGGCTGGGGGTGTTGTCAGCCGGGGACGCACTGTCGGAGGCGCTGGCGACGCGACTCTTTCTGGCACAGGCGACATCACGCTCAATTTTGCTGATACTGATATCAGGGCGGTTGCAGATCAGGTTCTCGGCCAGTTGCTGCATGTCAATTATATCGTCGATTCCGGCGTGCACGGCACGATCACCCTGAAAACCACGACGCCCCTGACTCGCGCGCAGTTGCTCCCCGTTTTCCGGACGGCGTTGGCGGGGTCGGGAGCCGCTCTGGTGGTGGAGAATGGTGTTTACCGGGTGACGTCCCGTTCTTCCGGCTCAGGTGGCGGCGAAAATGACGGAGAAACCGTTGTTCCGTTGCGTTACACCTCCGCGGAAAGTCTGGCCAAGGCCGTTCAGCCGGTCTTGCATGGAGGGGGGCATATCGTTGCGTCTCCGGCCGGAAACGCGGTGGTTGTGACGGGAGATCCGGCCACGCGCGCTTCATTGGTCGAACTGGTCCATGCCTTTGACATGGATGTGCTTGCGGGCCGGTCCTACGCTGTTTTCCCTGTGACCAGCGGTAGCCCGCAGGAACTTGCGACGGCGCTTGAGACAGCATTGGGCAGCAAGAAGGGCCAGTTCATGGCCGAGCGGATTCAGGTCATTCCGATGGCGCGCATCGAATCCGTGATGGTCATCGCGTCACAGCCCTATCTGGTGGACAATGCACGGCGCGTCTTCGACGTTGTGGAGGCAGAGAGGCGGCGCACGCTGCGCCACTGGAATGTCTATTATCTCCAGAACGGCCGTTCCAATGATGTGGCCTACATTCTTCAACAGGCGTTCACACCCAACCATGTAACGGCGGTACCTTCTGCAAAACTGAATGCGTCCTCCTCGAATAATCAGTCTTCTCAGGGTGGTTTTGGAAGTGGCGGTTTTGGTTCCAGTCTGGGGTCGAGTTCCGGCTCGTCGAGTAGTGGGCTGGGGTCGAGCATGTCCGAAGGCTCGTCATCAGGGTCCAGTGGGCAGGGTGTAGCCTTGGGGAGTTCGGCCTCTGGTGGCTCCCAGAACGGCGGCTCCCAGTCAGAAGATGCGATATCCTCCAACCCGCTGCTAGGCGGTCTGGGGAACAGTTCGTCAGATAGTGACAAGGGAATGACGAATGAAATCCGTATCATTCCCGATAATCAGAACAATGCCGTTCTCGTCTACGGGACAACCGTGGAAGCTGAAACGGTCGAAGCGATGCTGCACAAGATCGACATCATGCCGCTACAGGTGCGTGTCGATGCCGTGGTCGCCGAAGTGACGCTGAACGATGCGCTGAAATATGGAACGCAGTTCTTTTTCAAATCTGGTGGGATCAACGGCATCCTGAGCAATGCTTCCCAGTCTCTCGGATCATCGAGTCTGGTTTCTTCGCAGCTTTCCAGCAGTTTTCCCGGTTTCGTGCTCGGCGGAGGGGATCAGGGCGGCGCACCGTTTGTCATCAATGCGCTTCAGGAAGTGACGTCGGTTCAGGTGCTGTCCTCGCCAGAGGTGATGGTGGTGGACAACCAGCCTGCCTCTCTCATGGTGGGCGATCTGGTGCCCTATCTCAATGGCAGCACCACAAGTGTTTTGACCGCTAACTCCACCATCACCAATTCCGTCAATTATCAGCCGACTGGCGTGATTCTTCAGGTCACACCCCATGTCAGCAATGGCGGGGTCGTCACGCTCGATATTTCCCAGCAGGTCAGTGCTGTCGCCTCGCAGACAACCACGACGGGGAGTGGTACCATCAACAGTCCCACCTTCTCTCAAAGGCAGGTGACATCACGTGTTGTCATCTCGGACGGTCAGACGGTCGGTATTGCCGGACTGATCAAGGATAACAGTCAGCGGGACAATAGCGGCATTCCCTGGATGAAGGATATTCCGGTCCTCGGGCTCCTTGGTGGTACGCAAAACAACACCCGCAGCCGCACGGAACTTCTGGTGCTTATCACGCCGCATGTGATCCATAATCAGGCTGACGCCTATGCCTTTACCGCTGACTTGCGTGATCGTTTGCCACAGGCAGCCGTCCTGCCGCATGAACTGAACAACACGCGCGCCACGGGTTCTCCTGATCCGCAACGTCGCTGGCTGCATGCTGTTGGACTGAATGACTGAACGCAGGCAGTCCATTGGAAAAAGCCGTGAAGAAGGCTTTGCCCTTCTGCTTGTTCTGTGGACGATGGGGTTCCTTGCGCTGCTGGTCAGTCAGGTGCTCGCCACGGGACGTTCGGCTCTGAAACTGGGTGACCGTGCGTTTGTTCAGGCTCAGCTTGAAACAGCGACTGATGCGGCCATTACAACGGAGTTGTTCGAAATTGCCACATCCGGGCATGCTTTCACCGCAGTGAATGCGGACTGGCATCCCATGAAAGGCGGCGATGGCACGGCGGAAATCCGCAGCCGTGTCGAGCGGGGCAAAATCAACCCTAATGCTGCGTCGCAGGCGATATTGCAGGCTTTCTTTCAGGCAACTGGGATGCCTTCTGACAAAGCCCTGATGCTGTCAGAACAGATATTCGCGTGGCGTAACGCCGCCCAGTCGGGTGGAAGCGTTTCCATGGAAGCGAGAAGTCAGGCTGCCTGCACATCGAACGATGCACCCTGGCGGACATTGGACGATCTTTCCGCCGTGCCGGGGTTTACGCAATCTGTTGTGAAACTTGTTTCTCCACACATGTCATTTGTGCAGATGCAGCCCCCCGCTGCCGTGGGAGGGGACGGGGTCGTTCGCACGGCATTGCAGCGTGTCGGTTTGAAAAAAGATACACCGGACGATGCCGGAGATGAAGATACGCTGTTAGTGATAGACGCGCGGGTAAAGACCCCTCAGGGAAGCGCCATGCAGCGTCATGCGGAAGTCATTCTGCTTCCGGATGCGCGTCCCGTTCCCTGGCGGGTGATGCGTTGGGAAACAGAGATGCTTTCTCCCTGAGGGGATTCTTCTTTTTACTGATTGCAGATTTCGCCGCTCTGATCGTTTTCCTTCGGGCCATGTGAGCAAAGATCGTATTCCTTGCCCTCCCGATCCGAAGGCGAACGATAGACATAAGGATGTTTCCACGGGTCGAGCGGGGCTTCATTGCCTTTCAGGTAAGGGCCGTTCCAGTTTTCTGCGCCCGATGGATGATGCACAAGCGCTTCAAGACCATCTTCCGTGCTCGGATAACTGCCGACATCCAGTTTATACATGTCCAGAACGGTGCCGATGCGCGCTATGGATTGTTGAGCAACGGAGATACGCGCTCCACCGAGCTGGCGCAGGGCGGCTGGTGCGACCAGCCCGACCAGAAGGCCGAGAATTGCCAGAACGACAAGAATTTCAAGAAGGGTGAAACCGTCGTCGTTCCGGTTCTGGCGAGAGTCAGGATGTGACATTTTGATGATGGCACTTTCACTGTTGGAAGCCGGTGCGTTACTAGACGCTTCCCATGTGATGGGAACAGACCGAAAGTGTTAAAGAACGATGACATTTTCAGCAGGGTTTGTTCCGTAAAAGGAAACTGAAGAAATACATGCCTGCTCCGTTGCTTGCGTGCATGCTTGCTGCTGCCATCCGCTACGATATTCCCCCTCGTGTTCTTCCAGCCATATGGGAGATTGAACGCGGTGCGAACGGAATGGTGCGGCGGAACAAGGATGGATCTTCCGATCTTGGTCTCATGCAGATCAATACACGCTGGATACAGCCGATTGCGGAACTGACCCGTATGCCGGAAGTGCAGGCGGCCGCGCGTCTTGTGTCGGATGGATGCTTCAATGTTGCCGCTTCAGCGATGGTGCTTCGGACATACCTAAACGAGACTCATGGCGATCTCATGAAGGCGGTCGGTGACTATCATTCCCATACGGCCGGCCTGAACGAGGCGTATCAGAAAAAGGTCATTGCACAGGCCAGGCGGCTTTTTGCACCTTCGGGTGCTCCCTGAGAATATCAGTCGGCGCGCGAAGCGTGTGATCCCACGTGACCGGAGAATAAACCTGCAATCCTGAGGCGATCCTTTTCAATTCGAATTGGCAGATGGGGAAGAGGCAAAGGAGCGGGCCCCTCCATGACTTGTCCATCATGATCAACGTCGTAAGCAGATCCATGGCACGGGCAGATGAGAAGATGTCGTTTTGCATCCCAGTCTGACACCAGACAGCCAGCATGCTGGCAGATGACGGAATATCCTTTTATCTGATCGCCTGTTTTCAAGACCCATATACGATTGAAAGAAGTCTCCTTGCGTGGCTGACCTGTGTCGGGTGCGACAGGCCAGCACATGATCGGGGCACCACCCAGTGAATTGAGGCGCGTTTCCGTCAGCAGGGAGGTGCCGTTGCTCTGTACTTCTCCCAGATAGTCGCCGATGGCCAGCGTGAGAGGATTGGGGCGTGTATCGGGCACGGAAGTCGCCGCACAGCAAAGAGATGTTCCCAGAAGGGCTGTCATCTGTCGTCGGGAAAGGGAACTGCCATTCATCGTGGGTGTTCTCGTTCAGAAACTGTTCGACGATGCATGACAGGGCGGAGTCGTCAGTCAAGCAGATGAACTGGCTGGCGAGGGATTTTAATGAAGCTGACATATTTCATGTGGCCGTCCCTTGGTGATGACCGTTGCATAAAGAGCACATGGGTTAGTGGTGATTGTGTTTT
>NZ_JBDNXK010000048.1:0-27497 GCF_047721705.1 Acetobacter sp. | reverse complement strand
AGTTACAGTTACAGTTACAGTTACAGTTACAGTTACAGTTACAGTTACAGTTACAGAGGTAGTATGTAGTGTTTTTGAAGGAAATATGCTGTGCAAAAGGCTAAAGTGGTAATGAGATCTAGACAGTAATTTTTAAGCAGCCTTAAGGCTGGAGTGGCTAATGATACGATAGGGTGAAGTGTTAGGAGCTTTTTGAAAACAGTATTGTAATTTTAAGTATAGAAAACAACTTTGTTGGCACTTTTCTGGACTTTACAATCCAGTAGTTGAGAGACAGCACTTATAAAATCATCTAATTTCATAAGACTAAAGCTGCCAGAAATACGATGCTGGCCTAGTGCTGTATCTGCAATTTGGCATTCAATGTTAGAATAATGATTAAACTCGTCTACGGCAGCTTGCAGCGGTGTATTGCTTAAGATGATCTGCCCATTGCGCCATGCTTGTTGTGTGAGCGCGTTATCTGGCGTTAATTTTTGTTTGGCAATAATTTGAGGCCCATTTGAGGGCGTGTTCGAAAATGTCAGCAGCGAGGGGGAGTGAAGGTGCAGGTCTTGGTCATGACCGTGCCAATTGAGCGTGCCTGAATAAAGAGCCAGTGTAACGTTTGTTCCGTGTAGAGTAAGGTCAAAATTGGCTGCTTTGCTTCCAAACCGCAAACTACCAATAGAAATCGATACAGGCTTTTTTTGCACATGTAGCCCTATACGGCCATTAATGACCTGTAACAGGGGGCGTGTATGGTCAAGTAAGAAGTAAGCGCTTGAGCTGGCATCTACCGTAACGTGGTTGCCGTGCCAGTTATAATGCGCAGGCGCTTGCTTGCTACGGTATCTTAGTGAGAAAAAGTTATCTCTTATAGTGTCTGGTCGTAGAATGCCGACAAGACCAGCGGCGCAGGCTGTGGCAAAAAAGCGTCTACGTTCTAACAGGGGTTTTGGTTTTTCTAATGGGGGTAGGGGTTCAATAGCGTGTGTGGCATTTTTATAATTTAGTGCTGCATAAGTGCTTTTTAATTGTACGTAAGCGCCAAGATTGCGGGTATCTGCTTTAAGCCACGCTGTGAAATGTTGTTCTTCTGTGGCAGACAAAGTTTGAGAGTCTGTAAGTGCGACCCAGTCAGCGGCTTCTTGCTGGCGTTTTTTTCCATCTGTGAGCGTAGATGAGGGCACAAAAATCTCAGTTCTCTGTCAAAAGGGTAGTGTATACTGTAAGGAGCTATTCTTTGTAAAAGAAATAAAAGCACTCAAATTGAATATTCTCGATCTTTTAAAAGCTACTCATTTTTGTTGCCTGCTTCAATAAGTTTTTGCAAACCACGGCTTATGTGTCGTTCTACTGCACGCTGCGAAATGCCGAGGGTTTGTGCAATATAAGCATGGCTATAATTATAGATTTTTCTGAGAATAAAGACGTCTTTGCAGGGGCTTGGTAGGGTCATCATTTGCTCTTTAAGCCAGTCAAGTTGCTGGCGGGCAGCAAGGTTTTGCTCGGGGTCTGGCCTATTATCTGCCACATTATAGGCTTCTAGGCCTAAGTCTGTGTTTAAAAAGGTAATTTTAGACCGCCTTGCATATTCTATAACGAGATTGCGGGCGCATGAGAAAAAGAAAGCGCGCCCATTTTCAATATTTTGGTAAGAGGCAGCGCAAAAGCGGGCGTAACATTCCTGAATAATATCATCAGGGGTAAAGCCGGGTAAGGGGGTTTTATTAAGCCACCGGCGTACAGCGGCTTCGTGCGGCATAACGTCTTGTGCAATCCACTGTAAAAGCGTGTCGTCTGGTACACTAAGTTCAGTTGCTTGAGCGGTGGGTTCCTGCTCCTGCCTTTGTGCGCACTGCTGTAAAGAGGGATCCGTAAGCATGGGGTCGCATTTCACATTTCGTGGAAAAGGTGGGTGCGAGGAGAGATTTATACTGCCCTATGGGGCAGAGGCAAGTGACGCAGCGCTGGAGGAGGGCTTGTTGTAACAATATGTTTTGAAAAGATATTTATAGCTGTCAGCTGAAATTTATTTCTTTGAAACAAAACCTTAACATATTTTTTGCGCATTTTATGGGGGGAAATTGCACGGAGCTTCATCTTAGGGGGTGAATTCTGCACCGTGTCCGAAAAGTGAAGTTCTTCCCATGCCCTCAGTTAAGACAATAAGTACGTTCACGCTACTTTCTACCACTGTGATGTGGAATATGGCGTATGGTGCCACGCATATGTTCTCTATTCCTGCTGGCACAGTGCCAGAAGCGCTTTCGGCTTTTCAGAAGCAATCTGGCGTAGGGGTTGTTGCAAAGGGGCGCGATTTTCAGAATGTTAGGGTTTCTGCCATTCATGGCATAATGGACGACCGAGAGGCCCTGCAAAAACTGCTTGCAGGCACGCCTTTACAAGTAAAGGCACCGGGTAATGGTTCTACCCTTATTGTGAGCAAGAAGCCGGACGCAAAACTTGTGCAGCAAGGGGTAAACGACGTTGAAGGGCTTTTTGTAACGGGCCACCGTAGAAGCCAGTCAGAAAAGCGTAATTCTAATATTATTATGGATACGGTTGCGTATGACCCCTTTGAAAATCTTGGTGGTGTGTCATCAGTTGCGCAATCTCTTATTCAGCTACCCGGTGTTACGGGCATTACCGATGGTGATGAGCCACGTTATGTGAGTATTAGGGGTATTAGCCCAGAATTGAACCACACAACGATGGACGGCATTACAATGGCCACCGTTGGGGAAAATGGTGGGTCTGGCTCGCGTAAGGTTAACCTTCAAAATGTACCGTCAGAAATGACGTCTCGTACCAATATTTATAAAAGCTTTACCGCCGAGCAAGAGGGAGATGCGATTGGTGGTGACATTGATATGGTGCCAATGAGCGCTTTTGACCATAAAGGGCTTTATAAATTTATTGATGCGTATGGTATTTGGTCTAGCAAGCGTGGCGGTGTAGGCGCTAACGGCCTTAAAGGGTATGACCCGCATATGGGGCAGGGTGCTAAAGGGACTTTTTCTGATACTTTTGGTAAAAATAAGCAGTTTGGTATCGTTCTTTCTATGCGTTACCAGCACAGGGTGCGAAACACCACCAAGCAGTGGCAAAACTATACCTATCAAGGGGCAAACGGGAAATATGGCACAACCCCAGATGATAGTTGGAACGGAAATATTAAGCCCAACCAGTTTTCTACAGGTGAGTATGCGAACGCGGTTACGAATTTAGGTGGATCAGGGCGTTTAGAATGGAAGCCAAGCCATAACCTTTACGCATCGCTCATGGGGTGGTCTTACACCCGGTGGGAACATTCTGTTATGGATAAACAGGATTATAACCTTAAAAACGCAACACCCGGTGTAATGGGTGACGATAACACATTACAAGTTAATAGCATTTACGTAAGACGCCGGCAAAATGAATGGCACCGACAAAATAGCGGTATTATTGGCCATTTAGACTGGCATTCTGGCAAGCATCATTTGCTGGCACGTGCTGGTTATACAATGGAATCTTATAATGATTACCAGCCATATATTGCAGCCAGAACATACCCAACCAAAAAACTGACAGCAGGTTATTCAGGTTATCCGAACAGTGATGACATGTATAATATGAATTATCTTTCTGATCCTAATGTTGCGCAAAATTCGCAGTGGGATCTTTATAGCGGCGGAAATTACCAGATTTGGGATAAGTCATGGCAGCATGTTCCGACAGCACGGTTGGATTATGATTGGAATACGGGTGAACATGACCGTGGGTTTGGGGTGGCTGCCGGGTTTGAATGGCGTGAAATGTCTATGTCTTATCAAAGAGAGCGCATAGATTATGGTGACCCAAACTCGAAAACAACGGGTGATTATAATAATAGTATGTTGTTTTCTAACCATACACCGTGGCTCAGCTCTTTTCCTGAAACGTTTATTGGCGATAACGGCTATAATTTCCCTTGGTCGAGTTTGCCTGTTAATGCGGCTACTTCGGCCTATAATAGTCGCGCAGCAGACTATAAATACCGTGAAGATATTTATGATGGCTACTTTTATTTGCACTATGCCTTAAAACATACAGTTTTTATTGCAGGTGTGCGTGTGGATGGCACCAATTACATGGGCTGGACGCCTGTTATTAACGGGGCAACCAAAAGCGTTTCTCCGGGGTATGCCAAAAACCCCGGGGGGTATACGCGGCCCTTACCCT
This sequence comes from Acetobacter sp., assembly GCF_047721705.1. Lineage (GTDB taxonomy): Bacteria > Pseudomonadota > Alphaproteobacteria > Acetobacterales > Acetobacteraceae > Acetobacter. The sequence continues at coordinate 23,309 of NZ_JBDNXK010000048.1, read as the reverse complement.
CTTTTGATGTTGTGCATCATTTTGCGCAGGGCTTTAATTTGCATGGGTCTTTTAGCCAGACCATTGGGCGTGCGGCACCCGGCCAGTTAGCGCAGGCACGTAATGAAAATTGTAGTGGTGATGGAGATGGTAGCGCAACAGACTGCACTGTGAGCGTTGGGAACCCTAACCTAAAGCCACGCCAATCTAACAATTTTGATGTGTCTTTAGATAAATGGTTTAACCATGGTAATGGGCTTTTTAGCGTAGCCTTTTTTAGTAAGTGGATAAAGAACGACATTTTGACGAGCCGTTCTATTTATGTGCAAGACGGTTTAAGTTACGAAGTAACCCAACCTATGAACTCCAAAGCTGCCGGAGTAAAAGGGGTTGAGGTTAATATGCTTAACCGTAACATGCACCTTTTTAGCCAGATTATTGATGCGCAAGCCAACGTAACGTGGATGCAGGGGCATGAAAGCTACTCGAACGGTTCAACAACCTATAAATATCATAAAATGATGTACCAGCCCCAGTTTATCGCAAATGGTATGTTAACGTGGCATATCCCGCAAATTAAGGGGGCTTTGCGGGCAACGGTTAATTATTCGGGCAAATATTATACGTCTTTTGGGTCTACGCCGGGTGCTTCAAGTGGGTTTGACAAGTTTCTTACTTTCAATATGGGCTTTTGGCATGAGGTGTACCCCGGTATTACTTTGAAATATGAGGTTATGAACCTTGCAAACTACCAGCCTACGTATTTGACAGGTGACCACCTGCAATTTGCAGATGAGCGCGACAATTATGGGCGGGCAGTCTACTTCCATGTTATTTTTCACTAAAGTTTAACAACCGGCTGTTCAGAGAGGTGGCTTTATGCCGTCTCTCTTGTTTTGGGGTTTTGTTATGGTTTCTTTTGGTCGGCGTGGATTTGTTTCTGGCTTGGTAGCTGGGGGTGTTGGCAGTAGCTTTTTACTTGAGCGGGCGTTTGCTGCGCAAAAAGACCCCAGAAACCTTGATAAAAACCCTAAATTTATAGCCTCGCCTTTTACATTAGGCGTTGCCTCTGGCGACCCAGAGCCAGATGGTTTTGTTATTTGGACACGCCTTGCCCCCACGCCATTAGATGAAGCAGGCGGTATGCCGCTTAAGCCCATGTATGTGGTGTGGGAAGTGGCGGAAGATGAAAAATTAACCCGCGTTGTAGCCCGTGGGCAAGAACTGGCACACCCTGAGCTTGCGCATTCTGTGCATGTTGAGGTGGCCGGGCTTAAAACAGATAGACCGTATTGGTACCGCTTTCGGGTTGGGGGGTATGAAAGCCCGATAGGCCGTGGGCAAACATTGCCTGCACCGGGCGCGCAAATTGACCGTGTACGTTTTGCCGCAGCAGGCTGCCAGCATTACGAGGAAGGCTACTATACGGCATGGCGCGCAATTGCGCAGGAGCCGGTTGATTTTGTGTTCCATTATGGAGACTATATTTACGAAGGTAAGGATAGCGGGCCCGGCATAAAACAAATGAATGGCCGCCCCTTTAGGGTATTGCGCCGCCATGTTGGGCCGGAGTGTTATTCTTTAGATGAATACCGCCGCCGTTATGCCCAGTATAAAACAGATGAAGACCTGCAAGCAGCCCATGCGGCAACATCATGGTTTGTGAGCTTTGATGACCACGAGGTTGATAATAATTGGGCGGGCGATACAGACCAAGATGGCACGCCGCCTGAAGTCTTTTTATTCCGTCGTGCCGTGGCGATGCAGGCCTATTATGAGCATATGCCGCTCCGTCGCCGCTCTTTGCCTAACGGCAGCCACATGCAGATGTACCGCAGTGCCCGTTACGGTAATTTGCTGAACGTGTTTGTGCTAGATACCCGGCAGTACCGGAGCGACCAAGCCTATGGCGATAAAGACGTAGCGCAAGGCAAAGATGTTTGGTCGCCCCAACGCACCATGATGGGGGAGCCGCAAGAGCAATGGCTGTTTAACGGGCTTGCACAGTCTGATACGCGGTGGAACTTGCTTGCGCATCAGGTCATGATGTTAAATTTGGCGCAAAGGCATTCTGCCCAATCAGAACTGACTTATAGCATGGATCAGTGGTCGGGTTATTTGTATAGCCGCAAGCAGTTGTTGGATTTTGTGCAACAGCACTGCCCCGGCAATGTTGTGAATATAACAGGTGACGCCCACCGCCATTTTGCCGGAGACCTGCTTGTAAATGGTGATGATAAAAAGCCGGTTTCTGTCGAGTTTTTGGCAACATCCATTACATCTGGCTCTGATGGTGTGGGTGATAATGACCATTTTAGCCAGTCTGTAAGGCAAGAAAACCCATGGCTAAAAGCCACAACAGATAAACGCGGTTACGTATTATGTGACATAGACCGTGACCACTGGCGTGGAGACCTGAAAATTATTGATAAGGTGATGGAGCAAAACGGCACACTATCAACTTATGCCAGTTTTGTGACAGAGCGCGGTAACCCCGGTTTACAGCGTGCTTAACTTTTTAAGGTAGGGGTGAGGTATCGTATTGCTCTGAGTTTTTTCTGGCTATTTGGTTAAGCTGTTGCCTAAAGTGGCAGTATTTGCAGCTAAGTAAGACTTTGCTGTGCCAAATTATTGAGAAAACAATGGTATTGATACGCAAACGCTACCTGACCCTAACTGCCAGCACACACATAACGCTTATGCTCGGTTTATGTGTGCTGGTGCAGGCTCCTTTAGCTTTTGCGGGCTACGCCCAAAGCTATACTGTACCCCCTTTAGCCCATGCAGCTTTAGAGAATAAATCTAGCGCTCAAGCGGCAGCGCAAGGCGTAACGGCACGCGTTGTTGTTGAAACATCGCACCGGTGCGGGGGCCCTATGGTGTGGCAGTCTGGGGATGCGCAACCCCCTGCCACCTGCAAAGTGGCCAAGCTTGTTATTAAAGAAACAACCGGTAGCCAACCGCAAAGCGCTAGTTTTTTGCTTTCGCCTTACGGGGCAGATGCCGGTATGTCTTACCTGCAAATGGGGCTGTATAAGCTAGATGCTACGTCTCCCACGCCACAGGTTATGGTGGCGGCGTACACTGGCGGGGCACATTGTTGTGAGGTGGCATCGCTTTTTGGCCGTATGCCAGATGGAACATGGCATGAAACCTCTTTGGGCCAGAATGATGGAGACGGCCTGCCAGCCGTAGTGGACGCAGCCCAAAATGGCGCAGCCCAGTTACAACTGCTCGACCAGTCTTTTCTCTATACGTTTTCTTCTTACGCTGGGTCTTACGCGCCGCTTATTTTATACCGCTACCAAGCGGGTGCCTTGGCAAATGTTACGCGTGATGTTGCCTACAGGCCGTATTTGGCGGCACGGTTAAAAGAGGCTCAGCAAAACTGGGTTAAATATGGCCGGTCTGAACCCAATGGCTTTTTGGCGTATTATGTAGCGACCAAAGCCAATATGGGGCAATTTGCAGAAGGCTGGCGGTATATGCTGGCCCATAAAGATAACCAGCCCGACACGATGTTTGGCATTTCTCCGTGTGACTTAAAGCCGGGCAACACCCGCAATTGCTCTAAAGCTGAGCAAAAGCCGCTGCCTTTCCCTAAAGGGTTGGCGCTCTTTCTTGCTAAAAATGGGTATATTACGGCCCAGCAAGCGCAAGACGCTTTAAGTGGCCGTACACAGCCTGTGCCGCCTGTGGCGCAAGAAGGGGCTGGACACTACAAGCCTGATTTTTCTTGTGAGCCACCACCGGAAAATAATGGTGTAGCACAGATGCTTTGCCAAAATAGTGATGCCGCAAAGCAAGAGCTGCGGTTTGACCAAGTCTATTACGCACTGCGCTACCTTGTGGGGCAGGATGGCTGGAAAGACCTAAAACAGCAGGTCATTTTAGATGAAAACGCCGCAAACCAACGTTGTGGCTTGCCTATACCGGGGGCCGTAGACCAAACGGTGCCAGACGGGGCTGCCGCCTGTTATAGCGCAGAAATGGGCCGCCTGACCGAAGCCTACCGTGCCCGCCTACAAGGCGCGCCCGCAGCCGAACAAGAAGCTGCGCGCGATATAGACCAGCACATTGCCCTGCAACAAAAGCTGATAGACCTTGGCTATTTACCCGCCGGCACCGTGGCGGATGGCGTGTATGGAGAGGGCACACGTGCAGCCATTACAACATGGCAGCGCGTAGCGCAGCGGCCAGAAATTACGGGCTTTCTCTCACAAGCTGATGCCCAAACCCTTATACCCGCCGTAAGTGCTGCTGTTACAGCCCCGCCAACACAGCCACCGGGCGAGAGTGCAACGCCAGCAGCGCAAACACCTGCACCTGTGCCCGATAATGCCGTACCACCAACCCAAAATACGCCAAGAAGCATTTGGAGCCTTTGGCTGGTATGTATGCTGAGTGTGGTGGGCCTTGCTGTTTATGTGTTTCCGGCAGTGCTAGCCTATGTGCGTAATGCCCCCAAAAAAGGGGTGGTGGTAGCGCTTACCCTTTTGCTTGGCTGGACTTTGATAGGGTGGGGCGCTGCCTTGGTGTTAGCGCTTGCTCCTGTTGGCAAGCGGCAAGGGGAGTAAGCGAATAGGCAGTGTTAAAGGGGGTTGTAATACTCTTTTTAACACCGTCTCTGTTGCACAGGCCGCACTTGCTAGGCGCGTTATGGTGTGCTGGTTTTGTTGGGGGTAGGCAGCACAATAGGGGGGGCGGGTAAGCCTGTTTGAGCCTGTTTTTGCATAACGGCAGATTCCTCTTCCTCCCTAATTAACCCTATCTCGCTTTTATATTGATCGGGTGTGAAAAGGCCCTCTCGTAAATGTTTGGCGGCATCTACGCTTTCGGCAGCACCTTTTTCGTAAATGGGTTCGTAAGCGCCGTATGTTTCGGGGCCGTATTTTTGCGTTACTTTGGCAAAACACGTCATGAGGTTAGTCATGTTGCGTTTTGGTACTAGCCCTTGCTGTGTTTGATAGGCTGACAGGCAGGCCTGCTTAGCATGGAGTAGCTTTGTTTGAGCTTGTGGCGTTTCTGGCGAGAGTGGCGCAGAGGAGCAGGCGGAAAGTGCCAACAAGCAGAACAGACTGGTGCTAAAAAACGCGTGTTGCATGCAAGCCAGCATAAATGCAGCATTTATTTACGCAATATATGTTTGGCTTTGTGCATAGGTGCCAACATTACGCATAGGGTTTACGTGCTTAAATTTGAATTATGTGTTTTGGCGTGCCGCAGGAGAGTTATCTCTTACCGGTAGAGCATGACCTAACGGGTAAAAGCACATTACCTGTAATGTGGTATAGGTCTTTTTATTTCCTGAGGAAAAACAACAATGGTGGAGGGAGTTGGATTCGAACCAACGTAGGCGTACGCCAGCGGATTTACAGTCCGCCCCCTTTAGCCACTCGGGCACCCTTCCGTTGGAGCGAGGAATTAAGGGGCTTCGTCCCGCCTGTCAACCGTTTTGCTTTCTCTTGGATGCATAGAAGCTGATGACGCCGTGCTGCGCGCGTCGTATAGCAGGGTCCATGCGCACATCCCGTCCCTCCGCCCGCCATTCCTCGCAACAGCAGCAACGTTCCCCTGCGCCAGAAGCACCGGAAGGATCGCGCCGCGGCGGTCAGCGGTCGCACGGCAAGAACAGAGGGAAAGCAGGCGGCCCCTACTGGATCGCCGGCGTGCATGCCTGTCAGGCTGCGCTGGAAAACCCGCATCGCACAGTGCTGCGCGTTCTGCTTTCCGCTGAAGCGCGAGACAGTTTCGAAAGCCGGATTTCCGTTCCGCTCCCTCCTGCCACGGAACGCGCCGACAAGGCACGTTTTACCGCCTTCCTCGGCGCTGAAGCCGTGCATCAGGGGGTCGCCATGCTGGTCGAGCCGCTCGAACCGGTCATGCTCGAAGACGCTTTGGAGCGCCCCGGTCCGGTTCTGGTCCTTGATCAGGTGACAGATCCTCGCAACATCGGCGCCATCCTTCGGTCCGCAGCCGCTTTTGGAGCGTCATGCGTGATCATGCAGGACCGTCATGCACCCGAAGAGGGAGCCGCCCTAGCCAAAGCCGCATCCGGCGCTCTGGAAGTCGTGCCGCTCGTCCGTGTGGTCAATCTCGCCCGCTGTCTGGAAACATTGAAGCAGCATGGATGCTGGATGCTGGGGCTGGATGCTGGCGGACAACGCCTCGACGGAGCGAAGCTCAATGGACGACGCGCCGCGCTGGTTCTCGGCTCCGAAGGCGATGGACTCCGTCGTCTGACGCGCGAAAACTGTGATGAAATTGTGGGGCTGTTCATGCCGGGCACAATGGAAAGTCTGAATGTTTCCGTGGCCGCAGCAATCGGTCTCTATGAACTGGTGAGAAAGGACTGATCCGCTTTTACAAGCGAATCAGGGCCACAGCATACACCACCAGCACCATCGCCAGCGTGAAGCCGATCAGGCCCATCAGCCGCCCACGCTGGCGGCGGAGAAGTTCTGTCTGCTCAGCAGGCGTAAGATCCATCGAAACAGCCATTACGACATCCACCATGTCAGTGCGTGATCGGCCAGAAGACCGCAGAACAGCAGGAACAGATAAGCCAGCGAGAAGCGGAAGGAAACGCGCGCGGCCTTGTCACCATTGAGGCTCACACCGCCCGCATCCTGCTTCTCAAGCAGCACCCGTACCGCGCAGGCAATGAAGCCCAGCCCAAGAACAAGTGCCGTAACCGTATAAAGCATCCCGCTGAGATGCATGAAGGACGGCACGAGTGAAACCGCCAGCAGCAGGATCGTGTAGGCGAGGATGTTCCACCGCGTGTACCGGGCCCCTCTGACCACCGGCAACATGGGGATGCCCGCCCGCCCATAATCCTTGCACGCATAAAGCGAGAGCGACCAGAAGTGAGGCGGCGTCCACAGAAACACGATCGCGAACATCACAACGGGCATGACATTCATCGTCCCCGTTGCCGCCGCCCAACCGATCATGGGTGGAAATGCTCCAGCGGCACCACCAATAACGATGTTCTGTGGCGTCGAACGCTTCAGCCACATCGTATAGATCACGGCATAGAAGAAGATCGAAAAGGCAAGCAGGCCAGCGGCCAGCGTGTTTGTCGCCAGCCACATCAGCACGACAGACAGCACGGAAAGGCCGAGACCATAAGCCAGCGTCTCATCCGCCGGAATACGACCGCCCGGGATAGGGCGCGTCGCCGTGCGCTGCATGATGACATCAATGTCGCGATCATACCACATGTTGATCGCGCCCGCCGCGCCGGAAGCGAGGCATATGCACAGAATACTGATCGCCGCCATTAGCGGATTCATGTGCCCCGGCGCCATGTACAGACCGGCAGCCCCGGTAAACACGACCAGCGAAATCACCCGTGGTTTAAGAAGCTGAACCCAATCATGCGCCTTGGTGCCGACCCGCGCCGTCTCGAAACGAATCCGGGTCGGACGGACTTCCGCGGTTGCGCCGCTCATCGCCCAATCTCCTGAAGGACATGCGCCTGTCCCTCTTCATTACGCCGCAACAGACTGAACAGGACACTTGCCAGCACCAGCAGAGAAGAAACGATCATCGCGCCGCCCGCTGCCTGCAACAAGCTGGAAGCGCTGGCCCCCAATACGACACCCACGAACATGAGCAGGAACTGCGCCTGCGCAGCACGCTGTGAATAACGACCGCTCGTTACATCGTCCAGCCAGCTATAGAAGCCACCGAACATGGCAAAAATTGCGCCATTCAAAACCGCCGTATGAATGCCCGAACTGATCCAGCCTGCCACAAGCAAAACGAAGAAACCCGACATCCACAGCACTGGAACATTGAGAGCCGCCTGTGCGTGCCACAGGGCACGGCCCCAGATCGCGGCACATGTCATCGACACCAGTACCGCCAGACCCATTTCAACCGCCACCACCGTGGACTGGGCCCCATGCGTGACGGCTGCGTGCGCCCACACCGTCGAACCGCCAATGGTTGCCAGCGCACCGACGCCGACTGCTGCCCTGCGAGCATTCTCGCCCAAAGGCGCTACCGCATCGAACACACGCGTCGCCAGTCCAGTCGCCGCCACAAGAATGATGAGGGATACCGGCAACTCAAAGGCCGGCATGGTCACGCTGTAACCAAGCAGGCTTTTCGTAGCAGCCGCAGCGATCACGGGAGCCACCAGCAACAACCCGAATGCCGCGCACAACTGCGTCCAGACAAAGACTGAAAATGGAACGGTCGTGGACTCTTGGCCACGAGGGGGCACGATGCCTGCGCCTGCGCGGGCATCAAGAATCGTAGCCGATGTCACGCAGGCAACAATGACGGCACCCACCGACCAGAGAACAAGTCCGAGCCCAACGGATGCCTGCCCGGCCACGCCTGTCAGAAAAACAGCCAGCGAAGCCAGAAGGAAAGTCAGCGCCAGCCCATCCAGCTTCGGAAGTCCACGCGCGGCAGACGCATTTAGCGCCAAAGGCAGAAACAGCCGCCCGAACAGACCGAGAAATGCCGGAACACCGACAAACAACAGCATTGCATAAGGATGAAAGACTGTTACGCGACTGGCCAGTTCCGCAGGCAGAATATCCGCCCGTTCCAGCAGCGCACAGATTCCGGCAATCATGCCCACCGTTGCGCAGAGCGCCAGATACCCAGTCACGACCAACGCGCGCGACCGCTTTGCGCTGCCAGCTACAGTATTGACGGGAGCAGTATTCAGACCAGCCATGGGCGTCCATGTCTCTCAATGTATCGACAGGCTTGCGCCACCGGCTCATTGCAATCGAGACACTGCAAGCGCTGGCGGCAACAGGAAACCGTAAGGAACTTACCTTACAGAATATTTACCGCGACAAAAAGCGTATCGCCTTCCCTGCTGACGACACGCAGCCCTGCTTACAACGCGACCCGGAACCGAATCAGGCGACCTTTTCGTCTGGAACCGAGATCGCCTCACGCTCCAGCGTCACAAGTGTGAAAAGCCCGGCTGGAGGAACCGGTTCGATTCTGGCGCGCGCCATATCTTCCGGAGGAAGAAGAGCTTCCATCGCAAAATCAGGATGCCAGCCAAGAGAGTGAGAGGCCCGGGCCATGCCGCGCTCAATGGCGCCACGCACGCCGTTGGGCGCCAGAAAGTGATTTACGAAAAGGATATAGCCATCAGGCCGCACGACACGCTTGAGTTCCGCCAGCAGCTTGCGCGGATGCGGCACCACGGAGGCCACGAACATGGCTACGGCGATATCGAAAGACCCATCGGCAAACCGTGTGTCTTCAGCATCCATTTCCAGCAGCGCATCGACATTGCTGAGATGGTCACGGCGCACACGCTCACGCGCCCGCACCAGCATATCGGAAGAAAGATCTATCCCGGTGATCCGCTTGTTCGCCGTGTAATGGGGAAGGGCCAAGCCCGTGCCCACACCGACTTCGAGAACCCGCGAACCCGGCAGGCGATTGACCGCCGCGACCGCGCGCTTCCGCCCGAATGTCGATATGCCACCGAACACGGTGTCATATACACCTGCCCATCGGCGATACGCCGCCCGGACAGCATCGGCATCAAGCGCCACACGGGGGCCGTGTTTGTCCCCCTCCTGGGGTGTGCTTTCCGCCGACTCGTTGCGGACACGCTGCAAGACTTCGCTCATTACGTCCAATCTGCCCGACAGTTGATCATCAAAGACGCGACCGGGGCATCATCAAACGCGGTCGCGCTCCGCATTGGAAGCCAGCACATTGCCACAGCATCCTTCGCGCACCAACCCCATGCCCCATATTCAGAAGGCTTCTGCCACCATCTGGTGGAATTTGCCAGAGCAGCATACCGCATGTCGGCCGTCCACCTTGCTTTTTCACGGCGGACGCCGCTTAAACGCACTTCTGTCATCAGAAGTGTTTCTTTAAAGTCACGTTAGCCCGCAGATGGTTATGGCCTTGCTGCGGACGGTGGCAACGACGCACACCGCTCAGTCTGGTATCTGGTCACACCGTTAAGGAGCACGGAACTTGCAGGTCATCCTTATCCTTGCATGCATAGTCATCTGGTCCTCCATCATCATTTTCTACTGGAGAGCCAATATCTATGTCTGGCTGGACAACAGGTTCGACTTCGAACGTCTGTTGTCCCGCAAGAAGGAGAAGTGACCTTCAGGACGGAAGGCGTGCCTCGATGCAGTCCCACAGAACACCCGCCGGATTGCTTCCATCGAAACGCTGCAACTCCTGAAGACCGGTCGGTGACGTGACATTGATTTCCGTCAGCCAGTCGCCAATCACATCGATCCCCACGAAAATCAGACCACGTTCCCGCAACATGGGACCGATCGCCTCACAGATTTCCTGATCACGCGCGCTGAGTTGCACTGGCTGGGCCACGCCACCCACATGCATGTTCGATCGCGCCTCACCTTCCGCTGGCACGCGGTTGATTGCCCCAATCGGCACCCCGTCAGCCAGAATGATGCGCTTGTCACCCTTGCGCACAGCCGCTTCGTAACGCTGGATCATCAGCGGTTCACGCGAGCGGGCAAAGTGCATTTCCAGCAGGGCGTTCAGATTCTGATCATCCTCGCGGATGCGGAACACTCCGCTCCCACCGTTACCGAACAGCGGTTTGACGATAATGTCCTTCCACTGCCTGCGGAACGCATGGATCTCGCCGATATCCCACGACACAAGGGTCGGCGGCATCAGTTCGGGATAGTGAGTCACCAGCAGCTTCTCGGGCGCGTCACGCACTGAGCGCGGATCATTCACCACCAGAGCCCTGCCCGGACCTGTTCCGTGCACATGTTCGAGCAGGTGCGTTGCCGTAATATAGGCCATGTCAAACGGAGGATCCTGCCGCATCAGGATCACGTCCATCCTGCCAAGATTTATACGTTCGGCTGGACCGAAAACGGCGTGATTACCTTTCTCACGCTGGACACGTACCGGCCTGACCAGAGCCGTCAGCCGCCCCTCCGGTCCCTTTCCGCCCTCCGTCAGTGCCATGGTCGGCACTTCATAAACGAAAAGCCGATGCCCACGGTTCTGAGCTTCCAGCATCATGGCGAAGGTCGAATCGCCGTTGATGTCGATATTCTCCAGTGGGTCCATCTGAACTGCGACATCCAGCACAGCACTCATCCCGACATTCTCCTTCCGCAGATAGAGCATAAGTAGGGCAGTTCTTCGCGGAAGGAAAAGGTGTCCCTAGAGCGCCGGGGGATAGGAAATGGAAATGACCTCGATCTGCTCCGGTCCACGGGGCGTATGCAGGGTGATTTCGTCTCCGACGGAGCGTCCAAGCAGCGTGCGCGCAACCGGAGCAAGAAGGCTGATTTCATGACGCTCAGTCACGGCTTCGTCCGCTCCGACAATCGTCACCCTCGTTTCCCGGTCACTTTCATCGACGTAAACAACAGTCGCACCGAAAAAGACCTTGTCACGCCGTGTCTGCGAAGCCGGGTCCACCTCGATGGCATTTTCCACACGCTTCGTCAGAAATCGAATCCGGCGATCGATCTCACGCAAACGCTTTTTGCCGTATATGTAATCACCGTTCTCGGAACGGTCGCCATTTCCGGCAGCCCACGATACGATTTCGACAATTGCGGGCCTCTCTTCGCGCAGAAGGCGAGAGAGTTCCTCCTGCATCAGCCGCAGCCCGTTCGGTGTAATGTAGCGGGCCAGATCCCCGTTACCGGCCGCCTTATTCAGTTCTGCCACTCATCCAACCTACTCACCGGCTCAGCCGATGGAGAGTTCGCTGATCGCAGTATCGACCTCTTCGAAGCTCGGCATCAGCGGTACCGGAATATCCTTGCGTCCGATCTCGACACTCACCTGCGGCACGTTGCCTTGCAGGTAGGAAACGAGAACCACCCGAATGAGGTCATAGTAACGCGCATCTTCTTCGACAACCGAGCGAATACGTAAGGCGAGCGGTCCGACCATGCCATACGCCAGAAGAACGCCCAGAAACGTGCCGACCAGAGCGCCCGCGATCATTTCGCCCAGAACTTCCGGCGGCTTGCTGATGGAACCCATTGTCTTGATGACGCCCAGCACGGCAGCAACAATGCCAAGCGCCGGCAATGCATCTGCCAGCGTCTGAAAGCCATGCGCGATATGGGTGTCTTCCTTCAAATTCTTGGAGAGTTCCCTCGACATGACTTCATCGAACTGGAATGCATCGTCCATGTTCATGCTCATCATCCGCAGATAGTCGCAGATCATGTTCCGCGCACGGGCATTATCCCGAATCTTCGGGTAGGCCGAAAAAGCAGTACTTTCCATCGGGGTCTCAATGTGGCTTTCCAACGCCACCACACCCTGGGTCTGCATAAGACGCGTAAAAAAGAAAAGCAGACCCAGAAGATCAATATAATCCTGCCGACCGAAACTCGGCCCCTTGATGGCCGTCTTGAATGCGCCGGGAACATGTTTGAGATCGGACATGGAGTTCGCCATCACGAACGTTCCGATGCCTGCACCCAGAATGGTTATCAGCTCGAAAGGCATCGACTCCACCAGCGGCACCAGGGAACCACCGGAAGCTGCGAAAGAGCCAAAAACACAGACCAGCAGAAACACCAGTCCACCAATTAACAACATTCAGTCTATTCCCGTTTTCAAGGCCGGTTGGCACTTTTGTTTGCGACGTCGGATTGCGAACCCCGATTGCCAGCGGGCATCTGCGTATCTGCGCTGGCGGCCTGACCATCCGGACTGTCTGGAAGCTTGACCTCATGATCACGGTGCAAGACGAGCACGACACGCCTGTTGGCTGCGGCACCGGGATCATCGGGAACGGCCAGATCACGTGAGCCACGACCGGATACTTCCAGCAGTCTCTGCTCAGGGAAGCCCTCTTCCGACAAAACCGCCCGGGCAGCATCTGCGCGCGCCGAAGACAGGGTCCAGTTGGAGGCACCCTTCCGCTTGTAGAGAGCACCATCCGTGTAACCGTAGATGGAAAGATTCTGCGGCATCGAAATAAGATAGGGGGCCAGCAATTTGAGGAGATGCGTGGCGCGGGCGTTCAATTGGGCCGAACCCGTTTCGAACATCGATACGCGATCACTTTCCGAAAGCTGGATTCTCAATCCTTCCGGCACGACACCGACCGACACCTGAGAGCTGAGATCCTGTGCCTCAGGATCATGCGCAATGGCATTTTTCAGCTGCTGCGCATCCTTCTGCAACGCGGCCTCTTCCTGCCGAACCGCATCCCCGCCGTCTCCCAAGGAAGCCGTATTGCCACTGTTTTCGCCCCCAATCGGCACGATCCGCGCCATTCTCGGAGGCACCATGACCACACGCCCCATACTGCGTTCCGGAAAAGCCTCCTGGGGCGTGCTCAGCAGCCCCTTTCGCAGCGTATCGTCTCCGGCACCCGCCGTATGCCGTCCCGCCATTGTGGCGATATCCGGGCCAAAACCACCACTTTTTCCGGGGGAGCCGCCAGCACCCGGCCCGACTCCCGGTGAAATCATGCTTGGATCTTTCTGCTTCACAAGCGCGACGGGGCGATCAAGCATCCCTTCCATTTTGGGCTGCGATTCCTGCTCCTTTTCGCCACGCGCGGGCGAACCGGATGTGCCGGGCTCGGACAGTGCCTGTGCTGCTGCGACGCCATGTGTCGCCATCGGGTTGAAGAAGTTGGCGATACCGCGGCGCCTCTGCTCCGTCGTGGCGTTGATCAGCCACATGACCAGAAAGAACGCCATCATGGCGGTCACGAAGTCGGCGTAAGCAATCTTCCACGCGCCACCGTGATGACCTTCTTCGCCGCCCCCTCCTCGTCTTATGACGATGATTCGCGGCTTATTGTCTCCATTTTTGCGCGACATCTGCCTTCTCCACCCTTCGCACCATGCTGGCGGAATGGGCTTAAAACAGCCTTAACGCGGCGGAAAACGGCAGCTATTTCAATATTATTTCGACCGTGGAGACGGCAGTATGCGCAACCACGCCGCCGGGACTCGTGAAAGCGGACACGCCACGCGATAAAGCCCATAGCGCTCAGCTTCCCGTCCGCCTCTCTCACGCACGACTTCGCCCATAGGCTGCGCTCTTTCACCCCACGGTGTGCCCGGTGTGAAAGAGCGCCGGGCATTATGAACCAGTAATGCCCATCCTTCCCGGCATCCGGCCTGAGGAAAATCGAACAGTTCCCAGCGCGGCTCAGCTCCGGCCACGGGCTCCCCCTCAAGATGAAAAGCGAGCTCGGAGGCGAGACCGTATTCATCGGACAGCACCAGAGAAGCACCGTGCGCGCGGGTCGCAATGTTGCGAGCGAACTTATCCCATCCACCGCCCTGTCGCAGGGAGACGTCAACATGACGGTTCAGAGGCAGCAACCCCGTCGCGGCCTGTAGTATCGCCAGGATGGAAAGACCGTATCCAAGTGCCGACGCGGCCTTCCATCCTTTCAGACCGCTGATGGCAACGAGAATGGCCAGAGCCGGATAAACGATCACCGGCCAGTTCGGCTGAACGCGATCTCCCAGCGCATGCTGCGCAAATACAAGACATGGCACGCCGATCAGGCACAGCAGGAGACCGTCCACCGCATCCCGACGGCGAATGGCACTTACGCAGGCCATCACGGCAAGCAAAAAAATCCCCGGTGTGAGCAGACCGATCTGACCACCAAGCAATTCACCAAAATAGCCAAAGGCCTTTGTCGGATGCCATTCTCCCGTCCGACCGCCCTGCCGGATGAAACTCGCCCATCCATGATGCGCATTCCACCAGACCACTGGCAGGGAAAGCAGAGCCGTGAGACCCAGCCCCATCCACGGCCAGAGCGTAAGCAGGGTGCGTCTTCTTGCAGCGGTACACAGACACCACAGCCCCAGACCGGCCACCGGCAACACCATGGTATATTTGCTGTCGAAACCCAGTCCCGCGCACAGCCCGATGACCAGCCACCAAGCCGGTCTCTGACTGTAAAGCAGACAGGCCGCAGCCCACAGAAAGACAGCCATAAAGAACAGCAGCGGCGTATCCGGCGTCATCAGCAGTGTGCCCGTGGCCACAGCCAGCATGGCGTTCAGTAGAATCCCGGCAACCAGAGAAAGGGAAACAGCTTGCTGTGTTGTCTCGCCCCGATACCGCATCAGTATCCGGCACGCCTTCACGACGAGCACTGTCCCGACGGCAGCAGCCAGCGGCCCCAGCACGCGGATTCCGAACGCCGTATCGCCGAAAAAAGCCGTACCCAGCCAGATCCACAACGCCACCATCGGCGGATGATCGAGATAACTCGGCTGTAGATGGCGCGACCACGTCCAGTAATAAGCTTCGTCCGGCGTCACTGGCATCCAGCCCGCCATGACGAGCCGGAACAGGGTCAGAACAAGTAGACCATACAGTGCGATGCGATCAGACCTGCCCGCCACGTGAAGATCTTACGGTCTGCGCCAGATGAGTGTGGAGGACACGGCATAATTCCACACCACCCCGACGACTGCTCCCGCCGCACTGGCCCGATCGAACGTCTGGCCATCCTGCCGGAATATCTGCGCGATGCCGATATTCGCCCATGCACCGACTGAGCACATGAGAACGAACAGAAGCAGCCCACCGTAGAGCGAGGCCCCTTTCAGGCGTCTGTCGCGATAGGTCAATGTGTTGTCGAGCCAGAAATTCACCAGCATGGCTACGAAAGTGCCAATGGTCTGTGACAGGGTGAAATCCGCGCCCGTGAACCGCAACAGATTCATCACACCGATATTCACCACCACACCGATCGCCCCCACAAAGGCGAAGACCAGAAACCGGATCGGCAGCCAGCCATGAAACATCTTGTCCAGCATCAGTCCGAGGAACTGGAGCATGACCATGATGTCGAGTTTGCTTTCGCCTGCCAGACGGGGCTTGAACGTGCAGGCAATTTCCCGCACCCGGATTTTCCCCGGAGCCGAAAGAATGAGATCCATCAGGATCTTGAAGCCTGCTCCGGACAATCTCGGCGCGATGCTCACGAACGTCGTGCGTTTCAGCGCAAAAAATCCGCTCATCGGGTCGCCAAGCTTTACCGGCAGAATCATCTGCGCCAGCCTGATGCCGCCGTCCGACAGCGCATGACGCCATGCGTTGGCCAGACCACCGTTATCGCCACCCTCAACATGACGGCTTCCAACGGCAATATCGCACTGATTCGTCGCCAGCGCGTCAATCATTTCACCCAGACGCGTCTCATCGTGCTGAAGATCGCCATCCATGACCGCGATATAGGTCGCCGATGAAGAAAGTGCGCCCTCGATGACGGCACTGGACAATCCGCGTCGCCCAATGCGGAGAATCCCTCGCACACGCCAGTTGGTCAGCCCCAGCTCACGCACCACATCGATCGTGCCATCGGGAGAGTTGTCATCGACAAAAACGACTTCCCAGTCCCGTCCTGCCAGAGCCACCGTCAGGGCGGCGACCATGGGCCGCACATTGGCCGCTTCACGGTAACAGGGAACGACAACCGTAATTTCCGGGTTGCCTGTCCGCGCACTGGAAACCGAAGAGGTTGCAGTCCGAACAGGCTGATTTTTCACAACAGACATAGTCACGCAGTTTGATCTTCCGGCCCCATGTCCGGACTGGGCAGGCGCGAAAGCGTCGTCCGAATTGTTTGCAGAGTCTGCACCCGCGCCACATGGGGAGCCTCGGTCAGGCGCCGGGTCAGTTCGTTTTCATGAGTGGTGTTTTTCGCCGCCAGCCGGACGAGAAAATCGCCGCCACCGCGAATCATATGACATTCCAGCGCCTCGGGCCATGATGAGACCATGGCCTCGAAAGCCGTCAGAACGGACTCTTTCTGGCTTTCCAGCCCAATGACGGCAAACAGCGAGATCGGCCAGCCAAGAGCGTCCGGGTCGACCTCGGCATGATAGCCTCGGATGACCCCCATCTCCTCCAGACGCCGGACACGCCGCAGGCAGGGAGGAGCGGAAATGCCCATACGCCGCGCCAGCTCCACATTTGTCATGCGTCCATCCGCCTGCAGCGTGGCGATAATACGCCGATCCACCACATCGAGCTCCGCTTGAGTCACCAGCCTCTCCATCCCCGCGTCACGCTGCATATAAGACGAACGCCAAATCCTGTCCAAAGCCCACATCCCATCCCTCATCAAGATGAAAAATGTTTCAGCAATATTGCTCCTGGATGATATCGGGACCATACGAACGCAGATCGGCTTCACCGGCTGGAACGGAATACCGCGCCTGCACCTGACTGGCCCGACAGCAAGGGACGTGAGCAAGACACGCCATGAGCACAACACATACCACCGAGCTTCTGATCATCGGCGCGGGACCAGCTGGTTACACGGCCGCCATCTACGCCGCCCGCGCCAACCTCAAACCGGTTCTCGTTGCAGGAATGCAGCCCGGCGGCCAGTTGATGATCACCACCGATGTCGAGAATTATCCGGGTTTCGCCACAGCAATTCAGGGCCCCTGGCTTATGGAACAGATGGCGGCCCAGGCGGAGCATGTCGGCACCGAGATTCTCTATGATCTCGTGACCGAAGTGGATTTCCGCAGCGGTGCGCCTTTCCGCGTCACTCTCGACGGCGGCGATGTCTACATGGCCCGCAGTGTCATCATCGCCACCGGCGCGCAGGCCAAGTGGCTCGGTCTTCCGAGCGAAAAGGCACTTCAGGGCGCTGGTGTTTCCGCCTGCGCAACATGCGATGGATTCTTTTTCCGGGGCAAGAAAGTCGCTGTCGTCGGCGGAGGCAATACAGCGGTCGAAGAAGCACTTTACCTCACGCACCATGCTGACCACGTCACGCTCATCCATCGTCGCGATTTTCTCCGCGCCGAAAAAATCCTTCAGGACCGGCTGCTCGCCAATTCCAAGGTCTCGGTTGTGTGGAACTCCGTGGTTGCCGACATTCTTTCTTCCGGCACGCCACCGACCGTCACCGGCGTGAAACTCCTGAACACGCTCAACGAGACCATGAGCACGCTTGATGTGGACGGTGTTTTCATCGCTATCGGCCATGCTCCGAACACTGGAATTTTCCACGATCAGCTCATGCTGGACGCGGAAGGCTATATCGTGACGGAGCCCGGCACGACGCGCACTTCAGTGCCCGGCGTGTTCGCCGCAGGCGACGTGCAGGACAAAACGTATCGTCAGGCAGTCACCGCCGCCGGAACCGGCTGCATGGCGGCTCTGGATGCAGAAAGACATCTGGCCGGAATCGTTACGTAATCGAGGGGAATACTTGACGCTCGGCCATATTTCCTTCACCAAAACCAATCAGGTACATATCAGTCCGAAATATGCGCCTGTATTCATGATCAAGGGAGATCAGGGTGGACTGGGATAAACTCAGGATTTTCCACGCAGTTGCAGAAGCAGGTTCTTTCACCCATGCCGGTGATGTCCTGAATCTCAGTCAGTCTGCCGTTTCACGCCAGATTTCAGCACTGGAAGACGTTCTTCAGGTTCCGCTTTTCCATCGCCATGCGCGTGGTCTCATCCTGACCGAACAGGGCGAGACTCTCAATCAGACAGTGCGTGAAGTCTTCTCAAAACTTGAGATGACGCAAACACTGCTGACGGAAAGCAAGGAAAAAGCAGCCGGACGGCTGCGCGTCACAACCACAACGGGTTTCGGCAGTTGCTGGCTGATGCCGCGTCTGCACCGCTTCATGGAGCAGAACCCGGATATTTCCATTACGCTGATTCTGGAAGATAACGACCTCGATCTGGGCATGCGTGAAGCTGATGTTGCCGTTCGGATGCATCCGCCGAGACAACCGGATCTGATCCAGCGGCATCTCGCGGATTTCTCGCTTCCTGTCTTTGCATCCCCACGCTTCATTGAGCAGTTTGGACAGCCAACGTCTCTCGACGATCTTTCCAAATATGATCTGGTGGCGTTCGGCGGCTATCATCCGCCTGTGCCGCATATCAACTGGCTGCTCGAAGCCGGGCTTCCGGAAGGAAACCGACGGGCTGCGCGGCTGGAAGTGAACAGCATGGTCGCCATGGCCGACGCCATTTCAGCCGGTCTCGGCATTGGGTCGGTGCCGGGCTATGCGGTTGCCGAGTACCCAGATCTGGTCAAACTGCTCCCCGGCGTGGAACCACCCAAAGTGGAAGCGTTCTTCGTGTATCCGGAAGAACTGCGCAGTTCGAAGCGTGTGGCGGTATTCCGCGACTTCCTGACCAGCGAACTGGGGCTTCGTTCTTAAGAGCGCGCTCTTTATAAAAGCTGTTGTTATTCAAGGGCGGGAGAAAATTCTCCCGCCTTTTTCTGTTCAGGACCGGTTGTAGGTATCTTCAAGACGCACGATGTCGTCTTCACCAAGATAGGCTCCTGTCTGCACTTCAATCAGTGTCAGAGGAATCTTGCCGGGGTTTTCCATGCGGTGCACGCAACCCTGTGGCAGATAGATGCTCTCGTTCTCACGCACCAGAACATGATCGGCATCGCGCGTCACAAGAGCAACACCACCGACAACAATCCAATGTTCAGCGCGGTGGAAATGCTTTTGCAGAGACAGTTTCTGACCCGGTTGCACCACAATACGCTTCACCTGGAAACGGTCATTCTGGATGAGGCTTTCATAGAAACCCCACGGACGATAACACCGATTATGTGTCGCCGCTTCCGGACGCTTCTGCTTCTTCAGGCGATCAACGATCTTCTTGACGTCCTGCGCCCGATCGCGATGCGTCACCAGCACCGCATCATCGGTCGTCACGACGACCAGATCATCCACGCCAGCAACGGCGGTCAGATATTTTTCTGAGCGGACATAGCTGTTATGGCTGTCTTCAATCAGAACATCGCCAACCGCGACATTGCCGTCCGCGTCC
The DNA here is from genome assembly GCF_047721705.1 of Acetobacter sp. Classification (GTDB taxonomy): domain Bacteria; phylum Pseudomonadota; class Alphaproteobacteria; order Acetobacterales; family Acetobacteraceae; genus Acetobacter. Next base: position 3,530 of record NZ_JBDNXK010000048.1, on the reverse strand, counting down.
TTGTTGCTGATATCCCACAGAGCATCCCAGCTTCCGACGTCGGACCAGCCAAGATCGGCTGGAACGACGGCGACATTGCTGCTGCGTTCAGCCACCGCGTAGTCAATAGAGATATCCGGCACGCCTCGGAACTCTTCAACCCCAAGACGCTCGAAGAACAGATCGCTTTTACGCGCAGCAACGGCAGCTCTCACGCCTTCCATGACATCGGGAGCATGCTGATCCATTTCCCGAATCAGTGTTTCTGCCGTGAAAACGAACATGCCCGAATTCCAGAGATAATCTCCAGCTTTCAGGAACTGCTCCGCCTGTGCCAGATCCGGCTTCTCGCGGAAGGCTTTGACAGTCTTCACACCCTCAAGGCCCGGAACCGGTTGTCCTACTTCGATATAACCATATCCGGTTTCCGGACGGGTCGGCTTCATGCCGAACGTCACCACCAGCCCTTTTTCAGCACCACTCGCCGCACTCTGCATCGCAGCCTGTAGCGCGTCCGGCTTTGTCATCGCAGCATCGGCCGCCATCAGCCAAAGCACGGCTTTCGGATCGGTTTCCGCCACCAGAAGGGCCGCCGCTGCAATCGCTGGCGCTGAATTGCGTCCTACTGGCTCCAGAAGAATTTTGGGAGATTCGATGCCGGCTTCACGAAGCTGTTCGGCAATCAGAAAGCGATGCTCTTCATTACAGACTACGACCGGGGCGGCGAGACTGACTTCATGTGCCCTCAAAGCCGTTTCCTGCAAAAGCGACTGAGCGCTCAGCAGAGGCCATAGCTGCTTGGGAAAGCTTGCGCGGGACATTGGCCACAAACGTGTCCCCGACCCTCCGGAAAGAATGACAGGCACAATTGTCGTCCCGTGCGCCTCATTTTTCTGTTTCCGGTTATCAATATCAGCCATGAGAATCCCTGTTGCATACCCTGACGCCCTAACCCGGGAGGGCATCTGGCGCCTTTGTTGCCATAACCTTAACAGAAGAAAAACATATCAGGCGAGGGCATTAACCACGTCGTTTGACATGTTTTCCCGGAATGCAGGGCCGATGCCCATCTGTATAATAGATAGCGCGACCAACGGGCGCGAGGAGCCGACCATGAGCGCCAATCGCTCCCAGCTTCCGACCATGCATGGCGATAACCGGCCCACCCGAGAGGCAGCCCCGCAATTTCATCTTGCGCTTAGACGACACAGTCTGGGAATGAGAAGACGAAGCAGCGTGAGCTGTATGGCTATTTTTAGCAAGAATGGCGCGTGCTTCGGGAGCACTACCCACGCAGAACAACCACCCCATTGTCGCTAACAACAGAAGCCGTTTTGCTATTGTTTTATTCGGCTGGCTCAAACAGAAGCGCGCGAAAACCATAACAGAACAATGCCCGATCAATCGACTTTCGCCTCAAACGCTTCCGAGACAAAAACTAAAGCATCATCCTCGAACAGACAAGAAGATTAACTCATCCGCCCTATGGTGTTTTTTCTTGCAAACAGAGAGGGTTACGCGTCTTCCCCGCTCACGCCATTTACACGTTCGCGCAATTCCTTCCCTGCCTTGAAGAAAGGGACGACCTTTTCATCAACCGATACAGTCTCACCCGTGCGCGGGTTACGGCCCGCACGGGCATTGCGTTTTTTCACGATAAAAGCGCCAAATCCACGAAGTTCTATACGATCTCCGCGGGCAAGCGCCTCTGATAGCTCGTCAAAGATCGTGTAAACGATCAATTCGACGTCTTTAAGCAATAGATGTGGATTCGCTGAAGCGATCTCAGCGACAAGTTCGGATCTGGTCATCGCGTCTCCCCGCCGGGATCTAAGGTTTCCAGATCGAAACAGCGCCGTCAATGCCTACAAGCGATTGAGGCGAAATTTTGTCCATTCCAAGACCGAACAACGACATGACCGTACCACCAAACCAGCCAAAAATCTTTTTACGCCAGTCGAATGATTTTTTTTCGGTGCCGATCTCCGTGACTTTAACCGCACCAGACACACCAGCAGCCTTGGTCAACCACGCCTGAGCCTCATTGTGACCACCCACAGCGTCAATCAGCCCCAATTTCAGAGCCTGCTCCCCTGTATATGGTCGCCCATCAGCCAGCGAACGCACCTTCGCATCAGGCATATGGCGTCCCGAAACCACCATAGCGACAAACTGATCATACAGGTTACTCACCACTCCCTGCAGCATGACGCGACCTTCAGGAGAAATCGGTCGGGTCAGGGATGGCTGTCCCTTCATCGGTCCGGAAACCAGTTCCTGAACGTTGACACCAATCTTTCCCAGCAATCCGGAAGCTTCCGGCGCTTCCATGAGAACGCCAATAGAGCCTGTCAGGGTGCTGCGTTCAGCGAAAATTCGCCTAGAGGGCAACGCGATCATATACCCCGCAGAAGCGCCCATGCCTCCCATCGTCGTCACAAGGGGTTTTGTGCTGGCAAAACGCTCCAGGGCGTCATGTAACTCTTCGCCGCCCGTGACAGCGCCACCCGGGCTGTCAACGTCAAGAAGCAGTCCTTTGACGAACTTGTCTTTTCCAGCTTCCTCTACGGCCTTTGTCCAGCGAGAAACATCGCCGCCAATCATTCCATGGACTTTAAGCGCAACGAGATGGGGGACATTTTTCGGAGCACCACCCATCCATGACGGCTTTTCACCACCTTTACCTGCAGCGGCTGCCACCAGAAATGCCGCACTGACGGCGCCCATTGCTCCGATACGCCAGCGGTTCAATCTCCGTCTTTGCTCAGACTGAGCGACAGTCTCGTCCACAGAAGTCATGATATCCTATGTTTTCTTCTCCGGCCGGGATGTGGGAACGACTTTCCACACATCACGGCGGGCATGATCCCTTCCGGATTGAGATCATGCCACACTCTTCATCACTGAAGAGTTATTACTGAGCCTTGCGACCACGGCGACGGCCGCCGTTCCCGCTACCACTTTCTTCACTCTCAGCAGCGGCACTGGAAGCACTGATCTTGCGGCCCAGACCGATTTCGCGTGCCAGCGTGGAACGACGTTCTGCATAGTTGGGGGCGACCATGGGGTAGTCGACAGGCAGGTTCCACCGCTCACGATACTGGTCCGGCGTCATGCCATACGCGCTTTGCAGATGACGCTTCAGCATCTTCAGTTTCTTGCCATCTTCAAGACAGACAATGTAATCGGGAAATACAGAGCGCTTGATCGGCACGGCAGGCTGGAGCTTTTCAGGCTCAGGCGCCGCCTGACCTGCATTTTCCAACGAGGTATAAACTTCCCGCACCAGACCAGGCAAAGCTTCCGAGGAAAAACTATTATTGGAAACGTAAGCCGAAACAATCTGCGCTGTCAGTTCGAGAAGAGGCGAAATGGTTTTATTTTCCGACATGATAAACTCCGTTACACTCCAACGAATTCAGCGCGCATTTTAGTGGAAAAACTTCCAAACCGTGATGGTCGCTTACTGAAATAATCAAGACTGGGTATAGACGCAATACCTGCCGGCCATCTATCCAAATAATTTTCGTCATCTCAAAACAGAAATAGAC
>NZ_JBDNXK010000047.1:0-27585 GCF_047721705.1 Acetobacter sp. | reverse complement strand
GTTTTAGTCTGATAGTCAGGTCTGAAAAGCGTGATGATTTTGTAGAATGTTGAAATATCAGACTTATTTGGTCGTCATTTTTACTGGATCGGAAGTCGTTACTTTTTTATGTAAAAAACAATAAAAAATAACGACTTCGCATGGAACTCTCGAACTGCCTCTGAAAAAGCCGAGCAGTCGGTCAGATCGCCATATTTTTTCCAGAATCGTCATTTTCGTGTCTCATGTCATGAGACCCAGCAGGCAAGCTAGGGCGACTCCTATTCCAATGCCCCGGTTTGCACGGAATTGTGCGAGACAAAGCTCCGGTTTCTGTGGATTGACTGTTGAAGCCTGCCAAAGAAGCCAGCCGACGCAGAGGAGCGCCGCTGGATAGAAACCGATGCCGGTCCGGGCGAGATAGCCTGCGAGGAGAAGAGCCAGTCCGCTCATCGTGTAACAGGCTCCTACGAAGGTGCGCGCTTGTCCCTGCCAGAGGCGTGAAGTGGATTTCACGCCAATCCGCGCATCATCTTCCATATCCTGAAAGCCATAGATGGTATCGAAACCGAGCTGCCAGAAGATGGTGGCCGCATAAAGAGTGAGCTGGACGCGGTCACAGAAGCCTGTAACGGCGGCGTATCCCATGGGCGCGCCGAAACCGAAGGTGAAACCCATCACCAGTTGCGGCCACCAGGTGAAACGTTTGGCGAGTGGATACAGCCCTACCAGAATAAGAGAGCTGGCACCCAGTATCTGCGCTGTCGTGTTGAGTTGCAGCAGAATGGTGAAGCCGATTGCCAGCAGGACAATCAGGAAAATCGCCGCGTGCCGCATCCGAAGCGTGCCAGCGGCGAGGGGACGCGCGGCAGTCCGAGCCACCTGTCGGTCAATGTCCCGGTCCCACATGTCATTAACGACACAGCCTGCGGAACGCATGACCAGACTACCAATGGCGAACAATACAAGAAGGCGCACGCGTTCGAGCGGAGGAACTCCACCATGAGGCTCCGCAAGAAGAATGCCCCATGCTCCGGGAAGAAAAAGGAGCCATGTGCCGATCGGCCGGTCGAGGCGGGCCAAAAGGGCGTAGGGGCGGAGTGGGGCTGGGAGATGTGAGATCCACCCGGTACTGCGGATATCCGTATGCGGGGTGGATGTGCCTGACACTGCTGCTCTCTCCGGACTGGACTTGACCGGCGGGCCTTTCCCGCCGAAACCGCGCTGATTGATGCGGACGCAGACCATTCCGGTCAATGCCCTGCGTGCCGTGATCCTGCCTGCTGTCACCAGATCGTTCGAAAGTTCTCCGGCTCATGTCTGCTCATCACACATTGCCGCGTCTGTATCTTTATCCGGAGACGGCGTGCGGCCCGGATGTCACCATTCCCATGATGCCCGATCAGGCGCGGTATCTGGGACTCGTTCTGCGGCGCGGCGAAGGCGATGAAGTCCGCATTTTCAATGAGCGGGATGGGGAGTGGCTGGCTCGCATCGCCTCTGTCAGGAAGGACAAGGGGCAGTTCACACTTATTGAGCGGCTGCGAGTTCCCGAACCGGAATACGGTGCGGTGCTTGCCTTCGCGCTTTTGAAACGGGATGCCACGGATCTCGTCATTCGTATGGGGACGGAATTGGGGGTCACCCGGTTTGTCCCCCTGATCACGGAGCGGACCGTAGGGCAGAGGGTCAACGAAGATCGTCTCGAATCGATTGCGACCGAAGCAACGGAGCAGTGTGAACGCCTTGCTGTACCCGTCATCGAGACGCCACAGCGACTGACCGAATTTCTGGGGGCATGGCCTGCCGGAAATCGTCTTTTTATGGCTGTAGAACGACTTGCTGAAATGCATGAGTCGCGGAAAACCGCCGAAAGTGGGGCGCGTGGCACATTCGCGGGCGCACAGGCGGGCGATGGTCTTCTGATCGGGCCTGAAGGGGGATTCAGCCCGGCGGAGCTTGACGTTACGCTTGCCCGACCCTTTGTTACACCCATCACTCTGGGAAACAGGGTTCTGCGCGCCGAGACTGCGGTCGCCGCCGGGCTTGCCCTGTTCGATTCCCAGCTTCGAAACGTCTGAGGTCGTGGTGCCCTTAAAGGGCGGATTTATGTCCGCTCTTCGAGGGCCGCTGCCGTGTAGGGAAAACTGAAGCCCGATGTCCAATCCCGCTGAGCAGGATGCGCGTCCTATCCATTCGATCCGTGACCTGGTGGATGTGCTGGAATCCGGCAACAAACCGCGTGAGTTCTGGCGCATCGGCACCGAGCACGAGAAATTTGGTTTTGTGCGTCCGGACGCAGCGACGGCTCAGCGACCTGCTTTTACTTCGCCCGACTATGACCATAACGGCATTGGCGCACTTCTTGGCAACGTAGAGGCGGAAGGCGACTGGACCCCGATTACCGACGGTCCGGCCTTGATTGGGCTGAAAGGCGAAGGCTCCAACAAGGGAGGCGCCATTTCTCTTGAACCCGCCGGGCAGTTCGAGCTTTCGGGGGCTCCGCTCATCAGCCTTCACGAGGCAGCCGAAGAGCTTGAGCGCCATTTCGAAGCCACTCGCAAGGCCGCGCAGCCATTGGGGCTGGGTTTTGCTCCGCTTGGATTCCACCCATTTGCGACACGCGCAGACCTGCCGTGGATGCCGAAAAGTCGCTACGCCATCATGCGGTCCTATATGCCGAAAGTTGGCACGATGGGTCTCGATATGATGCAGCGCACGTGCACGGTGCAGGTGAATCTGGATTTTGCTTCTGAAAGTGACATGGTCCGCAAGATGCGGGTCTCACTGGCGCTTCAGCCCGTGGCGACCGCACTTTTCGCGAATTCGCCTTTTTATGAAGGCAAGCCGAATGGCTGGCTTTCCAACCGCGCGCGTGTCTGGACGGACACCGACAATGCGCGTTCAGGCATGCCCGCCGTCTGTTTTGAGGATGATTTCGGTTTTGAGAAATATGTCGAATGGGCGCTCGATGTCCCGATGTATTTCGTTGTGCGGAATGAGCGCCTTATTGATGTGTCCGGCCGTTCTTTCCGGGCGTGGATGGCCGGTGATCGTCAGGACGGCCTCGAGGGGCTGACCCCGACCATTGGTGATTTTGAAGATCATCTGACCACGCTCTTCCCCGACGTTCGCCTCAAACGCTTTCTCGAAATGCGGGGAGCGGATGCAGGTTCAGCCGAGATGATGCTGGCTCAGTCGGCTCTGTGGGTTGGGCTTCTTTATGACGACGCGGCTCTGGCGGCAGCCGAGAAGCTGGTGCGTGAAAATAGTTGGGACGAATATCGCGTTCTGAGGGGAGACGTTCCGGCGCGGGCGCTCAACACACCTTTCGGTTCGGGAACGGTCCGTGATCTGGCGTCGCGGATGGTGGAAATCGCGACGCAAGGGCTGCGTGCCCGTAATGTTCGTGATGAACTGGACCGGGACGAAACCATTTTCCTCGCACCACTTCAGGCGCTCGCGGTAGGCGCGCCGACACAGGCAGAGCGGTGGCTTGAACGCTATAATGGGCCGTGGGCTGGAGATGTGAAGCGTATCCTGATGGAAGCAGAGGTCTGATTCTCTGGAACGTTTTGCAGAATCTTCATTCAGACATAACACTCTCGTGTAATGGAATGACGTTACGGAACGACACGGAGTCAATGTGGAGACAAACGCGGTAACTCAGGGTGCCCTCTTACGGTTGCGCATCATGGAGACGTCCGACCTCCACATGTTCCTTTGTGGATGGGATTACTACAGGGGGCAGGAAGAACCGCGGCATGGATTGAGCCGCGTTGCTTCACTCATCCATCAGGCTCGGGAAGAATCGACCAACAGCCTGCTTTTTGACAACGGTGACGCATTTCAGGGATCGCCAATGGGCGATTTCGTGGCGTCCCGTGCGAAAGACGCCGACGCACACCCGATGATCCGGGCCATGAACAGCCTTGGTTATGATGCCGTCGCGCTGGGTAATCACGAATTCAATTATGGTCTACCCTTTCTTCAGAGCGCCCTGACAAAAGCCGATTTTCCCGTTGTGTGCAGCAATGTGACATGGATGGACGGCAGACCGTTTGCGCTGCGATCAACCATTCTGAAACGGGCGATGGTTGATGAAAACGGGACGATACAGTCCATCAGGATCGGTGTTGTTGCTTTCCTTCCACCGCAGATCATGGTGTGGGACGCGCTCTATCTCACCGACCAACTGATTGTAACCGATATGGTGGAGGCTGCGCGTACCGTTCTGCCGGAGGTGCGGGCGCAGTGTGACCTGCTGATCGCTCTGTGTCATTGCGGCATATCAGCGGCAGAGCGCCGCGGAGGAGAGGAAAACGCGGCTCTCTATCTGGCTGAACTTTCCGAAATCGATGTGCTACTGCTCGGTCATACACACCACGTTTTTCCCGGGCCGGGGCATGAGAATCTGTCAGGCGTGAATGACAGGGAAGGATGCCTGCATGGCAAGCCGGCCGTGATGCCCGGTTTTTGGGGCAGCCATCTCGGTGTGATCGATCTGACTTTGCGCAACACGGCTACCGGCTGGATATGCGAAAATTTTCAGACGGATGTGCGTCCGGTCTGTCCTGACAACGGGGCGCCAGCGCCCGAAGATCGAATGATCGTAGAGATCGTCCGCCCCGAGCATGAGGCGACCGTCTCATGGATGGATGAAGCGCTTGGTCGCACATCCGCGCCTTTGCAAAACTGGTTCACGTTTCTGGGGCCGGACCCGTGCCTTTCCCTTGTCAACGCGGCGCAACTGTCTTTTGCGTCCGCCATTCAGGAACGCAGCTCGTGGTCAGGTATCCCACTGCTTTCTGCTGCTTCGCCGTTTCATGCGGGCTGCATGGCGACGGATATGTTTGTCGATATTCCGCAAGGGCCGCTCACGGTTCGGAATCTGGCCTGCATCTATCCGTTCGCCAATACGCTAAGCATCGTGCGCTGCACTGGTGCTGAATTGCACGAGTGGCTGGAGCGGGCTGTGGCGATCTTCAACAAAGTCGATGCGCCGCAAGATCTGCCTCTGCTCGATCCCCACTGTCCTGTTTACACTTTTGACGAAATTGATGGCGGTTCTCTCTCCGGTCCTCTGACCTATACCGTCGATGTGACGCAGCCCCGACGTTATTCGCCACAGGGAATGCTCATTTCTCCAGAGGCCCACCGGATCAGGGATCTGCGACTGGATGGGGTTCTTGTGAAGCCCGGACAGGATTTTGTCATTGTCACGAACAATTATCGGGCATTTGGGGGTGGTCATTTCCCCGGCACGGGAGCGGATCATGTGCTGCTCACCACCCGAAAGCAGAATCGGGAGATTCTTTTCGATTACGTCAAGGAGCACGGTACGATCAGCCCCGTTGTTTCCGAGGGGTGGCGTTTCGCGCAGGCGGCCGCAGAAGCCTATATCGATTTGCCTCTGGCGGCGGAGGTCGCCGCCGCGTCGCGTGCCGATCTCCGATATATTTCCCGCTGTTCGGAAGAGGGTCTGCGTTATGCGGTGACATTGGGTGCGCATCTCTGACACGGCAGCAGTTCGCTTTCGATGAAACTCCCGGCTTGACGTGCGCCGCGCCTCCGCCCATTCCTGCGCCATCATGCGTGTCGCCGCCATTCTTCTCGCGGCCGGGACCGGCAGCCGTTACGCCGCCGCAACCGGCTCCACCACCGCCAAGCAGTTCATCTCGCTTGCCGGTCGCCCTGTCATTCGCCATGCCGCCGAGGCGCTGGCCCCTCATGTCGCGCTGATCCAGCCCGTCGGTGATGTCGCATCGCTGACCGAAGCGCTGGACGGCATGACGACCCTGTCGCCTGTCGCGGGTGGCAAGGAGCGTCAGGACAGTGTCCGTGCGGGTCTCGAGGCGCTGGCCGCCCTGCCAGAATCCGAGCGGCCCGACGTCGTGCTGGTGCATGACGGTGCTCGGCCCTATGTGACCGCCTCCGTGATCGAAGGTGTGCTCAAGGCGCTGGAAGAACATCCGGGTGCCATTCCGGCTGTGCCGGTCGCTGATACGCTCAAGCGTGGCGAAGGTGGCGTTATCACGGACACAGTGTCGCGCAAGGATCTGTTCCGTGCCCAGACGCCGCAGGGCTTCCGTTTCACCATTCTGCTCGACTTGCATCGTGCTGCTGAAACATCCGGCGATTCCACGGCCACTGACGACGCCCTGCTGCTCGAATCCGCCGGTTTCAGCGTGGCGCTCACACCCGGTTCCGAAGACAACATCAAGCTGACCTATGAGGAGGATCTGGTGCGCCTCGAACGCCTGATTGGCCCCACCCTGCTTCCCCGCACCGGCTTCGGCTACGATGTCCACGCCTTTGAGGAAGGCCGTCCGCTTATCATGTGCGGTATCAATATCCCGTACGATCGCGGCCTTGCCGGTCATTCGGACGCGGATGTCGGCATCCATGCGCTCTGCGACGCCATTTACGGTGCGTTGGCCGAAGGGGATATTGGTCGTCACTTCCCACCCAGTAAGAACGAGTGGAAGGACGCCGATAGCGCCCGCTTCCTTGTCCATGCGGGTGAACTGATCCGCAAGAAGGGGGGCATGCTGGTCAACGCCGATCTGACCCTGATCTGTGAGCGCCCGAAGATCGGCCCGCACGCACAGGCGATGCGCGAACGTCTGGCCTCATTGCTTCAGGTCGATGTCGATCGGATTTCGGTGAAAGCCACTACGTCCGAGCGACTGGGCTTTACGGGGCGTGAGGAAGGGATCGCCTGCACGGCGACGGCGACCGTCCTCGTCCCTTAATTCTGGTCATATGACAGGAAATCCAGCGCGTAAGCTTCCGGCCGACAGTGCGCGTTTTGTCGGCCGGTGCATGCGTCTTTTTCCATGGCGCATAATGGGCTGGACTGTTCTGGCGGTGCTTTTTTGTGCCGTGGCGTTTCATGCTTGCTGGTTCTGGGAACGCACGACTGACCAGACCTCCTATTTTTTCGCTGGCGTCGATGTGGCGCACGGAAACTGGCGGCTGCACGACTGGGTTCTGACGCCACCGGACTTCTGGACATCGGATGTGGCGCTTTCTGCGTTTCTTTCGCTGATTGCCCGCGCGGTGGGGCACGCGGAGATCAGTCCTTTTCTTCTGGAATTACAGCCTGCACTCATGTGGACGGCTCTGGTGGCCTCGGCGTTGGCGCTCGTCCGCCTGCGTCTTCCGGAGCGACGTCTGTGTCTGGGTGGCAGTCTGCTGGTGCTTGCGTTGTTTGGCGTCCCCTTGCTGACGACAGCGACGGCCTATTTCGTGACGATGTCAGCCATTCATCTTGGCACGGTTCTTTATAACCTATGGGCGCTTCATCACGCGGCACGTTTCCTAGAGAACGGACTGCGGCGTCATCTCATGGCAAGCGGACTTCTTTTATGGCTGGGCATAATCGGTGATCCACTGCTTCAGGTGAGTGGAACGCTGCCTGTTCTGCTAGGCTGCGCTATCGGATTAAAAAGGTCGGTCTCCTCGCCGAAACGGCTGCTTACTCTTGTGCTGATAACGCTAGTCGCAGGGATTCTCGCTCCTCTGACATTGGCGCTCAACAAGGTCACAGGTGGTTTCGTGACGGTGCCACTGCTTCCCCGTTTTGTTGCCTGGAACGACGTGGGGGCAACCAGTTCACTGGTTCTGCGCGATATCTTGCTTGCCTTTGGTGCTGACCCCTCTGGCCTGCAGCTTGCCGATAGTCTGCCCCAACTTGCTCGTCTGGTGCTGCTGGGCATCTGCGGCATTGTTCTGGTGCAGATCTTTCGCAAGGGTCGTCAGGAAACGGTTTCACCATCAGATCCGTTTGTCCTGTTCCTGTTGCTTGCAGGAGGAGCAAATATCGCAAGCATGCTTGTGAGCGACCGTTTGACGACAGAAGGATTTTCGATCGCAACTGTCCGCTATCTGTTTCCTTTCTGGGCGTGTTTCAGCATTGCAGCATCGTTGATGGGCGCCAGAAAGCCTGCGGCTGTCTCTGTCGCCATGTTGGCGTTGGCAATGACAGTCATTGCTGATTATGGCCGGATTGGCCGCCCGGCTCCCGGATTTCTGTCTGGAGAAAATATGGCTCTGTCGGACTTTTTGCTGCGGGAAGAGCCTTCAATAGGCATCAGTAGTTGGAATATGTCCGGTATTCTTGAAGCAGAGAGAGGGGGGCATCTCACTGTAATGCCGGTCGGGACGGATGCATCAGGAAAGCTGTCCCTTTTCACGCATATCCATAAGCGCATCAGCTTCGGCGTGCTGAAAGGTCGGCCGTTTTTTGTAGTTGTCCCGAGGCCCTCTGAACTGTTTGACGAAGACGCCGTGTTACGGACATTTGGCCCAGCCGTGAGCCGCAAGCAATTCGGAAGATTCCTAATTCTCACCTATAACGGGTTGTGATGCTCCGCGTCAGAACGTCGCGCATCCCGATACCATGCTGACACCCACCGACTGCTGTTTGAATCGGGTTTTGTAGGCCGTTCGGATCGCTTCTATCCGTGTGGCCAATCCTTCTGTTTGCTGCGAAACAATCCAGACCAGTTGCGATGGTTCCTCGGTGATAAGGCCGGTTTGTGGATCACGCCATTGTCCGGACGCAGAAACAATCGTCAGCCCGTCAGGAAAACGCGGCGTGACGTTTTTACGCATGAATTCCTGCCATTCCTCTTTGGTGATTGGTGATCCATCGGGCCGCTTGAGACCGAACATCAGCGTCACTTGTACCGTTGAGGGCGCTTTCAAAGCGTCACAAAGGGCAGGGCGCAGGGATGGGGACTGCTCTGCGGTGCATCCTGAAAAGAAGGTTGCAACGCAGATCATCGACCCGACAGTCCCATATTTCACGGAACTGCTTGTGCGTTTTCTGAACCCAGTAATGCCTGCCGTAAGGCCCGACCTTCCGATGAATGTGGATCGATCAGGCTTTCACGAAGAAACAGGTCGATCAGCACGAGATTGACGTTGAACTTGAACTCGTCGGTATTCTTTACGAGTTGAAAGACTTCCGCGATGGGCAGCAGCAGGAATTCTTCAACCTCGCCATCAGCGGGAATGGGCTGAAAGCTGTCAGGGAGTTGCAGATCATAACAGATGAGGCGGTCGCGCCTCAGCCCTTCAGGCCGATCGAGCGCGTACTGAATGACTCCCACCTGTCTGGCATTGTCCCGGATCACATCTGGCGACAGGCTGGCTTCTTCTTCCGCCTCCTTGATGATGGCCTGCTCCGGTGTGAGACCCGCAGGCACACCGCCCGCAACCAGATGATCCAGCTTGCCCGGATCAAGACGCTTGTCGCGCGCGCGGCGGCCTATCCAGAGATGCTGCCCATCTTCCTTGCGGACCAGTCCGTTGAGATGGACGCCGACACCAATGAAACCAAACAGGGGCAGGGCGCCACGATCAATGCGTCCCAGTGGCGGCTCACCCTCCTTGCCCCACACATCGAACAATTCGTCGTGAGGGCGATACAGGCCCATGCTCGCCAGCTCTGCTCCGATGCTTTCCAGACGGGAAGGATCATCGAGCGTAAACTCGTTCCCATTCGCCAGCCCCATGTCACTCAGCGCAGTCGCAATGCGCGGATCGATATAGCCGACAATCTCGCCTGCGACACGAAACACATGTCGTTGTCCCGGCAATATCGCCGTGTTGCAGGCGCGGATATGACGCATGAAACCGTTCATGATGAGCGCCTTGGGTTTTGTCCGACAGGGGAGGAAAACAGGGAAGGCAGGGGCATGACGATCTATCCGAAAAGCTCTGGCTGAAATTTCCAGTCTTTCACCCTTAGGCGGCTGCGTTCTGTGTGACAATGTTGCACGACGGTCACGTTATCCGGCTTTCAGGGTTGCAAAACGTCTGCGACGTGCCACATCGGAGGCGATGAGTCCGCCCCCGAAAAATAATACGGCCTCGGATAAATCCGTCGCCGTCACCCTGTCCCGTCTGCTGCCCTATCTTTGGCCGCGTAACGATCCCAAACTCCGCCTGCGTGTGACAGCCGTTGCCCTGCTGCTTGTTGCGGCGAAACTGGCGACGGTTGCCGTGCCATGGTTTTACAGCCGCGTCATCGACAAGCTTTCTCTTCCCGTGAGCATCGCAACCGTGCCGGTCATGCTCATCGTCGGGTATGGGCTTGTGCGGCTGATGGCCTCCGCGTTCAACGAACTGCGTGATGCCGTGTTTGCGCCCGTGCGGTATCGCGTTGCACGGGATGCGGCGCTCAGCAGCTTCCAGCACATGCACGACCTTTCCCTGCGATTCCATCTCGACAGACGGACAGGGGGCGTCACCCGCGCGATTGAGCGCGGCACGGAAGCCGTGGAGACGCTGCTGCGCATGGGGCTGGTCATCGTGCCCACCATGCTGGAAGCCGTCATCGTTATCGGCCTGATCTGGCACATGTTCGACTGGCGTTACGCCTGCCTCGTGCTGGGAGCGGTGATTGCCTATGTGGTGTTCACACTCGCGTTTACGGCATGGCGGATCAGCATTCGTCGGCGAATGAACGACATCAACAGTGAAGCAACCGGCAAGGCGCTCGACAGCCTGCTGAATTATGAAACAGTTAAATATTTTGGCAACGAGACGCACGAAGCCAAGCGTTATGGCGATGCCCAGACGCGTTACGCTCGAGCGGCCGTGCATACGCAGTATTCGCTGAGTGCCCTGAACTTCGGGCAGGCGGCAATCATCGGTGTGGCGCTCATGCTCGTCATGTTGCTGGCGGGGCATGACGTGGCGGCTGGCCGTCTTACTGTCGGTCAGTTTGTGCTGATCAACACGTATTTGCAGCAGCTTTACGCACCGCTGAACTTTCTCGGTTCGATCTATTCCTCCATCCGGACTTCTCTCGTCGATCTGGAGCACATGCTTGGACTGCTGGACGAGCAGGTTGAAGTGGCCGATCCTCCGCATCCCTTGCCGATTGCTGCGCACCTGCGTGACGCGCCGCCAGCCAGTGTTGCGTTTGACGATGTGCATTTCGGGTATCGCAAGGACCGGGAAATTCTCCACGGTGTCAGCTTTTCGGTGCCTCCGGGCGGTCTCGTCGCCATTGTCGGGCCGACGGGAGCAGGGAAATCCACCATCAGCCGTCTTCTGTTCCGGTTTTACGACACATGGTCAGGCAAGGTGCTGATCGACGGTCATGACGTGCGTGATTACCGGCAGAAAGACCTGCGCGATGCCATTGGCGTCGTGCCGCAGGATACGGTGCTGTTCAACGACACCATTGGCTACAACATCGCCTATGGACGGCTGGGCGCCACGCAGGAGGAAGTCGAGCAGGCAGCCAAGCTTGCTCAGGTTCATGACTTTATCCTCTCGTTGCCGGATGGTTACGCTACGCGCGTGGGTGAACGCGGCCTGAAGCTCTCGGGTGGGGAAAAGCAGCGTGTCGCCATTGCGCGGACGATCCTGAAGGATCCGCGACTGCTCATTCTCGATGAGGCAACAAGCGCACTCGACACGCATACGGAGCGCGAGATTCAGGCTGCGTTACGGGCTGTCTCAGCTGAACGTACCACAGTCGTGATTGCGCACAGGCTTTCCACCATCGTGGAAGCGGACGAAATACTGGTTCTTGCAAAGGGACGTGTGCAGGAACGGGGACGTCATGCTGATCTGATCGCGCAGGACGGCCTCTACGCCGCCATGTGGGCGGCTCAGGATTCGTCGGAGACGCAGGAAAAAGAAGCGGATCAAGCCGTTTCTGCTGATTCCTGAACAGGACGCGACCGATAAAACTGTCGACGGCAGATTGCTGCGCGGCACAGAAAAAGGAAAAGACGAATGACCGATAAGCCAGAGACCCCGGGCGGCAACCCCCAGATGGAGCAGGTCTCCGAAGAACTGACCAAATGCGCGATGGTGATTGAGCATGCCATCGATCATCTTCTGGAAGAAAACCATGCGCCGCTGGCGGTGGCCTCTGCCCTGTTGGGTGGCTCGCTTGGTCTGTTGTCCCGTACGATGGATCGTGAGACGATTCTGCGCATTCTCGATAGCGCTGTGCAGAGCGTGCGTTCCGGTGAACTGGAAGAGGCTGAGAAGAGCCGCCGTTCCGGAAGCGCCTGAAGCAGCGTTACTGGGGAATCTGTGGCAGAAAGGTGAATTACGGGCAGGAAATTGGCCGGAAAGCCGCTTTTTGCCACTGTTTGCTTGACGACGGCGGATGCCTCCGTCATAAGCCGCGCCATATTGTAAGGATGAAAGCCGGGCTCGCCTCGGCCTCTGTTCCTGTTTTTGACCGAGGATAAATCGATGTCCCGCCGTTGCGAGATCACTGGCAAGGGTGTGCTGACGGGCAACAATGTCAGCCACGCCAACAACAAGTCCCGCCGTCGCTTCCTGCCGAACCTGCAGGAAGTTTCGGTTCTGTCCGACATTCTGGGAACGCCTGTTTCCATGCGCGTCACAACCCGTGGTCTGCGCACGATCGAGCACAATGGTGGTCTCGACTCCTATCTGCTCGGCACGCCGAATCGCAGCCTGACGCCTGAGTCTCTGGTTCTGAAGCGCCGTATCCAGCGCGCACAGGCCAAGAAACAGGCTGCTGCCTGATTGACTGTCGGTCACCTGTCTGGGTGGCCGGTTCTCTGATCGCCCTTGCCAAAAGCGAGGACCGCGTGACGACACGGCTCCGCAGGACATAAAGTCGCGGAGCAAGGGGCGCGGGGAGAATTCTCTCCTGTCGCGCCCCGTGTGTTTTACGCTTTTTGTTTGAAATCCTGGCCTAGCCGTTCCCGGAGAAGCCCCGTGTCAGCCCAGTCCGACCTTTCCAAAATCCGTAATATCGGAATTACCGCTCATATTGATGCGGGCAAGACGACGACCACCGAGCGTATTCTTTACTACACCGGCGTGTCCCACAAGATTGGCGAGGTCCACGAGGGCAACACCACGACCGATTACATGGCGCAGGAGCGTGAGCGTGGCATCACCATCACGTCCGCCGCCGTGACGTGTGTGTGGGATGATCATCGCATCAACATCATCGATACCCCGGGCCACATCGACTTCAACATCGAAGTGAACCGTTCGCTCCGCGTGCTCGATGGCGCCATCTTCATCATTGAAGGTGTGGCCGGTGTGCAGCCGCAGTCCGAGACCAACTGGCGTCTTGCTGACCGGTACAACGTTCCCCGCATCATCTTCATCAACAAGCTTGATCGTACGGGCGCTGATTTCTACTACGCTTTCAGCACGCTGAAAGAGAAGCTGGATATCGTTGCGATCCCGCTGCAGCTGCCGATCGGTGCTGAAGAAAACTTCGTGGGTGTCGTCGATCTCGTAGAGATGAAGGCGATCGTCTGGGAAGGCGGCGAACTCGGCGCGAAATTCCATGACGAAGAGATTCCGGCTGACCTGAAAGAAAAGGCCGCCGAGGCTCGTCAGAACCTGCTCGATACGGCTCTGGCTGTCGATGACGCCGCCATGGAAGAGTATTTCGAGAAGGGCGACGTCTCCGTCGAGACGCTGAAGAAGTGCATCAAGAAGGGCACGATCTCCGGTGAGTTCCGTCCGGTTCTGTGTGGCACGGCCTTCAAGAACAAGGGCGTTCAGCCTCTGCTCGACGCCGTCATTGATTATCTGCCGGCTCCTAACGACGTTGAGGGTATCCGTTGCGCCCCGCCGGAAGGCGAGGAAGAAACCGATTCCAAAGATCTGCCGATCATCCCGGTTGACCCGAACGGCAAGTTTGCTGGTCTGGCGTTCAAGATCATCAACGACAAGTATGGCACACTGACCTTCGTCCGCGTGTATCGTGGCGTGCTGAAGACGGGTGACACCATCCTGAACACGACCAAGGGTCACAAGGAGCGTATCGGCCGTATCTACCAGATGCATGCCGACAAGCGCGAAGAACTGTCGGAAGTCCATGCTGGTGACATTGCCGCATTCGTGGGTCTGAAAGACACACAGACGGGTGACACGCTGGCTGATTCTTCCGATCCTGTCGTTCTGGAGCGCATGAGCTTCCCGATCCCGGTTATCGACATTTCTGTCGAGCCGAAGACGAAAGACGCCGTTGAAAAGATGACGCTGGCTCTGCAGAAGCTTGCCAGTGAAGATCCTTCACTCCGTCTGAAGACCGATCAGGAAACGGGTCAGACCATTCTGTCCGGTATGGGTGAACTGCATCTCGACATCATCATCGACCGTCTGCGTCGTGAGTATGGTGTGGAAGCCAACGTTGGTGCCCCACAGGTTGCTTACCGTGAGACGATCACGAAGGCGCATACCGAGACCTATACCCACAAGAAGCAGTCTGGTGGTTCGGGTCAGTTCGCTGAAGTGAAGATCGAGTTCGCTCCGCATGAAGGCGAGATCGAGTTCGAGAACAAGGTCGTCGGCGGAACGGTTCCGAAGGAATACATCCCGGCTGTCGAAAAAGGCATCCGTGTTCAGTCTTCCAGCGGTGTTCTGGCTGGTTTCCCGACTGTGGACTTCAAGTTCACCCTCCTCGACGGTAAGTACCATGACGTTGACTCGTCCGCTCTGGCGTTCGAAATCGCGGCAAAGGCCTGCTTCCGTGAAGGCATGAAGAACGCCGGTCCGGTGATCCTTGAGCCCATCATGGATGTGGAAGTTACGACACCGAACGATCACGTTGGTGACGTGGTGGGTGACCTTAACCGTCGTCGTGGCATGATCCAGAGCCAAGAAACATCGGGTTCCACGGTTATGGTTCGTGCGCAGGTGCCGCTGAAGGAAATGTTCGGCTATATCTCGCATCTTCGTTCGATGACGAAGGGCCGTGCCTCCTTCACCATGCAGTTCCATCACTACGATCCGGTGCCGCGTAACGTGGCTGAAGAGATCATGGCGAAGTCCGCCTGATCTTTTTAAATCGGGTGATTTAGAAAACCGGCCCTTGTGGCCGGTTTTTTTATGTCTGAGAAACAAAGTTGTATTTATAGCTAAAATAAAAATGCTGCCGTTATTGTTACGGCAGCATCAGATTTTCCGGTTAAACTGTGTTGGTATTTTCTGATTTTAGCTCAGAAAGGAGCAATAGCATCGAAAAGCTGCTGTCCGTAACGTGGCTGCTGCAGGATGGAAAGCTGACCACGGCCACCGTATGAAATGCGGGCTTCAGCCATACGGTCATGTGTAACGGTGTTGTCTGCGGTAATATCCTGAGGGCGCACGACGCCAGTGACCTGTAGTTCACGCAGTTCACTATTGACGCGAACTTCCTGCCGCCCGACGACCATGAAATTACCGTTGGGGAGAACCTGAGTAATCGTTCCTGCAACACGGACAGTCACAGTCTCATTACGGCTAATGCGACCTGCTGCCGTGTTACTGTTGTTGCTGGAAGTGGAAAATGCAGATGAACTAGTGAGATGGGACAGCGCTTTACCGTGAAAGCCGAACAGACTGGGCATTCCCATTGATTCACTGCCTGTCCCGGCCGCGCTGGTGTTGTCGACCATTGTGGCGTTGTCGGTGATATCGACAATAATAGTAACGAGATCGCCAACCTGCGCAGCACGTTGATCTTTGAAGAAGGCACGGCTTCCCGGTCGCCAAAGACTTGCAACCTCTGATGGGGGAGGCTGCAGCGGTGGCATGGGCATTGTTACAGGACGGTACGAGGTGTCACGTGTGGGGTCTTGCGTACGCGTCATGGCCGGAGGATGACCGATTTCACTGAGATGACTCAATCCGCCGTTACAGCCTGAAAGCAAAATAAGACTTAAAAGAGATAAAGAGCGTTTCATGAAAGATTCTAATCCAATCGTCAGATTTTAGATGTGCTGCTGCGTTTGCTCTCCTGAGAAATGGGCTTCTCTGGCATTGGCTGGAGTAGGAGTGGTCCCCGGCATGACTGAAACATGGCTCTTGTCGATGATTTCACCGATGACAATCATTTTCGATACAGGATTGAGCACGTGAATACGCTCCCCAATTCCCCCCGTATCCAGAGCCACACCGGATGCCGTGAGATGGATTCCTGCCGAGGACAGATCCAGAACGACAGGAGCCCCTTTATCGACAAGGCTTATTCTTGATGTGATTTCAGCTGTGAGAAAGGCATGTGCTGGAATGGCGCGCCGGGCAGACCGCCCAATGACGGAAGATGGATTTTTGATCGCTTGTAATGGCAAGGATCGGGAATTGAATTGCCCCATTTCTATATCGGACGCAGAAATGATTTCTCCCATTGCGATGTCGTGACTGGCAATGACAGCTTCTACCTGAGAACTGATGGTGCCATCTGCACGAAATGTTTTGGCTGCACCGTCAGCGTTAATGGAAAAAAAAGCTGAAAAGCGGCCATGGGTTGCATCATATACAATATTGGTAAGCTGAGGCTGAACGTTCTGATCTGCGGAAATGGTTGGACCAGAAAAAGTTGCGATATCGATTGCAGCACTGTCTGGAACACCGCGGTCTTTCAGTCCGGCCACAATTTGCGGCATGATGTCATCTTGAGAAATCGTGCGGCTCGCTCTTGTGAGAGTTGTTTGAGCTGTCGCTGAAATATCGGACCATTCAACCCCATATTGTTGGGCGATTGCCTCAAGTTGAGCCGAACTGATAACGATGCTTTCACCGGGAGTCGGCGCCTGTCCGAGATCGCAATCCTGATCGGCATCCAGACCTTTGAAAATGTCTGAAAGCCGAACCTGAGGATGATGGAGAACAGTTGCACGCCGGAGTGTCGCTGCATCGGCATAAGGAGAGGCGATGCAGCTTCCGTTGATGCAGGCAGCAAGAATTAACCCAAAGGTCAGAGACTTCATTTCAGTCCTGTCAAGGTTTGCAGCATCTCGTCTGATGCCGTGATGACCTTGCTGTTCATTTCGTAAGCACGTTGGGCCGTAATCAGATCGGTGATTTCCGTCACAACGTTGACATTGGACTCTTCCACATATCCCTGACGGATATCACCGAACCCAACACTCTGGCCGGTGCCAGTAATTGCGTTGCCGGACGACTGCGTTTCGGTGAACAGGTTCTGGCCCATTGCGGCCAGACCATTCTCATTCTGGAACGTAGCCATCTGCAACTGGCCGACCACCGTAGACTGTGTCTGCCCGGAAATTGTCACCTGAACCTGTCCCGTCTGATCGACGGTAATGGACTGGGCATTGTTCGGAACAGTGATGCCCGGACTGACCGGGTAGCCGTCTGCGGTGACAATCATGCCGGTATCGGAGAGAGAGAATGTGCCGTCACGTGTATAGGCATATTCACCAGAAGGGAGGGTGACCTGAAAATAACCGGGACCCTCAATGGCCAGGTCGAGGCTGTTGTTGGTCTGTTCGAGCGTGCCCTGCACGTTGATACGGTAAATGCCGGCTGTGCGGACACCCAGACCGACCTGAGCGCCCGCCGGAACCAACGTGCCGCTGTCAGAACTCATCGTGCCAGCGCGGCGAATATCCTGATAGATCAGATCCTGAAATTCCGGCCGACGACGTTTGAAGCCCGTTGTCGTCATGTTGGCGATATTGTTGGCAATGACCTCCACATTCGTCTGCTGGGCCTGCATGCCGGTGCCGGCGATGTCGAGAGAGCGCATCATGTCAGTAAGCTTTCGTTTGTATCAGGTCAGGATTGGGTCTGCGTGATCTTGTCGATCGCGTTCTGGCGGCGTGTCGATTCACCGTCGATAAAATTGGCAGTGATCTGGTAATCACGTTGCAGCTGAACGAGATTTGTCATTTCTGTCATGGAATTGACGTTGCTGCCTTCCAGCATGCCCTGCCGTAGTTCTTTCGTGTCCATCTGTGTGGTGGGCGTCGAGGCGCTGAACAGTTCGTTGCCTTCGCCATGCAGTGTGTAATTGTTTTCCACCCGAACCAGACCGATTTCCCCAGCCACGCCGCTTTCCGTGGAAATCGTCCCATCAGATGCGATGCTGATCGTGTGGTCTTCAGGACGCAGGGTGATCGGTTGTCCCGTACGGTCGAGAAGAGCATTGCCTGCCGCATCGGTGATGCTGCCATCTGACAGACGCTGGAAGCGGCCATTCCGGGTCAGACGCACACCTTCACTTGTCATAACGGAAAAGAAGCCCGCGCCTGTAATGGCTATGTCGAGCTGGTTTCCTGTCTGCTGCAGAGTGCCTTGCGTAAAGTCACGATAGGTCGCCCGGTCCTGCACGTAAGCATCGTTTTTCTCGCCCGCGGCTTGATTGCCACCATTCGTACGGGAAAGATAATCGGCAAATTGCAGATGCCCAGCCTTGAAACCGGCAGTGGTTGTATTGGCGAGGTTGTTCGCCAGCACGCTCATGGCGCGCTGTTGGGCGTCCATGCGTGACAGCGCGATATAGGTCGGGTTGTCCATCCGGCAGAACTCTCCTTTGAGAGAGAATCTGCCGTGAAAACATTGATAAACTGTTTCTTTCGAAGAACCTGTTGATCAACGAGGCGATTTTTAACGTTCAGCCATGCCCGAAAGGGGAGAACGATCCATCAGCATGGCGGTCACGGCGGTTTTGAAGGGAGGCAGGGAATCCGCTACCCGCAGCCCTACGCTCCGCAGCAGGCGGAAAGGCGCTGCATCATGGGTATAAAGGGTGGCAATGCCGTTGGTGGCGGCGAACAGCGGCATGGTGGCAGCTCTATGTCTGCGTTCGAAACGCCGCAGAACGTCACTTCCGCCAATATCGCGGCCAGATTCGAAGGCTGCCCCGACTTCTGTTGCCAGCGTTTCCGCACCCCGCAGACCGAGGTTGAAACCATGAGCCGTGATCGGGTGCATTCCCACGGCGGCATCACCCAACAGGGCAAGACGGCGCGCCGTAAAGCGATGCGCATAGACGCATTTCAAAGGGTAGGCGTGACGGCTACTGACCAGTCGCATCGCGCCCATACGGTTGCCGACGCGCTGCATGATCTCGGCATTGAAGGCGCCCTGTTCGGCATCCATCAGTCGTCTGATGTCCGCAGCAGGCAGTGTAAGCACCAGAGATGAAGCATGGCCGTTGACGGGCAGCAGTGCGATCGTCTGGCCTTCGGCAAACCACTGCAGAGCGACGTTGTGGTGCGGCAGATCATGCGCCATACGGCAGACCATCATCACGCGTTCGAAATCGTGAATGACAGCGCCAATACCCGCTCGGCGGCGGGTGGGGGAAAAACGGCCATCTGCCCCAATGACCAGTTGCGATTTCAGGCTTAGAGCTGTGGCGCCGCGCGCATGCACGGTCGCTCCGTTTCCATCCTGTCGCACCGTTTCAACACCGGTTCCTGAAAGGAGCGAGATTCCGGAGCGTGTCGCAGCTTCAGCATAAAGCGCACGACGGATCATGTTGTTGGAAACCAGCCAGCCCAGAGGCTCTCCCTCGGCACCCGCTGGGCGATCAGCTTCAAAAATCAGCGGATGGTTATGCACTCCGGTTTCAACCCGGGCTTCCTTCAGAGGGCAGATGACGCTGTCAGGAATATGCTGCCACGCGCCGAGCCGTTCGAGGAAGGAGCGAGCGTGATAGGTGAGGGCTATTTCCCGACCGTCAAACTGCGGTTCTGCCCATACGGCTGATGGCGCACGCTCCAGCACGGCCACCGACAGCCCTGTTTCCTGAAGCGCCAGTGCGGCTGCCAGACCTACTGGGCCGCCGCCAACAATCGTTACGTCATGATCGGAAGAGAAGCTCATAGGCCGCTTTTAGTCTTTGTCGGCCTTGAATGAAACAGGCTCTCCGTCCCACTCGGCCACATAGGGGGCCACTGGGCGTCGTTTCACTTCGTGATCCTTCTTCTCTGGCGTGCCGACAAAGAAGAAGCCAGCCAGTGCGTGCGGTGCAGGGAAGCCGAGTTCTTCCGCGAGCACGGGATCGTAAGCAACGTCTCCCGTCACCCAGACGGCGCCAAAACCTGCGGCATGCAGCGCGTTCAGGAGGTTCATGCCAGCGGCGCCCACAGCGAGTTCCTGCTCCAGAAGGGGAATCTTGTCATCGGGACGCAGATGCATGCCAAGCACGATTGTCATTGGCATGGAGGAAAAGCGCTTATGGCGTTTTTCGATCTTCTTGGCGTCAGCATCAGGGTTCAGCCGTTTCATGCTGGCGACGATCTTGTCGGCCAGCTTTGCGCGGGCTTCTCCCTTTACGACCACCAGCCGCCAGGGGCGCAGCTTGCCATGGTCCGGCGCGCGCATGACAGCGGAAAGAATGGTCTCCAGTTCCTCGCCTTTCGGGGCGGGCTCGGTCAGTGCGTCTGTCGAGGCGCGTGACAGGAGGGATTTGAGAACTGTATGGGCGTGTTTCGACATGATGGCCTCCTGCGGGGCTGGTGTCAGGTCCGTGTGCACAATGGCCCAATCTTGAGCCCAAGCCAATTTCAGCTGCCGTCTGACAGCTTTGCATCCTGCGCTGGGAGCGTGAGGGCTGTGATCAATGTGCAGCAGGCGCAAGCGGAGACATACCATGCAAACCAGCTTTCATGGCCAGCATGCTTGCACCAGAGCGCAATATATTCAGCGGTCCCGCCGAAGACCGACACCGTGACTGCATAGGGGAACGCCACGCCCAGCGCGCGGATACGGGTAGGGAACTGTTCGGCTTTCACAATGGCGTTGATGGATGTGTAGCCAGAAGCCATGAGCAGGGCGAGAGAGATGAGAGCGAACGCGGCATAGGCGGAGTGTGTGTCAGCAAGAAGCGACATCAGCGGAACCGTCCCGAAGGTGCTGAGAACACCGAACGCGATGAGAAGGGGCTTGCGTCCTATTCTGTCTGAGAGGCCCCCGACCAGTGGTTGGGCAATAGCGAACACGATGAGTGACGCGGAAGAAATCAGGGTGGCCTGCTCTTTGCCAAAGCCGAGCGAGTTGGCGAGGAACTTCTGCATGTAAATCGTATAGGTGTAGAAAACCACGGTGCCGCCAAGGGTCAGGCCGATCACGGTCAGGACGGATTTGCGGTATTGCAACAGCACACGCAGTCCACCGCTTTCATGGACCGTGTCGGCTTTTTTGAAGGCGACGCTCTCATCCATGTGCCGACGAAGCCACAGGATCAGGAGCGCGCCTCCGGCCCCGAGGAAGAAGGGAATGCGCCAGCCCCATGCGTTGATCTGATCCTGAGTCAGGAAAACATATTGCATCAGCAACAGGACGGCCATCGCGCCAAGCTGTCCCATGATGAGCGTCACATAGAGGAAGCCCGACCAGAAACCGCGTGTTTCCGGGCGTGAGACTTCCGCGATGTAAGTGGCCGATGCACCGTATTCACCGCCAAGACTGAGCCCCTGCACAAGCCGTGCGATTACAAGAATGGCGGGCGCAGCGAGACCGATCTGCTCATAGGTGGGGCAAAGGGCAATCGCCAGCGAGCCAAAGCACATGGCGGCAACGGAGAGTGTTAGGCCCTGCTTACGTCCATAACGATCTGCCACCACACCCATCAGCCATCCCCCGACAGGGCGCATCAGAAAGCCGACAGCAAAGACAGCAGCGGTATTCAGAAGTTCGGCTGTGTGGTCATGCCCCGGAAAAAAGGCGTGCGCGAAATAGAGCGCAAAGGCGGAATAGACATACCAGTCGAAATATTCGAGCAGGTTACCTGCTGACCCGGAAAAGATCCCCCGAAGCCTCTGGAGGTTGGTCATCTGGTCAGGGCGCGATGTCGTCATGAAGATATTATTCCAGATGGTGGATGACCGGAATATCCCGGTCATGTCGGGCGTCTTTGAACAGGAATGTGCAAACAGCGAAAACCCCTCGGATGTCCAGAGGTTTTGCTGTTAACTTCAATGTGTTCAGAAGAGCAGGGCAGGCAAGACCACCTGCGGCCTTGCCTCGCAGAGAAGAAACGGATGCTTTTTCTGCCAGCGCTGAAGGCATGTTTCAGAAAGTCAGCTCAAGGTTACTCTGAACGTAGGCCCCTGAAGATGCGCCCGCGTTGATCATGGACTTGGATGCGAAGATATATTCTCCATCAATACTGAACGTGACGTGGCGTGTGGCACGCCAGATGAAGCTCGCCTGTGGCATTGTGGCTGTGTAACCGCCACGGGGACGCAGGCTATAGGCCGCCGTTCCGCTGGCGTAGATCGCGTCTCTGGTGCTGTTACGCCAGATGACAGGCACCTTCGCCAGAAGGGTTGTATTTGGCGTGGGCGACATGGTCAGGATCGGGCCGACATCGATCACGTTCTGCTGACCGATATATGTGCTCAGATCGAGATAGTAAGCGGACGGCACATAGGGCGACAGATAGCTGCCCCAGGAACTGGTCTTTCCCTTGGTGTAATCGCCACCTGAAACATCGTCAGCCTGAATACCCAAGGCTGGATGTCCCCAGAATTTTGCGAAGCGCCAGGAAATCTGTGCGTTGAAGGAATAAGCGCTCACAGGACGGGAAGGACCATGATTGGCTGTGTTGAAATACCCCCCCTGCCATGAGCCGCCCACGGAGAATTCGATCGGTCCTGCATTACCCCATATGCGTGTGCCGGGGGTGTCTCGACGGGTCGAACCCGCGATAGTTCCTTGCTGCCCGGCGATGGGTGCCGAAGCCATCAGAATGCCAAGGTAATAGGTGTCAATGAAAACCTGGCTTTTCTTGTTCATGAACGTGAAAGAGGGCACCGCATAAGACGTGTAGGCGCCGAACAGGCGGGAGCGGTAGCCCACGTTATCCCGGAAGGGCACGTTCTTCAGGGTCCAGTCGGTCAGAGTCAGGTCAAAAAGATCGACACGGAAGTTTTTCCAGAAAGAATAAACGCGCACACCGTTCCAGGAAAACGGAATGGAAGGGTAGACGCTTCCTGCCGTGAAGTAGGGTGGCGCATCGAGGAAGGCCATACGACCGACCATCACGCCCATATTGGCGTTCAGCAGATGCCCCTTGATTTCGACAAAGGCCTGCTGTGCGTCCAGTTTGCTGCGCCAGCGACCATTATTGTAACCGTAATAGTTGGTGCCACCTGCCTGTGCACTCATCAGTTCGCCATACAGCCGGACGTGTTCGCCCAGATGCAGGTCCGAACCCAGATTCCAGCGCATGTTCTGACGATAGGCCGGGTCTTTCTTCGTCATGCCGAAGCCAGCACGCTGATCGTAGAAATTGTGCTGCCGAAAGTTGCCGCTGAATGTCATGTAGATTGAACCGCTGTCGTTGAATGGGATGTATTTCAGCGGGTCCATCACATCGATGCGGTTGCGTTTGTCCCGGAGATTCGACCAGTCCTCCGCCCACCGTTCGACAGCGTAATAGCCCACAGTGCCCCAACCGGAAGCGGCGCCAGTGTTCGAGTTGAAGATACCCCACGGTCCCTGATGCAGCAGTGCACCAGACGTCTGCTGCGGGAGGCTCAGCGCCTGTGGCTGGGCATAGCTTTCCGGGCGGGATTCCAGAGGAGGCAGCAGGCGTGAACTGTCCCAGAAGCCCTTGCTCCGGATTTTTCCGGTGGGGGTAACGGTACTGCGGTATTGATCGGGAATCTGGGTGTGCAGATTCACGCTGGCATTGGGGGCTGTTTCAGCGTGGACGGGTGTGATGCACGCGAACAGAAGGCTGCCCAGTGTTGTGGACAAGGCTGTGCGACAGGCGAACGCTCCCTTGCTGTTTGCCAGATGCAGAACCGTATTGGTGAAGACCGCGGCCACGGGAAAGTTATTCTTTTTCATTGTTGTATTGCCTAACGTCACCGAACGCATGCGTTTTACGCATATCAGACAATCTATACGCTGCACGCATATTTATGTTTCGTCACATCGAGAAATCGTGTGCTGCGTACATCGGTGGGCAATGTGATCAATTTGTCACATGGGACGTGGTGTGCGGGTGATTACGGGTGCCACTGTGTCGTCATCAGCGGTTTCACCTTTAGGATGAAAAATCCTGTAATCGATTGAAATAATTTCTATATTTCAGCTGTGACAATTTTTGGATCTTCGCCGTGCCCCTTTGGGGCGGGACGCAAAACGACACATTCATGCCTTCCTTGAGAAACAGGGCAGACATGAATGATCGGAGTAAAATGTTTGGGAGAAAGAAACCGACTGCTTAATGCAGTTGTGGGGTGCCGTTGGCGGCCACAGCCATCGCATCGATAGGTGGTAGTTTTCCTGAGAGAGCATCTTCCAGCTTCTGCTGGTCCAGTTCGTTTTCCCACCGTGCGACAACGATCGTGGCGACGGCATTGCCGATAATGTTGGCGAGCGAGCGGCACTCGGACATGAATTTGTCCACGCCAAGAATGAGAGCCATGCCCGCTACCGGGATGGATGGGACAACTGACAGGGTGGCCGCCAACGTCACGAAACCGGCCCCCGTGACGCCTGCAGCACCTTTGGAGCTGACCATGGCGACCAGCAGAAGGGCAACCTGCTCACCGAGGCTCAGATGCACATCGGTGGCCTGAGCGACGAAGAGAGCGGCAATCGTCATGTAGATATTGGTGCCGTCGAGATTGAAGGAATATCCCATAGGTACGACCAGTCCGACGATGGACCGTTCGCAGCCTGCCGCTTCCAGTTTCGCCATCAGGGTCGGGAGGGCGGATTCCGAGGAACTGGTACCCAGAACGATAAGGAGTTCTTCTTTCAGATAACGTAGAAGTCGGAAAATTGAGAAACCGCACAGTCGCGTGACGATCCCCAGAACGAGAACAATGAACAGGATCGATGTCAGATAGAATGTGCCGACCAGCCATATCAGGCTGATGACGGAACCGATTCCGAATTTTCCAATAGTGAAGGCCATCGCGCCGAAAGCACCAATGGGAGCGGCCAGCATCACAATCCGGACGACACCGAACACAAGTTCGGTCAGTTGCTTGAAAAGAGTGAGAACGGCTTCACCACGCGTTCCCATCTGGGAGAGGCTGATGCCAAAGACGATGGCAACGAAAAGAACCTGAAGAATTTCACCCGAGGTGAAGGCGCTCGCGGTTGTCGTCGGAATGATCTGCAACAGGAAGTCCGCGAACGAATGTTCTTTGGCGCGCTCGACATAGGAGCCGACACTGGCGGCATCGAGTGAATGCACATCGACATGCATGGAGGCGCCCGGCTGGATGACATTCGCCACCACCATGCCCACGATCAGGGCGAAGGTGGAGAACACCAGAAAGTATGTCATGGCTTTGGCGCCGATCTTTCCGGCTTTACCAAGGTTGCCCATTCCGGCGATGCCGGTCGATACGGTGAGAAAGATGACCGGAGCAATCACCATTTTCACAAGCTTGATGAAGCCGTCGCCCAATGGACGCATGGCGGCGCCCAGTCCGGGAGCGAAATAACCAAGCAGGACACCCGCCACGACGGCGAAGAGAACCTGAACGTAAAGACTTTTCCAGAGAGGCCGACGAGGCCTTGTGGAGGACGTGGTAATCATTCTCACGGTACCTTGGGAAAAGGGACGAGCGATTGTTGTTTTTGTTCTGCGGCTTGCCCTTTGTGAGGGATCGCTCAGCCTAGCGATATCAGCATTGAACACCACTCGCCAAACAATTAACACTTTCCTGTTTTGTTCTCGGTGTTACAAGGATGTGCGTTTTTCCCTTTTGGAAACTCATTCATGCCTTTCGCCTCGTCGACCAACTCGGATCATTTCCTGATCCTTGTCATGCTGTTCATTGTGAGTGTGACAGCCATTTTTCTGATCGTCATGATGATCCGTCAGGGGCGCTCTGGTGCGGGTTCGACCGACTCAGATCTGCTCGCGCGGCTTTATGTGCTGGTTGAGAGAGAAGGGGAACAGCAGCGTAATCGTCTGGCTGATACCGAGCGAGCCTTGTTGGGGCGTGTCGAACAATTGCGCGCGGAACTGATGGAACGTGTTGCCCATCTCTCCGGCTCTCTCGGCAAGGAGCAGGCCGAAGCGCGCGCTGCCCAGTCAGAGGCCTTGCGAGAAATGGCGGAAACGAGCGCCCGCCAGCTTGCCGCAATAAGGGGTGCCGTCACGGAACAGCTTCACGCAGCCGTGGAACAGCAGATGCAGACATCGTTTCAGCGGGTGCTGGAACAATTTTCCGAGATGCAGAAAGCAATGGGAGAAGTTTCTGCCATGACGGCGCAGATCGGTGATCTGAAGCGCCTTTTCAGTAATGTGAAAACTCGCGGAGGTTGGGGTGAGGCGCAACTACGCGCTATTCTTGAGGATGTGCTGCCACCGGGAACGTTCGAGGCCAACCGACAGATTGGCAACAAGCGGGAAGTAGTGGAATTTGCGGTAAAGATGCCGGTCCGTGGTTCCTACCCACCCGTTCTGGCGATCGATAGCAAATTTCCGACGGAAGCCTACGAACGTCTGCTGGATGCCTGCGCCCAGAATGACAAGAACGCTGAACGCCAGGCACGCCGGTCGCTGGAAACAGTTTTGAAAATGGAAGCGCGGAAGATAGCCGGGAAATATATTTCACCGCCGGAAACGGTGGAGTTTGCGGTTCTTTATCTGCCAACCGACGGTCTTTATGCAGAAGTAGCGCGAACCCCCGGGCTTATTGATGAAATCGGACGGACGTGTCGGGTGCTGATCATGGGGCCGTCGCTCATGCCCGCGCTGCTCAGAACAATTCATCTTGGATATGTCACGCTTTCTCTTGAAGAGAGAACGGATACTATCGCGCGTCTCCTTGGTACGACCCGCCATGAGATGTTGAAAATGGATGGGGTTCTCGAAAAGCTTTCCCGCAATGCACAGGCAATGAGTTCCTCGATTGAAGAAGCGCGGCGTAGGACGAGGGTTGTTTCACGTCAACTTCGCGATCTTGATGTCGCGGATGATGAAAGCGAACAGGAAGTCATTGCCCCACTTTGAGCTTTCACAAACGCGGTCAGGGTTTATTGCAGCACTCGCCTCTTATGGCGCGGGCACGTGCTAATTCGGCACGCCCTCCCCAGAAGTCTGAAAGACGCATCAACGTCTCGTTAGCGTCCTTCCGGGGCAAATAAGATTCCAGTAGCAAACGGGCCTCGTCCGGCTGACCGTTCGCCAGTAGCAGCAAGGCATAATTTTCTTTTGTACGGGGCGCTGCATCCGAAGCGGCAGCATAGGGGCGGATGATGGCGAGCCCCTGACGGACCTGACCAGACAGTCCCAAGGACAGCCCCAGATTTATTTCTGGAGATATCATACTCGGATCAATACTGATCGCCCGCTTATAGGTGTTCTGTGCTTCCTCATACCGACCATTCAGATCGAGCGCGACGCCATAATCGTCAATGACCTGCGGATCATTCGGATAAAGCTTTGACAGGTTTTCCAGAATTTCGAGAGCGGCGGCTGGTTTGTTTTTCAGATATATCTTTGACAGGCCCATCCACGCATCTCTCGAAGCTGGATTAAGCTTCAGGGTTTTCTTGTAAAATTCAATGGCAGCCAGTTGTCTTCCCGCTGCCCGGTTGACTTCCGCCAGTCGCAGAAGGATATCCGGGTTATTGGGATGATCCAGGTTCATGGCAGTGAGTTTTGTATTGGCGTGTTCGAAATCTCCACTGCCAAGTTGAATATCGATAACAGCGATGTCTCTGTCGAAACTATTTGTCTTGTTAGCGCAGTTCGCGAGGGCAAAACAGGAAGTCATCAAAAACAGACTTATTATTTTTCGCATTTTGCGCCTTTGTCGATTTTCCAATAAGACTGTATGTCTCAGCTCGCTGTAGAAGCATTAGCGATTATTGATTGAAGATTGTTTAATGGCGGCAAATGTTTCTCTGTAG
>NZ_JBDNXK010000046.1:0-28367 GCF_047721705.1 Acetobacter sp. | reverse complement strand
GATATTATTTAATAAGTTTTGTGATTTTTTTGTATCCATAGGGACGGTTATTATGCGGATGCCTGCTTACAAATACTGTTTGTAGGATCATTCGTTGCATGTTCTGGCAACAATGTGGAATTAAACGACGAATTTATTGTTATATAATCACGCAAATAATAGGAATATTGTGTGGTTATATTTGCTGCCTTGCTGGCGTCATGATTTTGAGCAGCAAGGAAGGATTTTATATATGACGAATTTAAACCTAACAATTAATGGTGCCAAGGCATCCCTTAATGGTAACTATGTCAATTTTTCCGTTCCAATGGTTGCGCTGACTGGAGGAGACGGCGATACATCGCATTATCTATACACCATTGGTTACCAGTCTAACCCCAGTAAGATCATATCAATGGAACAAGTAAATTACGAAACTGAATCGCAATTTACTTGGAGTAATGGATGGTCAACAGCTGGTTATTCATACAATCCCGCTCATGAGATTTGGTCATCACCTTATTTTTATTGTATTAAAGGAAAAGATGCATCTGGGAATGTTGGATATACATTGCCGTTGAAGGCAACGAAGAATTCTGATGGCACTTATTCCATAACAGGGTGGGAGAATGGTAGTTCGACCACTAACAGTACAAGTTACAGCTTGAGTGGAGCATCTTCCGTTATTGCTGACGCTCCCCTCACATTGTCTGTTCAGGCAATAATAGCGGACCTTCAGCAGATACGGTAATTGCCTTTTCTGATGGAGGTGCGGGGGGAACATTTACACCTGAAAATGTGACGATTCCCGCAGGCAGCAATAGCATTGTGACTGCAACATACAGTAATTCAAGTGCGGAAGTAATAACTATCTCTACGACCAATAACGGATCATTAGCAGATCCCAATTCTATATCTGTCACAATAACGGAAATTGTAGCATCCACTTCCTATACACTTACAGGACCGGATTCTGCGACTGTGGGAGTGTCTCAAACACTTACGTTGCTTCCAAACAATTCTGGCCCCGCGAATGATGTGGTCGTGACTTTGTCTGATAATAACGCAGGAGGGACTTTTACACCATCTACAGTGACATTTCCGGCTAAAAATACCGCCGAACAGAACGTTTCCTATACACCTAAATCGACAGGCACTGTTTCTATTTCTTCAACAAATAATGGTTCACTTGTCGATCCTTCTGGAATATCTATGGTTGTCGCAGCTGCTCCAATTCCTTCAACTTCTTACACATTGACGACCACTGCTACGGGCACCGCCGGTACCCCCAGGCAATAACCCTTACGCCCAACAATGATGGACCGTCTAGTGCGGTTACTGTTACACTTACTGATAATGGTGCTGGTGGAACTTTTAGTGCTTCAACTGTGACGTTTGCAGAGAATGATGCAGCTGAACAAACTGTCAATTATACTCCAAAAGCAGCCGGTTCTGTTTCTATCTCTACAACAAACAATTCAAATCTCACAGATCCATCGGCAGTTTCCATATCAGTGGGAGCGCAAATTGTTCTCACAATGGGGAACACAACAGTTACTGTTGATCCAGTAACGGGCTTGCCTTCTATTACGACAAATCCTGTGGGCGGGAAGGCTCCTACTTTCACGATTTATAGAGGCCCACAAGGACAGACATGGTACAATAATCCTCTTATTGCTACAGTATCTTCGCTGCCATATATTGACAAAGATGCACCGTGTGGTGATCTGGTTTATTATGTTCGAGGAACCGACAGCACAATTTCTACAACACTAGAAGGTGGTAACGCGAATGTATCGATTGCCACTATTGGTGATGCTACAACTGTAACTATTGATAGTGCATCCCATGCATTTGCATCTGCACCCACGGGCCTTATTCGCGCCGATATCACCGGGACGCTTCCTACCACGCAAAGTGCGGGAAAGAAGAGTGTCGCGATTCAATATTCTCGCGATGGCAAAAATCTATTTAACTATATGTTTGCAGCGAAAGTATCGGGGCAATCTTCCGCTACAGATCCGAAGAAAGGTTACAGCGGAAAGATTTCCAACTCAAAAGGTAAATCGGCAGACGTAAAGTTTGGGTCGTGGCCCGCACAGGACAAGCTCTCACTTAAAGCCTATTATGATGAGCGGTCCATGTGCCGTGATATTGTGGCTAATCGCCTCTTTCGTCAGATCAGTATGGTGGGCGTTTATCCGGATAATCTGGGCTATCCATTGGAGGCTATGGGGGCAAATGGAAAAGAGTTTTGTCAGCCAGCCGATGCCCCGATGGGGACTGATGGTTTCCCGGTAAAGGTATATGTTAATGGAAATTATCAAGGCTTATACATTCATCGGACCAGTGGAGATAACAGTGATTGGTTGATTGATGAGAGCAACCCGGATCATTATATGCTTCAATTCGATCATGCAGGCGCAGCAGGCTGGGGTGCTTACAATTGGCTAAATGGGTTTAATCCCGTTTTCTTTGACGTTACTTCCCCCAGTATGGACGGCTATGCTAATCAGAGTAATTTTTCTACTACATATCCGACGCAGTATGCCAAATGTTCTGAGCCGTTTAATTGGGTGAAAAATGTTTCCGCTGGTACGGAAAATTTTGCATCAACCGTTGATACCATTTGGGATGTACGCTCCGTCATTCTCTATATGATAGCCAGTGAAATCACTGCGAATACTGACGGTATTGCGAATAATCTTTACCTTGTTAACTGGGGCGGGAAATGGTTCCTGAAATGGTATGATCTGGACGAAACTTTTGGGCAGGGATATCTAAAGACCAATGATCCTGTTAATGTTGGTCTCGTCACTACAGGGAATAAATACGGAACTGGTAGTACTGCCATATTTGACTTGTTCTGGAAAAATATGACCCCACAACTTTGTGCGTTTTGGCGTGAGTGTCGGGAAGCTGATATTATCAGCGTCAATAATATCGTCCGTATGTTCTCTGAGTTCAGCGCTCTGTTTGGAGATACCGAACTTCAGAACGAATATGAACTATGGGGCGCTGGTGATCGCGGGTCATTCGCGTTTATTTTTGATTGGGTCGAGAAACGTATTGCGTATCTCGACGGTATTTTCAGCTATACTGACTAAGATTTATTGTTTGAGTTCTATGTTAAGGAGGGCTTTGGCTCTCCTTACACTTATTTCCAATTTAATTCTTCATTTTGTAATGCGGGGCCATTTTAGGAAGAATACGCTTTCTTATATGAATATAAACAATTTGTTTACGAAATCGAATTCTTGAACACTACTCTTTGAAAGAGCGGGAGTTATTATTAGGCCCACATCGGGTGGAGGGGAAAATCCCCTCCTAAGCCTTGATGGAAATCAGTTGCTGTTGTCCTGATTTCCGCTTTCTTCTCCATGTCGGTGGCCATGGCCGCCCTTATGGTGATTGCCATGCTCGTTGTTATTCTGCGACTCATCGTTCTGGCGGTTTGAGTCGTTATTGCCGCGTTCACCACGATGCTCACCACGGTCATGTCCACGACCGTTTGAATCGTTGTCGTTCTGGTTCTCATAGCGATCGCGGTTGTTGTCCTCGGCGTGAGCAAGGACAGGTGCGGTTACACTCATGGCAGCCGCGAGTAGTAAAATTTTTCTCATTAATCCACCTCCTGCTTGTGTGGTGAATATGAACTAGCCCGAAGATAGCGGGCAGAAAATGGCCATGTAGTAACGGAAAGAAACAATACAATGCGAAATGAGAAGATGGCTTCGTGATTCTAAGGTAAATAGCCAATTTTACTCAATATCCCAATAATTTGCATATCTGCATTGCCTCAATTTCGGCAATGAATGCGCATGCTGATTTATTCATTTATGCAATAACTATTTTCTATTTTTATCTCAATAATTATTCTGTCAGCCGAGTTCAGAATTATCCGGTTTCTATGCTTGGTTCTTGTTTGGTATGCTCCAAACATTGTAATTCGAGTTTAAACCTATTCACATTGGGTTATTGATAATTTTTAATATGCGTGGCAAATAATCATCGTAGTTATGTAGTTTGTTTTTGTAAGCGCCAAGCGCGTCGTTTAGTTTTGTTTGTCAGTTTCTGGGTTTGTGAAGAGTAAAATGTGTCTTTTCTTGAAAGCTACGCCATGAAATCTCAGTGCCCAGCGACAACGACAGGAAAAGATAAGTCGGGTTCACCAACGCGCCCAGTCCTTGTCGCATTGCTCGCAAATATGTTGGTGGTGAGCGCTGTATGGATTTTACGGCCTTTTATCCCTGCTCTTATCTGGGCAGGCACAATTGCTGTAACGATGTGGCCCTTATTGCTTCAGTTGCAGGCCCGCTTGAGGGGAAGTCGCAAGTTTGCGGTATTCACCACGCTTTTTGCTGCTATTGCCATGTTTGTATTGCCATTCTGGCTCGCTATTTCGACAGTAGTGAAGCATATGGATGCATTCAGCGAAATCGTCCCTTATATCACTAATATCAAGCTACCAGATCTCCCTGATAAAGTTCAGAGGCTTCCACTGGTGGGCGAGTATTTGAGGAAATGGTGGCATCACCTGCAATCCATGAAGCCCATGGAAATCGTGCAACAGGCTGTGCCACGCCCTGATCAGATCATGCATTACCTCATGTCATATGCGGGTAGCATTGGAATGCTGGCAGTGCAGTTTATTCTTACGCTGATTATTCTGGCTGCATTTTTGACGAAAGCGGAATATCTTATCAGTACCTCAAGAAAGTTTATTGTCACTCTTGCAGGCGATGACGGTTTGGGAATGCTCGAACTGGGGGTGCGAACAATACGAGGTGTGGCCATAGGGGTGACACTGACTGCGATTGTGGAAAGTGTTGTTGGTGGAGCGGGCATGTATGCCACAGGTGTCCCGTGGGCAAGTGTCCTGACAGCCATCACTTTTATGGCCTGCCTTCTTCAGGCCGGGCCGGGAGTTGTGCTTTTTCCTGCCGTTATCTGGGTTTATTTTGCAAGTGGCGTAGGAAAAGCTGCTATTCTTCTGGGCGTGACGTTCCTCACGATCATGATCGACAACATGCTGCGTCCTTATCTAATTCGAAAGCAGGCAGATATTCCGCTCGTGTTGATTATGATGGGGGTTATTGGGGGGCTGGCCGCGCTTGGGCTGGCTGGCATTTTTATTGGGCCAATGCTGCTTTCCGTCACTTACACCCTTATCAAGCAGTGGATGGCATCTGAAGATACAGTCGAAAATGCCAAGTCTTAATTTGATTTGGTATGAAATAAACAGATTGCTCTCAGGGCGTTGCGGCTGCCCTGAGGCGGCCAACATCAATGTTCAAATGACGGCAATCAATTCGATTGATTACATTCTGTTTGGTAAGAACCTGAAGTGCTCTGCTCAGGCTTTCGATGGCAATGCCGATGTAATCCGCTATATCCGATCTGGGCATCGGGAGAGTCAATATGCCTGTCTTCTCACAGAAGCATCCAAAATTCT
The DNA here is from genome assembly GCF_047721705.1 of Acetobacter sp. Lineage (GTDB taxonomy): Bacteria > Pseudomonadota > Alphaproteobacteria > Acetobacterales > Acetobacteraceae > Acetobacter. The sequence continues at coordinate 22,933 of NZ_JBDNXK010000046.1, read as the reverse complement.
CGCAAAGATCAAGCAGGAACATGGCGACCTTGGTGGGTACGTCACATCGTGCCGTCATGATAAGACGATCCTGCTGGATGCGAATCTGTGTAACTGTTTTTAGAAGTAATTCCGAAAATAACTCTCCATGATCTGAAGAACGTTTTTCTAATACACTGACATTTACTTTGAATAATTGGGTGGGCGATAGGGTGCATGCACAGTTGAGATAAGTCCCAGTTTCCGGGACACCACATATATCTCCCTTTTTCAGAAAGGCCATGACATATCGTTGGCCATCCTGAAGGTGGCGAGAGATACGGATAACTCCTTCGCCGACGATATAAAGATATTTTGCTGCTGAACCTTGCTCAAAAATAGTCGTGTTCGAAGGAAAAAACACACTCCGTCCGAGAGAGGCGATGCTGGCAAGGTTTCCTTCACGCGACAGGTAGGAATATGATGTATTTTCCATGGTGATTAATTAGGAAATTACATCATGGATTGTCCATATGGAGGGCTCGTTTTGGTGCATCTGTTTTGGGGACGATGCGCATTTCGTTGCTGAACAGCCGCATCGTCATTTCCCTCGGGATGCTGTCTCTATTCTGGCTGTGGGTTGCACTGAGAGGCTACTGGCTGACCAGCCATGACGGCCTGCGTAAAAGCTGCAGAGTCAGGAAGTGAGGCATTGACTGTCTGATCGTGATTCAAGCCCTTGTAAATGTGTGCCTGTACAACGGTTCCAGCGGTACAGGCCGCTTTGACGAGACCAAACTGGAGTGGGGGTGGCACATCGCGGTCCAGTTCCCCCGTGCCGATGAACAGGGGCTGAGCCAGTTTCATCGTCGGATATTTCATGGCTTCCAAGGCAGGTGCGAGTGATTCCGCAAAACCAGGTTTAAGGGAGTTTCCAAAAGTCAGACCATCGGCCTTAACTTTGTCTGTCAAAGGGTAAACGCACAGATCAGCGGCTGCATGGTATGCGGGCATGGCCTTGGCTGTAAAAGCATTCTCCGGTTTGAAGGTCGGGTCATATCCGGCCTGACCCTGCGCCAGATAAAGCGCATAGACCATGACGGGATTATAAGTCTCGCTTTTGGCATCAGCTGCGGGAGCACTGGTCATCTGTTTCAGAAGTTCAGGTGTTATGTAGGGGGCGCCAGTCGCCACAGTGCCACGGATATTCAGTTCTGGCGCATACACTGGCGCATAGGATGCAGATGCGAATGCAGCGCCACCGCCCTGTGACTGACCGACAATCATGATCTTGTTCTGGAGGTCCGGCACCGAGGCGAGTGCGGCGCGTACACCATCCAAAAGGCTGCAAGCTTCCACTTTTGTGTTCAGATAGGGATGGACACCGGCGGTTCCCAGCCCCTGATAATCAGTGCCGACAATAGCAAAGCCGCGCTGCATCCAGGTTGAGAGATAACGGCGATTGCGGTCTGACCACGGATTGTCCGAAGGTGCGCAATGATCGGCAACGCCCACAGTGCCGTGCGCCCATGCGACGATAGGCCAGCCACCTTTGGGAGGCTGGCCAGCAGGCAGGATAACTTCCGCAGTTACAGGAACCAGCCCATGCCCTGTGACACCGTTGGTGGAAAGATAAGTGATTTTCAGTGCGCGTCCAGCGTTGGGAAGACTGAAAGCTTCAGGTAACGTCGTCGAACCAGTGAGTGAACCAGGGTGCGCCTGAGAAGCAGCGTGACCAGAAGACATCATGGCGGCAAGACACACGCTGGTCACTAACGAGGAAATCAGACGGAAAGACACGCAAAATCCTTTCAGGCTAGCCAGCTTTGCCTTGACCACCATGAATGTTTAAACTTTACAATGAAAAGAATGGCGGCGCTTACGAGTGTTTGTCAACCAGAATTTACAGCGTAAAGTTTGCAGGAGCACACTTTGTGACCACGCGTTCCGATCGAGCGAAGACCTATCACCACGGCGATCTGCGCGCTGCTCTCCTTCGGTCTGCCCGCACCTTGCTGGAGGAGGAGGGGATTACTGCGCTGGGCCTGCGTGCCATCACCCGTCACGCAGGCGTCTCACCCACGGCCGCGGTTCCACATTTCGGTAATCTGACCGGTCTTCTGAGTGCTTTGGCGACTGTTGGATATGAGGAACTGGCGGATACGCTCACACCCTTGATGAAGCAGGGAGCCCATGCGGTCGGGGTGGCTTATGTACGTTTCGCCATGCGCAACCCGGGTCTTTTTACGCTCATGTTTCGCAGCGACGTGCTTGACCGACAGGATCCGGCTTTCGCCGCAGCGTCCGCTCGCACATCAGCCATACTCACGCAATTGGTCGACGAGGTAAGGCCTGCCCAGATCGGACGTTCCCATGCCGCTACGCGCGCGGCATTGTGGGGGAAAGTCCATGGGCTCGCTGTGCTGGCAGTAGACGGATTTCTGGAAATCCTTCTGACCAATGAAAAAGAAAAACTCTCTCTGGAAGAGTTGATTGAGGACGCGCTTCGATGACGCGTCTCCGGAGACGCCTGATCTGCTTGATGGCTTGGTGGAGGTGATCAGGCACATAAAAAACCCGACCATTTCTGGTCGGGCCAAGGCCTGAAAAAATCAGTCGATCAGTTCGAAGATTCTTTCTTTTCTTCTTTCTGACCGTCCTTCTTGTGGTGCTTGTGGCCATGCTTGTGCTTTTCGCCACCTTTATTCTCGTGACCGTTGGCGTCTTCACCCTCGTGACCTTCATGGACTGCTTCCGGGCCGTGTTCCGATCCCTGCTGCTGCGGGGCAGGAGCAGCTTCCTGTGCATGGGCTGCTGTACCTGCGGCAGCGAGAGAAATTACAGCGAAACCTGCGAGAAGAGAGCGTTTCATAATCTGTCCTTATGCGTTGCGAACGATCCATAATACACCGGTCACATTTTGACACAAATTACAGATCATCAATTTTAGCTGAGACAATCACGGAAAATTCCGCAAGGGGCGGGAGATCATCTCTGCGTCATGTGCCTTGCTCCTACGGATAAAGCCGCGTGACTTCCCATGCTGTCTTGCCATGACTGACCCAGATCGCACGATCATGCAAACGATAGGGGCGCTCCTGCCAGAACTCGAAACGGTCGGGATGAAGGCGGAAGCCTGACCAGTTGGAAGGACGTGGCACATCCTCGCCTTTATATTTCTCTTCCACGTCATGAATGCGTTTCTCAAAAGTCGCGCGATCGGGGAGGGGGCGTGACTGGTCGGAGGCGATGGCGCCGATCTGGGAGAGACGGCGACGGGTTGCGAAGTAAGCGTCGGCTTCTTCAGGTGTCACTGGCGTGACGGTGCCTTCAATACGGATCTGACGACGGAGACTTTTCCAGTGGAACAGAAGCGCCGCGACGGGCGTGGCTTCCAGTTCGCGTCCCTTCCGGCTTTCAAGGTTGGTGTAAAAGCAGAAGCCGTCACGGTCGAAGCCTTTGAGCAGAATGATGCGGGCGGAAGGGCGTCCCTCCGGCGACACGGTAGCTAGAGTCATCGCGTTCGGATCACTTGGCTCGGAGGCCTCCGCGTCCTTCATCCAAGCGGCAAACAGCTCGAACGGATCGGCGGACAGGTCGATCAGGGGTGGCTTTTCGGCGGCCTCAAGCGGGTCAGTCATCGGTTTGCTCCGTGTCACGTCACGTATGGAAAGGATTCTTGTTCGGTCCGGGGTTGTTCCCGCACGCTGGTTGTGCAACGACGCCTGCCGTCTTGTCACCACTCCAGCAGTCGAGGTTTTCGTATGACTGAGGATACCCTTGCACCGGCCACCGGCACTCTCATGCAGGGAAAAAAGGGCCTTGTAATGGGCGTTGCGAACGATCGTTCGATCGCATGGGCCATCTCGCAGGCTGTTGCGGCGCAGGGTGGGGAACTGGCGTTCACCTATCAGGGCGAAGCGCTGGGCAAGCGCGTGCGGCCGTTGGCGGAGAGCATCGGCTCCAAGCTGGTTCTGCCATGCGATGTATCCGACGATGCCGCGATTGATGAGACCTTCTCCGTCATAGAGAAAGAGTGGGGCGAACTGGATTTTGTCGTTCACGCTATCGGCTGGGCTGACAAGCAGTTTTTGCGTGGCCGCTATGTTGATACGCCGCGCGAGGCGTTCCTCACGGCTCTCGATATTTCCTGCTACTCCTTCACGGCGGTCGCTCAACGTGCTGCCGCACTCATGAAAAAAGGTGGCTCACTCCTGACTTTGTCCTATCTCGGGGCCGAGCGCGTCATGCCGCATTATAACGTGATGGGCGTTGCAAAAGCGGCTCTGGAAGCGTCCGTACGCTACATGGCGGCTGATCTCGGTCAGGACGATATCCGCGTGAACGCCATCTCCGCGGGGCCGATCAAGACGCTGGCCGCCAGCGGCATCGGCGACTTCCGCTACATCCTCAAATGGAACGAATACAATGCGCCGCTTGGGCGCAACGTTTCACTAAGCGATGTCGGTGGCGCAGGTCTGTACATGCTTTCCGACCTATCTCGTGGTGTGACGGGCGAGGTACATCATGTGGACAGTGGCTACCACATTGTTGGCATGAAGAACCCGAAAGCACCGGATATCTCGGTCGCGGGCGAGTAAAAACGGGAGCTGGGAAAGGATGTCTTACAACACGTTCGGGCACATGTTTCGTGTGACGACCTGGGGCGAAAGCCACGGACCCGCCATCGGGTGCGTGGTGGATGGATGCCCCCCGCGTCTGGCCCTGAGCGAAGAAGACATCCAGCCCTTTCTCGATAAACGCCGTCCGGGACAGTCCTCCTTCACAACCCAGCGGCGCGAGGCGGATCAGGTCCGTATCTGTTCCGGCGTGTTCGAAGGTGTGACAACCGGAACGCCAATCTCGCTGATCATCGAAAATACTGACCAGCGCTCGAAGGATTATGGCGAAATCGCCCAGACCTTCCGTCCTGGTCATGCCGATTTCGCTTATCAGGCAAAATATGGCGTGCGTGATTATCGGGGGGGTGGGCGTTCCTCCGCACGCGAAACCGCGATGCGCGTTGCGGCCGGAGCTGTTGCCCGTCGTGTGCTGGGTGATGGCGTGCGGATTCGTGGAGCGCTCGTACAGATCGGCAAGCACGCCATCAATCGCAGTCGCTGGGACTGGAACGAAGTCGAACGTAATCCCTTCTTCGCGCCGGACCCGGAAATCGTGCCGGTCTGGGAAGAGTATCTCGGCGGCATCCGCAAGTCAGGCTCGTCTGTTGGAGCTGTGGTCGAAGTCATTGCAGAGGGTGTGCCTGCTGGTCTTGGTGCGCCGCTCTACAGCAAACTGGACGCCGATCTCGCTGGCGCACTGATGGGCATCAATGCCGTGAAGGCCGTTGAAATCGGCGACGGATTTGCGACGGCTGGTTATGAAGGACTGGAAAACGCTGATCCCATGCGCCTGCAGGACGGTGAAGTCGCGTTTCAGAGCAATCATGCTGGCGGTATTCTGGGCGGTATTTCCACGGGCCAGCCGATTGTGGCGCGTTTCGCAGTCAAGCCGACCAGTTCCATGCTGCTTCCCGTGCCATCGGTCAGCCTGTCAGGCGAAGAAGTGCAGGTCGTGACCAAAGGGCGCCATGACCCTTGTGTCGGTATCCGCGCCGTTCCGGTGGGGGAGGCCATGATGGCCTGCGTTCTGGCGGATCATCTGCTGCGTCATCGTGGGCAGATGGGTGTGATGTAAAAAGGCGTGGCGGATAGCCGCCACCTTTTCAAATGGCCTGGTAGCCCGTAAGGCGACACTCTTTATTCCAGAACGCCTTGCAGGAGCCGCCCCGATGATTCGAGTCAGCGAGATCCGTCTTCCGTTAGAGCATGAGCCCGAAGCTCTGCGGGAGGCGCTGGCAGCACGACTTGGTGTAGCAGGCGACGCTATCGAAGAAATTTCGGTCGTTCGTCGGGGTTATGATGCTCGCAAACGCGGGCATATCTTCCTTGTCTATACGCTTGACTGCGCTGTGCCCGATGAAGCGGTGCTGCTGCAAACAAAAGCTGACGATCCGCAGATACGCGCCACACCGCAGACGGAATATGCGCCGGTCGATATCAATGCGCCCGCTCTCGTTGCTAGCCCCGATTTCCAGCGTCCTGTGGTGATCGGAGCAGGGCCGTGCGGCCTGATGGCGGCGCTCATTCTGGCGCAGATGGGGCTGAAGCCGATCATTCTCGAACGCGGTAAACCGGTGCGGGAACGGACGGTGGATACGTTCGCCCTATGGCGCAAATCCCAGCTGACCCCGGAAAGCAATGTGCAGTTCGGGGAAGGGGGAGCGGGGACATTCTCGGACGGCAAGCTTTACACGCGTGTCAACGATGCCCGGCATCTCGGGCGGAAGGTGCTGGATGAGTTCGTGCGTGCGGGCGCGCCTGAGGAAATTCTTTATCTCTCCAAACCGCATATCGGCACGTTCCGGCTTGTCTCGATGGTCGAGCATATGCGTGAGGAAATCGAAGCGGCAGGCGGAAGCTATCGCTTCTACTCCCGTGTCGATCGCCTTCTTCTCGATGAAAAAAGGCAGGTGCGAGGCGTAAAACTTGCGGATGGGGAAGAGATCGCAGCCTCGCATGTCATTCTTGCTGTCGGCCATAGTGCGCGCGACACATTCGAAATGCTGCACGAAGAAGGCGTGGCCATGCAGGCCAAGCCGTTCTCCATCGGCGTCCGCATCGAGCACCCACAATCGCTGATCGATGCGGATCAGTTCGGACCGCAGGCAGGCTCTCCCATTCTGGGAGCGGCAGACTACAAGCTGGTGCATCGCACGGCGGACGGACGCGGTGTCTATTCCTTCTGCATGTGTCCCGGCGGCACCGTGGTGGCAGCGACGTCTGAGCCGGAGCGTGTCGTCACCAATGGCATGAGTCAGTATTCGCGTGCCGAGCGGAACGCCAATGCCGGTATCGTCGTCGAATTGCGTCCCGGGCAGGATTATCCGGATGCGCCGCTGGCGGGTGTCACTTACCAGCGTGAGTGGGAAAGCAGGGCATTTGTGGCTGGCGGTGGTGACTATCGCGCGCCCGCTCAGCGCGTTGAGGATTTTCTGGCCGGGCGTCCATCGACCCATCTGGGTCATGTCGTGCCGTCCTACCGTCCCGGTGTCACGCCAACCAGTCTGGAGACCTGCCTGCCTGATTTTGTATGTGCCGCCATCAGGGAAGCGCTGCCGATTTTTGCCCGCAAGCTCTCCAGCTTCGCGCTTGGTGATGCTGTCATGACAGGCGTGGAAACACGGACGTCATCACCCTTGCAGATTCCCCGCAAGGACGATGGCGAAAGCCAGAATACGCCGGGTCTTTATCCGGCCGGGGAAGGCGCGGGCTACGCTGGTGGCATCATGTCAGCAGCGATGGACGGTATCCGTATTGCCGAAGCCGTTGCGCTCTCTCTCGCAGGGCGCGAGGCAAAGGGGCTGTTGCGTGGAAAATCCGACTGCATGAACTGAAGGCTGGCTGAGCGTGTTTATCGCTCTTGCAGCATTGTGCATTTCGGGTTGATGTATCCGGCAAAAACTGACCGCACGTTACGCGATGCGGCCACAAAGGAGCATGTCATGCGCGCCGTTGGTTATCAGAAATCCCTGCCCATTACGGATAAAGACGCGCTGGTGGACATTGACCTGCCGATGCCGGAGGCAAAAGGGCACGATCTTCTCGTTGAAGTTAAGGCTGTTTCGGTCAATCCGGTGGACACGAAGATTCGGAAGCGTGCGGAACCGTCGGCTGGTGAGTGGAAAGTGCTGGGGTGGGATGCTGCCGGAATTGTCCGGGCTGTTGGTCCCGCAGTAAGGCGCTTCCGTCCCGGCGATGCGGTCTATTATGCTGGAGCCGTTACGCGACAGGGGTGTGACAGTGAATTTCATCTCGTCGATGAACGAATTGTCGGCAAGAAACCCATCACATTGAACTGGGCGGAAGCGGCGGCTCTCCCTCTCACCGCCATTACGGCATGGGAGATGCTGTTCGATCGACTGGATATCACACGGCCCATTCCCGGTGTTCCACAGTGTATCCTCATTATCGGTGCAGGAGGCGGCGTGGGGTCGATGGCGGTGCAGCTTGCGCGTCGTCTTGGCAATGTGACGGTGATCGGCACGGCTTCACGACCAGAAACGGCCGAATGGGCGAAATCTCTGGGCGCGCAGTATATCATCGATCACAGCAAGCCGTTGGCGGAACAGGTTGAGGCGCTGGGTCTGGGGCCAGCGGGCTATGTGTTTTCCATCACGGAAACGGACAGACATTTCGCCGAGGTGGTGAAGCTGATTGCCCCTCAGGGACGGTTCGGTCTGATCGATGATCCACCGGCTCTGGATGTGATGCCTTTCAAGGCCAAAAGTGTTTCAACCCACTGGGAACTGATGTTCACGCGCTCGACGTTCCAGACCGCTGACATGATCCGTCAGGCCGAAATTCTGGAGGAAGTATCGAACCTCGTGGATGCCGGGGTGCTGAAAACGACATTGAGCGAAGTGCTGGGGCCGATCAATGCCACCACCCTTCGACATGCGCATGCCCTGCTTGAAAGCGGCAAAGTCAGAGGGAAGATCGTGCTGGAAGGGTTTGAGGGATAGGCTTTTCCCCTCGTCATTCTCTTTGCAAGCGGGTGTTTCTTCGCTAGTCAGCCTGCGCGGTGGTCTGTGAGTGATGCGTCGCGCGAAAAAAATGAACAATGGAACAGAGCAGATGTCAGACGCGCAGCCCGTTCACGTTGCAGTACTAATTCCCTGTTACAATGAAGAAGTGACGGTTGGGACTGTTGTCACGGATTTTCGTGCGGCCCTGCCGTTTGCGACCGTGTATGTTTACGACAACAACTCCACGGATCGAACCTGCGAAGTGGCGCGGGAGGCTGGCGCTATTGTTCGTCAGGAGTGGCTGCAGGGCAAAGGCAACGTCATCCGTCGCATGTTTGCCGATCTGGATGCGGATTACTACGTGCTGGTGGATGGAGACGCGACCTATGAGGCCGCTGCCGCTCCGCGTATGCTGGCCATGGCAGCGGAAAATCAGCTTGATGTTGTCACGGGCGCGCGTGTGACGGATCGGAAGGCGGCCTATCGCCCCGGCCATGTGCTTGGAAACAAGGTTCTGACCTCTCTGGTGACGAATTTCTTCGGTCGTCGCACGGAGGATATGCTTTCCGGCTATCGTGTGTTTTCCCGCCGGTTCGTCAAATCCTTTCCGGCTGCCTCGTCAGGTTTTGAGACCGAGACCGAATTCACAGTTCATGCGCTGCAATTGTGCATGCCGATCGGCGAAGTGCAGACACGTTATATCGAGCGCCCAGACGGATCTGAGTCAAAGCTCAATACATGGGGCGATGGTGTCCGTATTCTCGCGACGATCGTGCGACTGGTGAAGCAGGAGCGGCCTCTTCTGTTCTTTACGATTCTCGCAGTGTTGTTTGCGGCGATCGGCATCCTGCTCGGCATACCCGTCATCAGTGATTATATGCGCACTGGCTTGGTGGCCCGCCTGCCGACAGCGGTGCTGGCGACTGGGTTTGAAATACTCGCTGCCCTATCGCTGGTTTGTGGCCTGATTCTCGACAGTGTTGCGGTCGGACGGCTGGAAGTGAAACGCCTCAATTACCTTGCGCAGGAAGCGCCGAAAATCATGTCCTTCTGATCTGTGCCCTTCATGACGCTCTTTCTCCCCGGAAAGAGCGTTTTTTTGTAAGAGGGGCTCAGACCATCCCCAGCCACGCGGAAACCAGCCAGAACATGATGATCAGCACAATCCCTGCGGCGAGTATGGGTAATGCTACACCACGCATGAAGCTCGTATTCCGCTCACGGGGTTGGGCGATGCCTGCCTTGCGGTCAATGGCATCGGCGGCGGCATTGATTTCCTGATCCTCAGGTGAGTCGCTCGTCCAGCCCGGGGTATTGTTTTCCATGTCGGATTGCCTGTTCATGATCACGGTGTAACAGTGCGGTTGGCGATATTTCCGAAGAAACGGAAATCTCAGCTTGTTGGAAGGGCACACGCGCCTGTGCGGGCCGGATGATGCGTCGCCGCATCAGGATTCTGCGGATCGATCAGATAGAAATCGGTAAAATCATTCGCTCCCATTGCCTGAAACACGTGTTTGTCAGGGTTCCGAAGCATGCCCTCACTGTTTACCTGATGGGTCTCGGGTTTTCCTTCAGTGTTGCGAATGACAATTTCTCCGCACAGGGCATAGCTGTGCGTCATGTCATCTGAAGTCGTGACGACCGCATGTTTTTCTGGAGTGCGATCATCCAGTTCGAAGGTGGCGACCAGTTTGCCATCAACATAAATGCGCGATGTTTCGGACACTTCCTGCGGCGCTTTTCCATCTTCAATGACAAAGCGGGCGGCCTGCGCGGGCAAGGCGATATGGGTTGTGATGAACGCAACTGCTGCAAGGGCGATCTTCACGATTGGCGCTGTGCGTTTTGGCTGTTGTGACGCGGAAGAAAGTGCGTACATCAAGCTGTTGGTTTCCACCCTGTTTCAAACGCCTCGATTGAAACGCACCAGCACGCCAATGACAACGTTCTTTTCTAAAGCTAACAGTATGTCATGACAGTTGAAAATGACAGTCGCGTAAAGACGTTGATTGCCGAGGCGACAGCCTCTCTCATGCGTGCCAGAATTGAAGAACCGCGCCGGGAGGCCCGGATTCTTTTCGAGATAGCCTACGGGCACGATATCTCGTGGCAGATGATGAATCCGGACAGCGTGATGCCAAACGCCCAGTCATTTTTTGCGCTCGTTCAGCGACGTGCCGATCATGAGCCGGTGGCTTATCTCAAAGGAGAGAAAGGGTTCTGGACTCTAGACCTTGAAGTCACCCGCGATACGCTGATCCCCAGAGGTGATACGGAGACGCTGATCGAAGCGTTGATCAGGTATCGGCCAGACAGGGCATCAGTCTCATCCGTTCTCGATCTGGGGACAGGAAGCGGGTGCCTGCTTCTCGCGGCACTCATTGAATATCCACAGGCGATGGGGGTCGGCGTTGATTATATGGAAGGCACTGCCCGGCAGGCGGCGCATAATGCAACGCTGAACCAACTGGATCAGCGTGCCTTTTTTATCGTGGCAGAGTGGATGAATCCTCTCGCTGCCCGCTTTGATGTTGTGCTGTCCAATCCTCCATATATTCCAAGCCGGGATATCGGTGGGCTGATGAGGGACGTAGCCGATTATGAGCCGATGATCGCGCTGGATGGCGGGACGGAAGGACTGGATGCCTATCGCGCAATTATACCCCGTCTGCCAGATGTGCTGACACCCGAAGGCATTGCGATTCTGGAGTTTGGCATCGGGCAGGCAGAAGACGTGCAGCAGATTGCTCAGTCGGCTGGACTGAAAACCGTGGAGCTATGTTCCGATCTTGCGGGGGTCACCCGCGCGATCGTTCTCTCACGCAGTTTTTAAGAAATCAGGTTTTTGAACGGCTATGGTGATGGGCTGTTGCTTTACGCGCCCCAACGCCGTCCTTCGCGCGGTGGGTAAGAGGCGCTTTTGCCAGCACGTAATGAATGATTCCCAGCTTTCTGAGACGCCCTGACGGAGCTTCGGCGACCTGCACAGGCGCCTTGCCTGCTTTGCGCGTTCCAGCGGCTGCAAGACGGATCATCTGGCGACGGGAACCGCTCATGCCTCGTGCCAGAATAAGAGGACGGGCGATAACGGGCGTCCGGGCCACAGGGGCAACACCCTCGTCCTGAAAGCCCTGATCAAGAAGATCGGCCATTGTGCGTGTGCGCTGCACATTGGATGCCGCCCCCATGACCACTCCTACCAGACGCACATTCTCGCGGCTGGCGGAGGCAACCAGATTGAGGCCAGCCTGAGCCGTATATCCGGTCTTCATGCCATCTGCGCCGGGATAGAAACGCAGCATCGGATTGTGGTTGGGAATTTCATGGCCGTGAAAATAGAACACGGGGGTTGAGAAATAATGATAGTCCTCGGGGAAATCCGAGATGAGACGCCGCCCCAGCGTGGCCAGATCGCGTGCCGTCGTCACCTGATTCGGGTCAGGTAATCCGGACGCATTACGGAAGGTGGAGGCGCTCATGCCGAGTGCATGCGCCTGAGCCGTCATCATCGCGGCAAATCTGTCTTCATTGCCGCCGATCAGTTCGCCGAGCGCACATGCCGCGTCATTAGCCGACTTGGTGACGAGTCCGAGAATGGTCTGCTCAACCGTGATGTATGACCCCGGAACCAGACCGAGCTTTGACGGCTCCCGGGTAGCGGCTCTGACGGAAACCGGAACGGCCTGATCCAGTGAAATCTGTCCTGAGCGAAGAGCCTGAAACGCCATATAGAGCGTCATCAGCTTGGTCAGACTCGCGGGATAGCGCTGAAGGTCGGGATTGATCTGCGCCAGAACCGTCCCTGTGCGCGTATCTTCAACAAAAGCGCTGATCTGCCCGACATACTGAGCCTGAGCGGAGTGTGCCGTCATGACGGTGGCGCCAATGACGGAGAATAACAGCGTCTGCTTCAGGCGAGAAAAAACAGTTCCCGTGACCGCGGACGTCTGGCCAACAGTTCTGCTGACCCGTTTCGTGCTGGGGCGGTTTGTCCCTGTCGACGGGAAACGGGAATCATCTGTCATGGCGAAGCACGTGGCGTTCCGGGTAAGAGAGGACGGACTGGAAGCTTATCAGTGCCGCAACCTCCGTCTAGGGTAAAAATTACTAATATTTAGAAAAAGTGATCCCAAAAAATGCGATAAAATCCAATGGGCTTTAACGGATTAAGAAGACGCCTCCGTTAAGGGGAGGCATTACGTTCTTTCTGCTGGCTCCATGGTTCTGCGTGTCATGCCCTGATTTTAGTTTGCAGGAGAAAGCCAGCGGTTTAGAGAGAACGGAATTATCGCGGCGCAGGAACAATGCCTCTTCAGGCGTGTGTCATGCCGTGAAACAGCCGAGTAGGTTAGATGACGGAGAAGAAGGAAGACAATTCATCGGACGTCGGCGTTCTGGTGCGGGCCGTTCCCAAAACCAAGAAGCCATCCATGTACAAAGTCCTCATGCTGAATGACGACTACACACCGATGGAATTTGTTGTTCACGTTCTGGAACGCTTCTTCAGCAAGAACCGTGATGAAGCGACCAATATCATGCTGCACGTCCATAAGAAGGGCGTGGGCGTTTGTGGGGTGTTCACCTACGAAGTCGCGGAGAGCAAAGTTGCTCTGGTGATGGATCTGGCGCGCCAGAACCAGCACCCGCTCCAGTGCACGATTGAGCGTGACTGACATTTTGTTTTAGAAAATCGAAGCACTTACTCCTGCGCGAATACGGTTTTCCGCGCAGGTGCATGAACAATCATCTGGAAATTCTGAAGAAAAGAAACGCTTCTGCCGGTTTGGACAGAAGCGTTTTCGCGATCAGTTGTCGTGATCGTCGTTGTCGGACGGAACGTCGATGTCCGAGCTGATGTCGTCAGCGTCATCATCAAGATCGGACGTGTCTTCCATGACATCATCGGCGTCATCATCGTCATCGGTGTCGATGTCCGTATCGACGTCCTGCTCATCTTTCGGTGCGGCAGGTTTGGGCGACTCGGGAACGATTTCGCCGGTGCGTTTCAGGCGGGGCACTTCAGCCGGCTGCTCCGCTCCGCATTTCGGGCAAACGGCCGGCTCTTTTTGGAGGTCATAGAAACGCGCGCCGCAGGAGACGCAAACGCGTTTGGAACCGAGTTCGGGCTGGGCCATTTTGAACCTGTCGATCGTATTTCGTGGCAGGGGAGATATATCCCCGACGTCATTACGGGGCGGCCCGCAAGGCCATCACCCAATCTAAGGGCAGGCGACATGCCATCTCATATAGGCCACGTCAACCAAGGAAACGTTTCAGTCCTGTAGGAGAGACTGCGACGACGCCCCATTTTGGCCTTAATTTTCCATTGGCATACATGAGTGTAATCTTCATCTGATGGAATTGATGGTCTTTCAGGGGGCGCTAAGGATGCGGCGGGGGCAGTTTTCGCTCTTTCGATCGTTGAGTCTCGGCGTGATGCTCGGACTCGCGGCTTGCAGCAGCACAGGGTCGCGTCCCGGGGGCAATCCGTCACAATGGGGGCGGGGCGATTACACCCCACCCGGCCCGGCAAGTGATCCGTGGGGGCCTTACATTCGGGAGGCCGCGGCGCGCTTCTCCGTTCCCGAGGCCTGGATTCGCGCTGTCATGCATCAGGAGTCCGGTGGTCAGGAATACCAGCATGGTCAGCTGACACGATCCGGCTCCGGCGCCATGGGGCTCATGCAGCTCATGCCTGCGACATGGTCGGAACTGGCTGCTGAATTTGCGCTGGGTAACGATCCCTACGAACCACACGACAATATCATGGCGGGTAGCGGTTACCTTCGCCAACTCTACGATAAGTTTGGCTCGCCCGGCTTTCTGGCGGCGTACAATGCCGGCCCGGGTCGTCTGGAGCAGTTTTTGCAGACTGGCGATCCATTGCCGGATGAGACGGTCAATTACGTTGCATCCATCAGCCCACATCTCGGGGATGCCGTTCCAGCCGTTACGGCTTCGCCTGTAATGGTGGCGCAGGCCACGACTTCTCCCGCGCAGCAGGTTTATGCTCCGGCTTCCGCAACGAGTGCCGCTGCGGTGTCGGGGCCGGTGGCGCGGACGGGTGACGGTTGCCTCAGGAACGTCGATGCAGCCTATGACCCATCCAACTGCCTTGTGGACCGCGACGTGCCGCATGCTGACCCGCAACCCCAGCCAGCAGCAATCGCTGTCGCCTCTGCCGCGCCCCCAGCTCTTCCGCCGCCAGTGCCTGCCACGTCTACGGCAGGTGCGCGTACCGGTTTGCCCGTTGAATTGGCAAGTTATGTCGAGCCTGCATCCGCGCGGACGACACCTCGTCTGACGCCTGTTGCTTATACGCGTCCCGCAACAGCACGAAGTGGTGGCGGCTGGGCTGTGCAGGTGGGGGCGTTCTCATCAGGTAATGAAGCACGGATGGCCCTTGCTCATGCGCAGTCAATCATTGGAAGCGGCGGGATCGCGAATCCTGTCGTCATGCGCGTGTCGCCTGCTGCCAACTCTCTTTATCGAGCCCGTCTTGTCGGTTTCGCTGCGCAGGACGCCACCACGGCCTGCCGCATTCTCCACAGCCATTCCTTTGCCTGTTTCACCGTGCCGCAATCGACCTGACTGCTTCCTGACATTGCGAAGCGGCCGGCGCTCGGCTAGACCCGCGCCTCTTTGGGCAGGACGCCTGACCGAGAGACATTCGGGGGACGGAAGGAATGGCACGCAACCGCGTTCGCAAGGGACGGCCGCTTGACGGCTGGCTGGTGATCGACAAGCCCACGGGAGTCACCTCCACGGCGGTCGTCAGTATTCTCAAGCGGGCCTTCAACGCCCAGAAGGTGGGGCATGGCGGAACGCTCGATCCACTGGCGACAGGGCTGCTGCCCATCGCCATGGGCGCTGCTACCAAGACTGTGCCTTACATTATGGATGGCACCAAGCGGTACCATTTCACTCTGAAGCTCGGTGAAGCACGCGACAGCGACGATGCCGATGGCAATGCCACGGCTGTGTCCGATGTGCGTCCGACCGATGAGCAGTTACAGAAAGCCGCGGCTGATCTGACGGGTGACATCATGCAGGTGCCCCCTGTGTTCTCGGCGCTCAAAGTTGCGGGTGAGCGGGCTTATGACATGGCGCGCGATGGCCGCCCGCCCGATCTACCGCCCCGTCCGGCGCGCGTGGACCGGTTCGTGCTGATCGACCGCCCTGATGCGGATCACGCCGTATTCGAAGTGGAATCGGGCAAAGGGGTCTACATGCGGTCCCTCGCACGTGACGTGGCTCTGGCCTGCGGAACAGTGGGGCATATCGCTGTCCTGCGTCGTCTGCGGGTCGGCCCCTTCACGGAGGCGGATGCGATTTCGCTGGACAAAATCACCGAGAGCGCCGAAGAAGGCCCCGCTTCGCCGGAACTGCTGCGTCCGGTATCGACCGCGCTGGCCGACATCCCGGCGCTGGCCCTGATGCCTGATGAAGCAGCTCTTATTCGCCATGGACAGGCTCTTGGCCTGATGGACCTCATGGGCCGTATTCCGGAAACGGGACCGGACGATGTGGTCCGCATGATGGACGGGGAAGCGGTGCTGGGTCTGGGTCGCCTTGAAGAAGGGTGGCTCAAGCCTGTTCGTTTGCTTTGAATTCGGGAGACAACGATGTCGATTACCGCAGAACGCCGCACGGCGCTGATTGAAGAATACCGCACGAATCCAACCGACACGGGTTCACCGGAAGTGCAGGTCGCGATCCTTACGGAGCGCATCAACAACCTGACCGAGCACCTGAAGACGCACGCGAAGGACTTCCATTCGCGTCGTGGTCTGCTCGTCATGGTCGGCAACCGCCGTGGTCTGCTCGACTATCTGAAGCGTAAGAGCCAGCAGCGTTATGAGACGCTGATCGGTCGTCTGGGCCTGCGTCGCTGAACGCGGTCCGGGCAAAAGGAAACGGCGGACACCACTCTGCTGTTTTCCCTGCGCCGATTATCCTGTAAGGGATCACCCGGAGTTCCGTTTTGGCGGAGCTCCGGGTTTTTTGTGTCCGGATGGTCCTGACACAGATTCAGTGCCGCTACAGGCGCGCAGAGAGCCGGCCTAGCCACGGCGTTTCAGGCCACATGGCGTCCTGACGTTTTGCGTCAGCCACACCATGCCGTCCGAGACGCTGTCTGCATCCGGCCTTTCCACCTCCCGCAGACGCAGGACATTGAGGTCCCGTCGGGAGAAGCGACGCGAAATGCGGCCGAAAGGTTTGATTTACGAATGTTCAACTATTTCCGTAAAGAAATTGAATGGGCCGGTCGCCCGCTGATCCTTGAGACCGGCAAGATCGCCCGTCAGGCAGATGGCGCCGTTGTCGTCACCTATGGCGAGACCGTTGTTCTCTGTACGGCCGTAGGCGCCAAGACCGTCAAGCCGGGACAGGATTTCTTCCCGCTGACCGTCAACTATCAGGAAAAAGCCTACGCTGCGGGCAAGATCCCGGGTGGCTTCTTCAAGCGTGAAGGCCGTCCTTCCGAAATCGAGACGCTGAACTCGCGTCTGATCGACCGTCCGATCCGTCCGCTGTTTCCGGAAGGCTTCCGGAACGAGGTTCAGGTCATCACGACGGTCCTTAGCCACGACATGGAAAACGATCCGGCCATCCCGGCCCTGATCGGTGCGTCTGCTGCGCTGACGCTGTCCGGTATTCCGTTCTTCGGCCCGGTTGCCGGTTGCCGCGTTGGTTACAGCAACGGTGAATATGTGCTGAACCCGACCCTCGACGAGATGAAAGAGAGCGATCTCGATCTCGTCGTCGCCGGTACGTCTGAAGGCGTGCTGATGGTGGAGTCGGAAGCCAGCGAGCTGTCCGAAGCCGTCATGCTTGGTGCCGTGAACTTCGGTCACAAGGCCTTCCAGCCGGTTATCGAGGCGATCATCGCGCTGGCCGAGCACGCTGCCAAGGCACCGTGGGAAATGGAGGGGCCGAGCAAGGAAGCCATTGCTCTCCGCAAGAAGGTCGATACGCTGGGTCGCAAGCTGCTGACGGCGGCTTACAAGGAAAAGGCCAAGCAGGCTCGCTACGAGAAAATTGCTGCCGCGAAGAAGACGGTCATTGAGAAACTGACCGCTGCTGATCTGGACGCTGAAGCCGCCAAGCCGATGCTGAAGGATCTTGAGGCCGACATCGTGCGTAATGCGATCCTTGATACGGGTCTGCGTATCGACGGTCGTGATCTCGTCACGGTGCGTCCGATCGTCTCCGAGGTCGGGATCCTGCCGCGTGCGCATGGCTCCGCTCTCTTCACCCGTGGCGAGACTCAGGCGCTGGTGATCGCGACGCTTGGCACGGCTCAGGACGAGCAGGTCATTGACGCGCTCGAAGGCGAATATCGCACCAACTTCCTGCTGCACTACAACTTTCCTCCGTTCTCGGTCGGTGAGTGTGGCCGCACGGGTTCGCCGGGTCGTCGTGAGATCGGTCATGGCAAGCTGGCATGGCGCGCCATCCATCCGCTGCTGCCGACCAAGGCCGAGTTCCCGTACACGATGCGTGTCGTGTCCGAGATCACGGAAAGCAACGGTTCGTCTTCCATGGCGACTGTCTGTGGTTCCTCTCTCGCGCTGATGGACGCTGGCGTTCCGCTGAAGCGTCCGGTCGCCGGTATTGCGATGGGCCTCATAAAGGAAGACAGCGGCTACGCCGTGCTGTCCGACATCCTTGGCGACGAGGATCACCTCGGCGACATGGATTTCAAGGTGGCGGGAACCGAGCAGGGCATCACCGCGTTGCAGATGGACATCAAGATCACGTCCATCACACCGGAGATCATGGAAATCGCGCTGGAGCAGGCCCGTGGCGGTCGTCTCCACATTCTGGGCGAGATGTCCAAGGCGCTGACGGAAGGCCGTTCCGACGTGTCTTCCACGGCGCCGAAGATCACCACGATGAGCGTGCCGAAGGAGAAGATCCGTGATGTGATCGGAACCGGTGGCAAGGTCATCCGTGAGATCGTCGAGTATTCGGGGGCGAAAGTGGACATCGGTGACGATGGCACGATCACCATCGCGGCATCGTCCGACGAGCAGGCTCAGAAGGCGATCGCCCGTATCAACGGGATTGTGGCAGAGCCTGAAATCGGTCGCATCTACGATGGCAAGGTCGTGAAAACGGCTGACTTTGGTGCGTTTGTGAACTTCCTTGGTGCCAAGGATGGTCTGGTTCACATCTCCGAGCTGGCGCAGGGTCGTGTGGCCCGCACCACGGACGTGGTGAAGCAGGGTGACGCTGTGAAGGTCAAGGTCATCGGTTTCGATGACCGTGGCAAGGTGAAGCTCTCGATGCGGGTTGTAGATCAGGCTACGGGTGCCGATATCACCTCTGAGGTTGGCGAAAAGCCGGCACGCGCACCGCGCCGCGAGGACTGAGGTCTCAGGTGACTGCTTGAACGGGCGGGCGCTGCGGCCGGTGGCTGTAGCGCCCGTTTGTGTATGGCACGCAGGATCATATCGGGCTAAGAGGCGCCGATGCACGCAAGAACAGGAACGGCGACAGGACAGGCATGAAGGCGATTAACGCAGTTAGGCTGGGAGGCGCAGAAGTTCTGCCTTTGGTTGAGGGCGGCAAGGGTGTGTCCGTCTCGACAGGCGTATCCGCTGGGGCCTGGGCTGCGGCAGGCGGCGTGGGAACGATTTCAGTGGTGAACGCTGACAGCTATGATGAACATGGCAATGTCGTTCCGCAGATATACAAAGGCCGGACCCGCCGCGAGCGTCAGGAAGAACTGATCGATTACGCCATCAAGGGTGGAATCGCGCAGGCAAAGATCGCTCATGAAAAAGCGGGCGGCAAAGGGCGCATTCACGCGAACATCCTCTGGGAAATGGGCGGTTCGGAACAGGTTATCGCCGGAGTTCTGGAAGGGGCGAAGGGGCTCATCCACGGTATGACCTGTGGGGCGGGCATGCCCTATCGCCTGTCAGATATCGCTGCCAAGTTCGGCGTTTACTATTACCCGATCGTCTCTTCGGCGCGCGCTTTCAATGCCTTGTGGAAGCGGGCCTATAGTAAGAGTGCCGAACTGCTGGGCGGCGTGGTGTACGAGGATCCGTGGCGTGCTGGTGGCCATAACGGTCTTTCCAACACGGAAAATCCGTTGCAGCCGGAAGACCCTTATCCGCGTGTAGCTGCGCTGCGCAAAACCATGCGTGCGTTCGGGTTGGGCGACACGCCCATCATCATGGCCGGTGGTGTCTGGTGGCTGGAGGAATGGCAGGACTGGATCGATAATCCGGAGCTTGGTCCCATTGTGTTCCAGTTCGGCACCCGGCCGCTGCTGACCGAGGAAAGCCCTATCCCGGAAGCATGGAAAGCGCGTCTTCTGACGCTCAAGAAAGGCGATGTCTATCTCAATCGCTTTTCGCCAACAGGCTTCTATTCCTCCGCTGTCAACAATAGCTTTTTGCAGGAATTGCGCGGACGCTCCGAACGTCAGGTCGCGTTTTCGACGGAAGCGGTTGGAGAGCACGTTGCGTCTTATGGCGTTGGCGCCCGCAAGCGCGAGGTATTTGTGACACCGGCTGATTTGCTGCGTATTCGCGCATGGGAGGCGGAAGGCTTTACCGAGGCGATGCGCACGCCGGATTCGACGCTGATTTTCGTCACGCCTGAGAAGGCACGCGAAATTCTGGCGGATCAGGTGGCCTGCATGGGCTGTCTTTCGGAATGCCGTTTCTCCAACTGGAGTCAGCGGCCGCCGGAATACACCAACGGTCGTAAGGCCGATCCGCGTTCGTTCTGCATTCAGAAAACGCTTCAGGCGCTTTCTCATGCTCATGGGCCGGACGAAGAAAAGATTGCTGACAACAATCTGATGTTTGGTGGCACCAACGCGTGGCGCTTTGCGACGGACCCGTTCTATTCAAACGGCTTCGTCCCGACCGTGAAGCAGCTTATCGAACGGATCATGACCGGCCGTTGAAGGACAAGCCTGACATGCGGAAGATGATTTCATGGCTGCGTCGGTCATGCCTGATCGCTGGAGTGGCTTTGGCTGCTCCAGCGATGACCCCAGCAGCCCATGCTCAGGCAACTCTTTCGCCAGCGGATCATGGCTGGATCGCCCGCGTGGAAGATTCCATGAATGCGGTCACGACCCTGAAAGCCCGTTTCGAGCAGACTGCTCCTGACGGCCAGCGTACGACCGGAACGGTCTGGCTGGCTCGTCCGGGGCGGATGCGGTTCGAATATGACAAACCGAGCCCTCTGTTGCTTGTCGCGAATGACGGCAAGGTGGTGTTCAGGGATACGCAACTCGATCAGACAACGGAAATTCCGCAGGAGCGTACGCCGCTTGGCCTGCTTCTCAGCGCGCATGTTTCCCTCTCAGGCGACGTGACTGTCACCGATTTTCATCATGAGAATGGAGTGGTGCGGATTTCGGCTGTCCGGACGGAAGCGCCCGGGGAGGGAACGCTGGTCATGTTCTTCGCGGACCAGCCGCTGGCCTTGCGTGGATGGGTCGTGATTGATGCGCAGGGACGTCAGACGCGCGTGACACTCTCTGACATCACGCGTGGTGTGAATGTTTCTGACGCACTCTTTGCGTTGCCGCGCGAGAACTGACGCGCGGTCTTGCGTTCGATATCAGAACTTCGAACACACTATGCGGATTGAAAAATCCGCCACCATTCTAAAATTTGTAGGAAATCCACCGAGCGGATGGTGGGCGCAACAGGGATTGAACCTGTGACCCCTACCATGTCAAAACCGGCTGACTCCAACGAAATCAGAGACTTACAGAGTCAAACACGTTCAAAAACGGCACGCACGATCAAGGAAAAATCGTGCAATGCGTGCGAGTAGCGTACTAGAAACTGACTCTGTTGTCACGGATCTCCGGGCCGTTCAGGCAAGTTTTTTTCATCGCGTTCTGGTTTCGACCTGGAGTGCAGAGCGATGAGCCGCCATGCTTCCGTCAAGGCGGCTTTCCGCAAGCAGGTTCTGGGGCTTTATTTTGACCACAAGCTGAAGCCATCCGAAAAATCCGTGCTCATGACGCTCGCCACCTTCCTCGGGGCGGATGGACTCTATCCGAGCCACCACGCAATCGCTCGGGCCTGTCGGTATTCAGTGCGGACAGTCATCCGGGCGCTTGAACGGGGCTACGAACTCGGATTGATCGAGCGGACCTACCGGCGGAAATGTGTTGAAGGGCGATGGGTGAGAACCAGCAATACCTACAGGCTGCTTATCAAGGGCAGCGATCAGCTTCGCGCGGCTGGAAAACATATGGCCCGCGCCATTTTCCGTGGTGTTCGGGTTCTAAGTGACAGGATGGCGCAGAAGGCGTCCAGAGATATACATATCCAAGATAAACGACTGCTTTCAGGGCGTCGATACCCCGAACCGCACGGTCCAAGCCAGTTTTCGCCCGGAGAGTGGATCGAAATCATCAAAGGCTGGCAAACCACGTGATCTACAATTCTGTCTGATTAGCACTGCTAAAGGGATATCTGGGCTTGTCGCCTCTGATGCGGCTCTGTTACGTAATATGGGGCTGAGTTCATGGAAATAGTTGTCGTACGCAAACAGGGCAATTCTGTCGGTGTTACCCTTCCAGCGGAAACACGTGTCCGCCTTGGTCTAGAAGTCGGGCAGGAACTCACGCTGGTCGAAATGGCCGACGGCATCAAGCTCGTGAAGCGCAATCTGAGGTTTGAACGCCAGATGCAGATGGCGCGTGAAACGCTGCGGGAGCAGGCTGATGTTCTTCAGGGGCTGGCCAAGCGCTGATGCCAGATAATCCGCCCCCCCCTTAGACCGGATTATAGCTTGTCGCGCTACCCCCCCCAGAAAACAATAAGGCATCTTTGGATCGAGAAAAAATCACGCAAATGAAAGCTTTTAAGCAGATTATGAAACACCTATAATCTCATATAGGCGATTTTTTCTCCCTAAAGCTCTTATGTCGGGCTGGTTTTAGGATGACAAATGTTATTAAGGTTTACAGTTGAGAATGCACTTTGCTTTGGATCAGAAGCAAGCTTGTCTATGGTTGCGACCAGTGACGATAGGCACCTCAACCATATTGAACGCAGCGGAAGTAATCGGCCTGATATTTTAAGAATAGCGACCCTATATGGTGCAAACGGGCACGGAAAGACAAATGTGGTCCGTGCAATATCAGCTCTTAAACGCTTGGTGACTGATCAGAAATGGTCAATACCAAAATTTAAATTAAATTCGTCTATGCGTGAAATGCCTACACGAATGGTAATTGAATTTCGGCATAATACGAATGATTACGAATACGGTGTGGCGATTAATGGAAAAATAGTATCAGAAGAGTGGTTGTTTTTAACAAATTCACATGGAAAAGAAGAAAAAATTTTCGAGAGAGTGAGTGAAAAAATAGAAGGTACAAAAGAGTAC
>NZ_JBDNXK010000045.1:0-28791 GCF_047721705.1 Acetobacter sp. | reverse complement strand
GTAAAGAAATGAAACTCTGTATAGTCGGAACTGTATTCATTGGATCTGTATTAGCACACAAGCTTGCTGAAAAAGGCCATCATGTCTCCTTGATTTATGAGCAGGAGCAGCGATCCCAGCTTTCTTTGTCGATCCCTCCTGAATTTCCTCCACAAATCAAACACCCTTCCCCTGACAGCAAAGCCTGATGTAACAGGGCGCTCAAAACTCCGGCCCAACCGCTTTCCGGCGTGCATCATGCGGTCGACTCACAGGAACATTCGTTATGAAGACCGCTATTGCCCTTTTTGTAAAAGACGAAGCGCAGGATATCGCCGGATGGATTGCGTGGCATCTGGCGCTGGGGGCAGATCGACTTTTCATTTACGATGACCACTCGAATGATGGAACGTGGGAGATTCTACAGGCGGCGGCAAAGCGATATGACACGATAGAACTCGCACGCAGCGACTTGCAGGTGTCATCCAATTTTTTCTGGCGTCAGGCTGCGTGTTACAAGGATGCCTGCCACAAAGCCATCGGCCAGTTCGACTGGATTGGCTTTCTGGATGGCGATGAATATGTATCCCTTGAAACGGCTGACAATCTGAACGCGTTTCTCGAACAGTTTTCAGACTATAACGGCGTAACCCTGAGCTGGCGCATATACGGCTCAAGTCATCGCGCACTCAAAAGCCGTCAACCTGCCTATGAGGCCTACACATTTCATTGCGGACCGGATCTAGGCGATTGTGAACTAGGGAAAGTCTTTATAAGACCGCAAGATTTCACAAACCACTACGAGAACCCCCACCGCATAGCGCTGACAAACGAACGATATGCCAATGCCATTGGCCAGCCTGTTGCGTGGCGAGGCCCCACGCATGACATCGTCTGGCAGGGAGCATGCATCAATCATTACATCGTGCGCTCAATGGAAAATTACATCGAGCGTATCCGACGGCGCGTGAACGCCGACCTCGCCGATTCAACGGGCTACTGGCAGCATTTCAATCGCAACGACATCCACAGCAAGGAACGTCCTCAGTTCATCGAACGGGCTGGCAAAATTCTCGTACATCTTCGTGAAGCCTGCGTAGATCATTACCTGCGTCATGTCACACAGCAGGGGCTGGCTTCTTCCCCTGAAAGCGGGTTGGCGTGCGTTTATTCCATTCTGACACACAACAATGTCCCGTTGATTCTGGATCACCCGGAAGGGCGCGTCGCCCAGAAAGCTGGCGAAGAATCAGTTCCTGTCACAGCTGCGGTCTATAGAGACGATCCGCATGTCTATCTGTTCGTGGAACAGTATGGACATATTGCCTCTCCCCCTTTCAGGGTGCGTGACGATGGACGCTTCCGCTCCTCTCTTGCCTTTTGCCTGGAAGCCGCCCCCACGGAAGGTCGCTGGTTTTTGCGACAGGAAGGTGAAGGCAAATTTCTCGTCTTCTTTCCTGTGGATGGCGACGGCACAGTGGAAGCCATCCGGGACAGCGCATCAGACTGGGAGGAATGTCTGCTGATTGCAAAACAGGAGCAGATTCCTGTCTTTGCCGCCTCCCCCCACCATATCCGCAACCGCCACGATTTTCTGGAGTATCTGCGACGGAATGCCGGACGTATCACCTATGATGACTTTGTGCTCGCACTGAATCTGCTGCCCGACCATTGCCGTGCGGAACTGTTCCAGACCGCAGCCGGAAAAAGCATCAGCTGGATCTGACAGGCAGACCAGAAGTGCTACGGAGTGGAAGATGCCTCGCGCATGGGCTAGAAAAGCAATCAGTCGCAATCATCACGACAGCCGCCTGAGAAACATCTTTCAGGGTGGGCATAGGCGGCGTTGAGCGTTTATCAGTCAGTTTTGACTCTCGGACTTAGACAGGAATTGGAGCCGCAATGGCAGGCAGTGTGAACAAAGTCATTCTGGTCGGAAATCTCGGACGCGACCCGGAAATCCGCACGACACAGAACGGTCAGAAGATCGCCAATCTGTCCATTGCGACCAGTGACACGTGGAACGACCGCGCCTCCGGTGAGCGGCGTGAACGCACCGAATGGCACCGCGTGGTGGTGTTCAATGAGCGTCTCGCCGATGTAGCCGAGCGTTTCCTGCGCAAAGGCCGCAAGGTCTATCTGGAAGGAACACTCCAGACGCGCAAATGGACGGATCAGTCCGGTCAGGAAAAATACACGACGGAAGTCGTTCTTGACCGTTTCCGTGGCGAACTGGTGCTTCTCGATGGCCGTGGATCAGGCGAAGGCGAGGAAGGCGGCGGCGGTTACGGCGGCTCCAATCCGGGTGGTGGCGGCTACGGTGGCCCGTCCTCTGGTGGTGGTTCCGGCGGTGGCGCACGCCGTATTGGCAACACTGCTCCTGCGTCGCCGGGCGGATGGGATGCGCCGGGCAGCGATCTTGATGACGAAATTCCGTTCTAAACAGACATATTGTGCTGCCTGACTTTAATAGAAAGGCAGCACACTCTTAGGCTGCCGTTCCGAACAGAACGGCAGCGGGCGCTTTCTCAGGCGCCAATACGTTCGATGCCGCCCATGTAAGGCCGCAGGACTGGTGGCACGGTGACGCTGCCATCCTCATTCTGCCAGTTCTCCATCACCGCGATCAGTGTACGACCGACCGCGAGCCCTGAACCGTTCAGCGTATGCACGAAAACCGGCGCCTTCTGGTCCGGCGCACGATAGCGGGCATTCATGCGGCGTGCCTGAAAGTCCTTCGTGTTCGAGCAGGATGAAATCTCTCGCCATGCCTGCTGTCCCGGAATCCAAGCTTCCAGATCGAAGGTCTTGGCCGCGCCAAAGCCAGTGTCGCCCGCGCAGAGCAGCATCCGACGATAGGGAATTTCCAGAAGCTCAAGGATTTTCTCGGCGCACAGCGTCATGCGCTCATGCTCGGCTTCGCTTTCTTCCGGGGTGGTGACGGAGACCATCTCCACCTTCTCGAACTGGTGCTGGCGGAGCATCCCGCGCACGTCGCGTCCGGCGGAACCGGCTTCCGAGCGGAAGCACAGCGAGAGCGCCGTCATGCGGATCGGCAACTGCGCCGCGTCGAGAATATCGCCCATGACAGTGGCGGTCAGCGGGACTTCTGCCGTCGGCACCAGCCAGCGATCATCCTCGGTATGGAAGGACTGATCAGCGAATTTCGGTAGCTTGTCCGTGCCATACATCGCTGCTTCATTGACCAGAACCGGCACCTGCGTCTCGGTATAGCCGTGTTCGTTCACATGTTGGTCGAGCATGAACTGACCCAGCGCACGCGCCAGACGCGCGATACCGCCACGCAGCAGGACAAAGCGCGCGCCGGACAGTTTGGAGGCCGTGGCGAAGTCCATCTGCTGCTGGCCATTCTGTTGCATGGCCTCGCCGAGTTCGAAATGCTGCTTCGGCGTGAAGGAGAAGGTCTTCGGCTCACCCCACTGCTTGACCTGCACGTTGGCCGTCTCATCCGGACCGGGCGGCACGGACGCATCCAGCCGGTTGGGCAGCACTTCCAAAACGGCCTTTACCTCGGCGTCGAGAGACTGGGCGCGCATTTCCAGCGCCTCCATCTCTTCGCGTAGACGGATGGCTTCCGCTTCCTGCACCGCGCTGTCGCCCTTGTTACGCTTGATCGTGCCAATTTCCTTGGCCAGCGCGTTCCGGCGTGTCTGCTTTTCCTGAAGCGCAGTCTGAGCAGCGCGGCGCTCCTCGTCGAGCGTCAGCACTTTTTCCGACACCGGCTCCATGCCGCGACGGGCCAGATCGGCGTCAAAACCGGCGGGGTCGGCGCGCAGGGCGCGAATGTCGTGCATCAGGAAACCTCTTTCTCTTCAGTCTCACCCTCTTCCGACAGGGAGGGTTTTTTCGGCTGAACAAGTCGCGCCGAGATAATGGAAATTTCGTAAAGGATGATCAGCGGAATCGCGAGCCCCGTCTGGGTGATCACGTCCGGCGGCGTCAGGATCGCGGCGGCGACAAACGCGCCGACAATGGCGTAACGACGGAATTTCTTGAGCTGCTCGGAGGTGACGATGCCAACCATCGCCAGCAGCGTCAGCGCCACGGGCAACTCGAACGCGATGCCGAACGCCATGATGAGTTTCATCACCAGCGTCAGATATTCCGACACCTTGGCCTGAAGTTCGATCTGGAGACTGTCCGCGCCGCCCGTCGTCTGGAAGGACAGGAAGAACTTCCATGCCATCGGGAAGATGAAATAGTAGGCCAGCGCCGCGCCGAGCAGGAACAGGATCGGGGTTGCAATCAGGAAAGGGGCGAAGGCGCGTTTTTCCGAGCGATAAAGGCCGGGCGCGATGAACATCCACAGTTGCGTGGAGATCATCGGAAAGGAAATGAACGCCGCCCCGAACGCCGCCACGCGGATATAGGTGAAGAACGCCTCGTACAGCGCCGTGTAGATCAGGTGCGGCTGTTCGCCCTTCTGGCGCATGATGTCGCCAAGCGGACGGGCAAGGAACAGATAGATGTCCTGCGCATAATGGTAACAGACCGCGAACGCGATGGCGAAGGTCGCGGCGGACCAGATCAGGCGGCGGCGCAGTTCGATCAGGTGATCGAGCAGCGGCATGGGCTCATCGTGAATCGGATCGTCAGTCGTCGTCACGACGCATCTTTCCTCTGCTGGTCAGTCCCTGAAGCAAAAGGGGATATACGCCTGTTTCCGTGCAGCACCAGCATGGGTGGAAGAATGGCGGGGGTCTGGAGACGTGGCCATGCCTGCGCCACCCGTCGCGCGATGGAAGGCGGTACAATGACGGGGGCTTCGCCCGGCCCTTCTCCCTCGTAGGAAGGGAAGGTTTCGAGCGGCAGCGCAGCGATCTCAGCCCGTGGCGGCACAATGTCTGGCGCGGCGACAAGCGGTTCCGGCGCAGGCAGGGACGCAGCAGGCGTCTCGAACGGTTTCCCCCGCAGCACCGGATCATCGAGTGTCCGACGTAGCTTCCCGTCGTCATCAATGGTCCGCATGATCTGGTTACGGACGTTCAGGGACCGCAGCTGGCGCACCTGATCGCGCACTTCGCCAAGATCGGCCTCGCGCACCATCTCATCGACATGCCCCTGAAATTCCGTCGCCAATCGGCGGGCTTTCTTCACCACCCTGGCAACCGAACGAATGGCGGCCGGCATGTCCTTCGGTCCGATGACCAGAAGCGCCACCACCCCGATCAGCGCAAATTCCGACCAGGCAAAATCAAACATGCTTCCCGCCGGCACCCATCGCGTTTCCCCCAGCAATCCGACCGTCGGAAAGGCCCGAAAAACGCGGCACACTACACAAGGGGCACAGACCTATCACGACCCGTTCCGGGTTACCAAACGGATGCTGCACGGCTCGCCAACAGCGCCACGCACCAGCACAGAAGATATGCGGATCAATCCTTTGGCTTGGTCGGCCAGCCGCCGCCAAACCCGTATGACATGCCATAGTTGGGGGGCGAAGGAGCTGCTCCCGCCTGCGGTGCCTGCGCGGGTTGTTGCGGCGCAACAGGCTGCTGGGGCGCTTTCCGCAGCACGAGATGGCCACCCGGCTCAAAGGAGTAGATGTAATCGGCATGCGCGATCGTGGCCGGACGGTGTGCCACCATCACACGGGTGATGTTCATCTC
Organism: Acetobacter sp.; assembly: GCF_047721705.1. Lineage (GTDB taxonomy): Bacteria > Pseudomonadota > Alphaproteobacteria > Acetobacterales > Acetobacteraceae > Acetobacter. The sequence goes on along the minus strand of NZ_JBDNXK010000045.1, from coordinate 23,182 downwards.
CCGCAGCGATGTCGCCACAATCGATTCGGTATGCTCGTCGAGATGGCTGGTCGCTTCATCAAGGAACAGGATTTGCGGCTGCTTGTAGAGCGCGCGCGCCAGAATGACGCGCTGCTTCTGTCCGCCGGACAGCGCGCCACCCATGTCGCCCACCAGCGTCTCGAAACCCATCGGCATACGCTTGATGTCGTCAAAGATCGCGGCTTTGACAGCACATTCATGAATCAATGCGATGTCGGGCTGCTCGGAGAAACCGCAGATATTGTCGGCAATGGAGCCGGAAAACAGACCATCGTCCTGTAGAACGCCAGCGATGTGCTCGCGATAGGCTTCCAGCGAAAGAATGGCGATGTCGCTGCCGTCGATATAGATATTGCCTTCATCCAGCGGATGAAGACCCATCATCGATTTGAGCAGGGTTGTCTTACCACAGCCCGACGGCCCGACAATCGCTACGCTGGACCCGGCCGGAATGTCGAGATCGACCGCGCGGAAAATCCACGGCTCCTGCGCGGCATAGCGCACCGACACGCCACGACAGGCGAGCGACGCCGCTCCATGCGATGTCAGCGGCATGCTCTCCGCGATGGGTTCAGGCTCCGTCATCACGATATCGGCCAGACGATCCGTCTGGATATTGAGCATCCGCAGCTTGAAGCCGGTGGTGACCAGCGACCCCACCCGCCCCGCGAACTGGTCCTTGTAGGAAAGAAACGCGACCAGCATACCCACGGACATGCTGCCATCCATCACCTTGTAGGCGCCTAGTACCATCATAATGAGACGGTCCGCGCCGAAGATGAAGTCACCCAGCCGTCCATAGATCAGATCGAAACGCTGAAGCCGCAGTTTGATGTTGATGCTGTCGATGACAATGTTCAGCCATGTCGACCGGCGGCGCTCCCGCAGGCCCAGCAGCTTCACGCTGGCCATGCCGCGCAGTGTTTCGATGAAATGACTCTGCTGACGCGCCCCGACGACGATCTGTTCTTCGGACGCCTCGCGGTAGGTGCTGTACGTCACCAGACGCAGCAGAATATCGAGACCAAGCGCAATACAGGCGACCAGCCCCAGCCAGCCACCGTAAACGAAGAGCATGATGCCCATGCCAATCCCCATGATGCCGTCCATCACGGTCTGCACCATGTCGGTCGTCATCGTCTGCTGGATGGTGCCGAGCGAGCCGAAGCGGGACAGCACGTCGCCCACATGCCGCTTGCTGAAATAATCCAGCGGCAGGCGGGTCAGATGATCGAACAGGCTCGTGTTCCATTCCAGCCCGACGCGCGTGCTGAACAGGGTAACAGCCCATGTGCGTACGGACCCGACGAACATCTGGAGCAGAAGCAGGAGCGCCAGACCAAACGTGATGGTCTTGAGCAGATCATGGTCCGCCGTGACGATCACCTCATCAATCATCACCTGCGAGACCATCGGGGAAACCAGCGCGATGACTTCCAGCCCGAGCGAAAGGAAAAACAGCCCCATCAGGGCACCGCGCAGCCCCGCCACATGCCGGAACAGATCGCGCAGACGTATCGTCTCGCGCTCGTCTTTCTGCTCGAACGACTCGTTGGGTGTCACTTCCAGCGCCACGCCGGTGAACTCGCGCGAGACTTCGCTCATGGCGATCGTACGACGGCCAACGGCCGGATCGTTGATCGTGATGTTCTTACCTTTGACCTCCGTCAGAACGACGAAGTGATTCATCCCCCAATGCAGGATGCAGGGCTTCTTGAGGTTGGCGAGGTCATCAAGTTCGAGACGAACGGCGCGGGTGGAAAACCCCATATTGTCGGCAATCTGCACGAGACTGCGCAACGTAACGCCCTGAATCGATACGGAGTAACGGCGTCGCAGCGTGGCAAGATCGATCTTGTGACCATAAAAGCCCATGATCATCGCCATGCAGGCCAGACCACATTCGGCCGCCTCGACCTGGAGGACGACCGGGACTTTCTTGCCGAAACCGAACTGGAGAGAATCGAAAGGATCGCTCATTTCTCGACGAGCCCACCGCCAACCGCGGTTATGCTTTCGTGCATACTGATGACCGGATCCAGTATCCATTGATAAAGGCGACGTGAATCGATAGCGATGTCCGCCTCGACTTCCATGCCCGCTTCCAGTGATTTCTTTTGGCCATATGCCATCACATAAGGCAGATCAGGTTTGACCCGGATGCGATAGACATCGCTGCCGACACCCGCGCCATCCACTTTCTTATCCTTGGCACCAGAAGCACCCTGTTGGGTCTGCCCCCCCTGCGTCTCCGAAATCGGCGCACGCGTGATTTCCGTCACGTGGCCGCGCGCAAGACCAAATCGCTGATAGGGAAAAGCGGCGTAGCGCAGAAGGACAGGCTCACCCTCACGCAGAAAGCCTATGGAGGAACTGTTGACGTAAAGTTCGGCGTCCAGTGCACGCCCCGTCGGCAGCAGGGTCACCAACGGCGCTCCGGCTGAAACCTGCTGCCCGAGATTGGCGCGCACGGCAGAGAGGATGCCATCTTCCGGCGCGGTGATGACAACTTCCCGATGGCTCTCGCTCTCATCGATCTGTTTGTCGATATCAGCGATCTGACGGTCGAGGTCATTGATATCGTGCGCGGTCTGTCGGTCGTAGCGCATCAATTTGGAAGTGTTGTCGGAAATCTTTCCTTCAGTGTCCGTATAGGACTGAAGAAACTGGGCATGCGTGCTCAGAAGCTGGGCATAAGTGTAAAGCTGGCTCTGAAACTGCGTTTCCGTAACAAGATGCGCACTCTGGGCATTTTTCATGCGATTGACGGCTGCTTCCACGACCGGAAGCACTTTCGCATCATTGGCCAACTGTAGGCCCGTCAGTTGTCGCTGCCGGTGCAGATTACGGATCTGATTGACCAGTTCCTGCTTCTCAACGGGCGCATCGGCAATACGGATCTCCTTCTGTCGCTCCAGAAGCTCTCTCTGCCTGCGAAGCTGCGCAAGAATCTGCTCCTGTGTGGCGCCAGACGCGGTGCGCGCGCCCAGATCCACCACAAAAAGCGGCTGCCCTTTGTGGACTCGCTGCCCTTCCTCGGCCAGACGCTTGCTGACAATACCCGCAGCGTTGGCATCGATCGTGATCAGCCCCGTTGGGGGCAGCATATATCCCGTTGCATGGACACGACGTGTATAAATTCCAAAACGGATGTAAATGACTGCAAGTATGACGAGCGCCAGCGTCACCCAGGAAATAACGCGTATCGACAGGGATTGCGTCGCCTGTACCTGCCCGAGCCATGTATCGCGACGGGCGTCGATCGCTTCCTGACGATAAAGAGAAGACATATGGGCGGCAGCCCTCCAGGTCGAAAAATCTCTGAACTACAGGGTCGCATTAGAACAATAAAGAAAACAAAAAAATACTCACACGCCCAAAAATGACGTGTGAGTATCCTGTACCGCTCTATTACATCTTAACGATGCGAAAAATTTTCGGATTATTATGATGTAATTAAAAAACCGGTTTAAGCGCCAAGGCCACCCGTGTTGGAGCTGGGTGGGAAATCGATCAGGTTCATGCCTGTAACCCAGCCACAGCTATTCACGGTAACCGCACCCTTGATCTCGCTGGTCACCTGACACAGAAGCGCCGTCGCCGCGGAAACAGTCATGCTCTTACCGAGATTATAACCGATCTGCATGTCGGTACACACGTTGGAAACAGCCTGCTGAACGGTTGAACAGCTGGCATGGTTAAAGAGGTCCGCCATCACATTGTACTGCCCGGCGAGGAAACCCGCGTAAGCAGCAATCATGGAAGCCTGGGACACACCACAGCTCGGCGCAACCGGATGGCATGGGGACGGCGCACAAGGCTGCCAGCAGCATCCGCCAGCAACTTCGTTCTGTTCGGTTATCGTCAGTTCACGCATTTACATTGTTCTCCGTTTCCAGCTCGGCGCCTCTCCAAAGTCCGGTCCAACCCAAATTCAGCGAGAAGCACTTTCTGCGAGACGGGTCATGCTCGAACGGCACGTCCCATCGCATGATTATTCGTTAATATTTTTTCAATATATCTTCCAGCTAAGAAAGCGTTAACCCACCGTTAAATGGTTCGCGCCTGTGGCATTTATGCAAATTGACATCGTTGGTCGCATTCCAGACGGAAACAGACACGCTGCGCATACAAAGCAAATAACGAGGCTTTTCACATCGATCTGGAACAGAACAAATAAACGTAAATGTTTGTATTTTCCAAACATTTACGTTTTATTTTATTGACACCCCCCCATTCGTTAATATTAATCAAATGCAAACAACGCCGCTCAGCGGCAATTTGGGGGAGACCGCAATGGTTACCACAAGCAGTTCCATTTATTCGTCCGGTTCAGGCACCGAGACCGATCCCTATGTGCTGGCTTCCAATAGCGGCACGGTTACTCTTGAAACCGGCAAGTATTATGTCCTTGAGGGTAATACGCAGATCGGCACGCCTGTTATTTCCGAATTCAATGCATCCGGTTCTACGGGCGGCATCAAAGTCAACGGCGCACATCTGACGATCAATTCCGACGGCACGGGCACGGCTGTTGCAGGCAAGATCGATATGGGCGCGGCTGGCTCATCCCTCGTTCTCAACAACTCGACCGGCAAGTGGACGTATGAAGCCAATCTAGCTGGCGAAGACATTTCTGCCGGCGGTGACCAGTATTATACGTATCCCGCACTCCAGAACGCCACGATCGTCAATTTCGGCTCTGACTCTTCGATCTGCGCAAACAATGTTCCGGGCGGCTTGGGTACTAAAGTTGGTATCGCCGGCAGCTATGTGGACAGCTCCACATTCATCCTGAAACAGGATTCGTCGATTCCGGTTGTGCCTACTTCGGCCAATCCGCACGCCAATCCAGGCAGCGGTTATATCGGTTTCTCGGTGAGCGGCGTAAAGCAGATGTTCCCCAATGGGGACTATCAGAACGCGCATCAGTTCTACACGAAGGGCGATGGCTCCTGCATTGAAGGCTGCTTCCTCCCCGGCACGCTTATTGCAACGCGCGATGGCGAAAAAGCCGTTGAAACGCTGGTTGAAGGCGACGAAATCGCCGTCATCGAAAACGGCAAAACCGTCTTCCGCCCGCTCGCATGGCTTGGCCGCTCGCACGCCGATGTTGCTGCGCTGGACTTCGATCTTGACGCCTACCCTGTCCGTATCCGCAAGGATGCGTTTGGCGCTGGCGCTCCGAAGCGTGATCTTCTCGTCACGTCAGAGCACTGCATTCATATCGATGGACGCTTCATTCCGGTCCGCATGCTCGTGAACGGCCGTTCGATTGTCATCGACCGTTCCATCACGTCCTACGATTTCTATCATGTCGAGCTGGAACAGCATGGCGTAATTCTCTCCGAAGGACTGGAAACCGAGAGCTATCTCGACACCGGCAACCGCGGCACTTTCGAGAACTCTGTCGTGCGCTCCATGCGTCCGCACTTCGCAGGCGGCATCGTGATCTGTGGCGGCAAGACATGGGAACATGACGCCTCTGCCCCGCTGACGACCGACCGCGAAACCGTGGAAGCCGTCTGGAACCGTCTGGCCCGTCGCGCCGACGAGGAAAAGATCGGCACGGATGCAAAAGCATCCACCGAAACGACGACCGACCCGGATATCCGTCTGGTCACCAATGACGGCCGCGAGATTCGTCCCGTGCGTCAGACCGGGAATGTCTATTGCTTCATGGTCCCGTCCACAGTCGCGGATGTTCAGATCGCGAGCCGGACATCGCGTCCGTCCGAGATCATTGGCCCGTTCTGCGATGATCGCCGCCACCTTGGTGTTGTGGTGGGTGAAGTCGCTGTGACCAACGGTCGTGAACGCCGCGTCATCGACAGCCACCTGAGTGATGACGCTATCAACGGCTGGCAGGCTTATGAGGGCGGCGTAGGTCGCTGGACGGCTGGCAACGCTGAGCTTTCCCTCGGCGAAACCGGTGAGGGTCTTTTCGCGCGCATGGTGGAAATCGAGGTGCTGGTCGCTGGCCCTTACCTGATCGAAGCCACGACTGCGGACGACGTTCAGGTCGCCTGAGCGATCTGTCAGACTGGCCCGTAAAACCGGGATCGAAAAGGGAGGCTCCAGCCTCCCTTTTTTTATATACACAGCCCTACTGTTCGTTTTTTGCGCTCATGCTGAGCTTTTTACCTCAAAACGCCATAGAGAAGCCGTTCTTTCACAAAAAAAAGACACGATTGACAGCCGAGATAGCCATCTGCGCAAAGAGTGTGTGTGTTTCCAGAACGCCATTCATTTCCGCGAAACTGTTTCCGGGCACACTCGCTTGAGCAAAAGGACAATCCACGGGTATCGAACGCGCCTGCTCCAACAGGCACGGGCGGCACCGCGGAGAGAAAGCTGGGAAACATGGGTCTGTTTGGTACAATCAAACCGGGTTTACGAAAAGCCGAAGCAGCCATTCTGCACATCGAACTTCTTGGTACCATGGCCATCAAACTTCTTGATGGCACATCCCTGACACCCACTGGCGCCAAAACCCGCGGTCTTCTCGCGATTCTCGCTCTTTCTGACAGACGTCCCGTCACCCGCAAGACACTGGCTCATCTCTTGTGGAGTCGCCGCTCGGACGAACAGGCGCGCGCCTCTCTCCGGCAGGAAATCCATCGGCTTTCGGAAGCGCTGAGCCCGCTCGGCACTGATGTTCTCGATATCCAGCGACATGCTCTGGCACTGAAACCCGTCCTCACCACCGTCGATGCCGAACGTTATCTGAATGCAACGCCTTCAGTCTGCCTCAAGCTGCCGGAAACAGATGCCGCCCTTCTGACGGATCTCGACGGCGTCGATCCGGCTCTCGACGAATGGCTGGCCAGCCAGCGCAATCGTCTGCGCCAGCATCTCATCGCCATTCTCGAACAGGCTCAGGCTACGTTGCCTGAACCGGAGCAACGAATCGCCGCGGCACACCGTATCCTGCGTCTGGATCGGTTGAACGAAAGCGCGTGGAAAGTCCTGCTGCGCGATCTGGGTCGTTCGGGTGACACGGGCGCAGCGCTCCTCGCGGCAGAACAATGCCTCACCACATTTCGCGATGCGCTATCCACCGAGCCGGGACCGGCGACCATGGCGCTCATCATGGAACTGCGCTCATCGGGCAGTCCTTATTTTGGAAAAGGCACAGACGCTGGTCTGGGGCAGATCTTTGGTCATCCCGCCAGCGCCAATCCCGAAAATGCCTACAATAACGTTTCCAGTGAGGCTTTGAGCAGGAATGCGCGGGCTGTCGCCACCATCGGATTCGCGCCTTTCCAAATGGGAGCCATAAACACGGGCAACGCGTTTCTGGATAATCTGCAGGAAGAAACATCCATCGGTCTGGCCCGGTTTGAGTTTCTTTCCATTTTCCCCCCATCCAGCCGACAAGGCAGTGGCACAGCGTCTACCACCGCCACGAAAACGCCGGGCGACTATCTTGTAAGAATGAAATTGCAGTCCGGTTCCGAGCCAAACGGCAAGCATGAACCAATCCATCGGCTTGTCGTACGCGTTACGGATGAACGACGCGACGGAATTATTGTCTGGGCCGAACGCTTCACGCTCACGGCGCATAATACGGATGACATCATTGCCATCGTATCGAGTGAAATCGGCTGGCGCATTGCAATGGCAGAAGCACGAAATTCCGCCAATCGCGGCATAGAAGAACTGACTCCTACAGAAGCGGCTTTAAGAGCCTTCTCCCTGATCAACCGGAAAGATCCAGAGAAGTTTTCTCTGATTGAAGAGCTCCTGCAAAGCGCGCGCCACCGCGATGCGGATCATCCGTTTCTTCTGCTCATTTCCGCCCTGTTCGATCTGATTCGCTTTCGCGAGTTCTGGAAAACATCCGAGACCGCACGGACAGACGCTGTCACCATGGCGCAGCAACTGGTCACCGCCTATCCGGAAAGTTTGCAGGGCAAAATCCTGCTGGCCCGACTTCTGCTCGACTTCCCACCGGAACGCGCGGCGGCGCACAGACTTCTTTCAGATATAAAAAGTCAGTCGCCAGCCAATGGAACCCTGCTGCTACTTGAGGCTTACGCGGCCCTTATCGACAATGAACCCGAGGCGGCAGCACAGGCTCTCGACACATTCCGGTTGCACCATCCGACACATCCTTTCGTCGAGCTTTTCGACATGGAATTCGTGCTGATTCTGCTTCTGGGCGGAAAAGCGGAAGCTGCACTGGAACGATCGAGCATCGCTCTCTGTGCAACACCCACACGATCCGTCATGCTCGCGCTTCATCTTGCCGTGCAGGTTGCGCTGCACGAAGCAACGGGACGGGATACAGCTAACGAACTGGCCAACGTGCGGGCACAGCTTGCGAAAATCGAACCCTCCTTCTCGCTCGCGGTGATCAGAAATCATTATGATTTTCTGCCTCCCGCGTTGCTTGAAACACTTATTGGCTGGTTACGGACAGGCGGCATCCCGGACACAGCGCCACTTCCGACAGACAAAAACAGGCAGATGCTTGGCGAGACCCCCGCAACAAGATATGAAAGCGCCTCAGTCGCGCCCAGTTCTTCCGTGTCCTGAAGCCAGAGGAAACTCGTCCGGTGGGGACAGGTGGCGGGTCTTGTTACAGGAGTCGCAGCACCCAATGGTCACCACTCGCGTTAGTCAGGATTTTCCCATGTCTGTCCGCGCAATCCGTTTCGCGCCCGTTCTCGCACTGGCCCTGAGCCTCACGGCCTGCTCCGGCGGCGACAAGGCCAGCGACCTTACGGCGCCACGCAATCATCTTCTGAAAGAAGATCGCAGCGCGACAGGCGGCGACGATCAGTTAGGCGGCGGTGTGAACGCCTATCTCTGGCGCGGCACACTCGACACCCTTTCTTTCATGCCCATTTCTTCTGCTGACGCGGTCGGCGGCTTTATTCTCACCGACTGGTATATTCCGCCAGCAGCCAAGAACGAGCGATTCAAGATCACGGCCTATGTGCTGGATAAACGTCTGCGCTCGGACGCGCTTCGGGTCAGTGTCTTCCGTCAGGTGTATGAAGATGGCCAGTGGGTGGACATTCCCCCGGCGGCCAACACAGCTTCCGATATCACCTCGAAGATTCTTGCCCGCGCTCGCAAGTTGCGCGCTGACAACGGAAATCGCGACAACTGATAGCTGTCGTCAATTCATGGAAGGACGGCCAGAACGCTGACGTCTTTCCATGAATGCTTCCTGATATTTTCCTGAATTCCTTCCTTCGGACCGATGCCATCATGACTGCCGACGATACCCCCGAAAGCTACGATTTCCGCTCGGTGGAGACCCGTTGGCAACAGGAATGGGACAAGGAAGGGGTGTTCACCGTCCCTGACGTGCCGCCTGCCGATAAGCCGAAATACTACGTGCTGGAGATGTTCCCTTATCCGTCGGGGCAGCTTCACATGGGCCATGTCCGCAATTACGCGCTGGGCGATGTTGTTGCCCGCTACAAGCGCGCACGCGGTTTTTCCGTGCTGCACCCGATGGGCTGGGACGCCTTCGGCCTACCCGCCGAGAACGCTGCCCGCGAACGTGGCGTGCACCCGAAGGAATGGACGCTCGCCAATATCGCCGCGATGCGTGAGACGCTGAAGCGTCTCGGTTTTTCCCTGAACTGGGACCGCGAGATTGCCACCTGCCTGCCGGATTATTACGGCAAGCAGCAGAAGATCTTCCTCGACTTCCTGAAAGCCGGTCTCGTCGACCGTCGTGAGTCCTGGGTCAACTGGGATCCGATCGATAATACGGTTCTGGCCAACGAGCAGGTCGTAGACGGCAAGGGCTGGCGCTCGGGCGCGCCCATCGAGAAAAAGAAGCTCTCGCAGTGGTTCCTGAAGATCACACAGTTCGCGCCGGACCTGCTGGACAGCCTCAAAACTCTGGATCGCTGGCCGGAGCGCGTCCGCACCATGCAGGAGCGCTGGATCGGCCGCTCCGATGGTGCCCGCCTGCGCTTCCCGCTGGCGCACCCGCCTACCGGTTTCAATGAAGATCTGAACGCGGTCGAGGTCTTCACCACGCGCCCGGACACGCTGTTCGGTATGTCATTTCTCGCCATCGCGGCGGATCACCCGCTGGCCGCCAAGGTCGCCGAGACCAATCCGGAAGCCGCTAAATTCATCGCTGAATGTCGCCGCATGGGTACTTCGGTGGAGGCCGTTGAAACAGCCGAGAAGCGCGGTTTCGATACTGGCCTGAAGGTCAGCCATCCCTTCCTGCCGGATGCCACTTTCCCGGTCTGGATCGCGAATTTTGTGCTGATGGATTACGGTACCGGCGCCCTGTTTGGCTGCCCCTCCGGCGACCAGCGCGATCTCGACTTCGCGCACAAATACCATCTGCCGGTCGTTCCCGTTGTCCTGCCCGCTGGCGAGACGCAGGACAGCTTCACCATCACCGACAAGGCGTGGACCGGCGACGGCACCATGATCAATTCGGGCTTCCTCAATGGCCTGACCACGGACGAAGCCCGGAAGGAAGCCATCCAGCGTCTGGAAGGACTCGGCGTCGGCACCGGCGTGGTGAACTGGCGTCTGCGCGACTGGGGCGTGTCCCGTCAGCGTTACTGGGGTTGCCCGATTCCCGTCATTCACTGCGAGGCCTGTGGCGCGGTTCCCGTGCCGGACGAGCAGCTTCCGGTCGAACTGCCGGAGGACGTGACGTTCGACCGCCCCGGCAATCCGCTCGACCATCACCCGACATGGAAGCATGTGGACTGCCCGAAATGCGGCAAGCCCGCGACGCGCGAGACCGATACGTTCGACACGTTCGTGGACAGCTCGTGGTATTTCGCCCGCTTCACAGCGCCGCACGCCGCCACGCCGACCAACAAGGCGGCGGCTGACGGCTGGCTGGCCGTGGATCAGTATATCGGCGGCATCGAGCATGCGATCCTGCATCTGCTCTATGCCCGCTTCTTCACCAAGGCGATGAAGGCCACCGGCTATCTCGACGTCTCCGAGCCGTTCTCCGGCCTGTTCACACAGGGCATGGTGAACCATGAGAGCTACAAGGACGTGAACGGCGCGTGGCTCTATCCGGAAGAGGTCGTGCGCACTGGCACAGGCGCGACGCACCACGAGACGGGTGAGCCGGTCACCATCGGTCGCGTCGAGAAGATGTCGAAATCCAAGCGCAACACGGTCGCGCCGGTCGCCATCATCGACCGTTTCGGCGCGGATACGGCCCGCTGGTTCGTGTTGTCTGACAGCCCGCCGGAACGCGACATGGAGTGGACGGAAGCCGGTGTCGCCGGGTCCGGTCGTTTCGTGCAGCGCCTGTTCCGCATCGTGAAGCAGGTTGCCGCAAGCTGCCCGGTCGATGCCGCGCCGTCCGCAGGCGACATGCCAGAAGCGGTCGATACACTCCGTCGCACGACGCATCGCACCATCGCTGCTGTGACGGAAGCGCTGGAAGCCTTTACTGTGAACGTCGCCGTCGCACGTCTGCATGAGCTGACCTCCGCCCTCGCCGATGCCGAGAAGAAGGCCGGTGAAGACGGTATGGCGTTCGCCCGTCGTGAGGCCGCCCGCACGCTCTGCCTGCTGACCGCGCCGATGATGCCGCATCTGGCTGAAGAGCTGTTCGCCACACTGGAGCCCGGCAAAGGGCTGGTGGCCCAGCAGGCATGGCCGGAAGCCGATCCCGCGCTGCTGGCCGTCACCCGCGTCAAGCTGGCGGTGCAGATCATGGGCAAACTGCGCGGCACGATCGAAGCCGAGCCAGACGAGGCGGCAGACGCGGTGATCGCCCGCGCCGAAGCCGAGCCGAACGTGGCGCGCTTGCTGGAAGGCCAGCAGATCGTCAAGCGCATCCATGTGCCGAACCGCATCGTCAATTTCGTGGTGGCGAAATCATGAGCAGCGCAGGCCGCAGTCAGCGGGCAGGTTGGCTTGCCCTCGCTTTGCTGACCGCGCCCCTCGCGCTTTCAGGCTGTGGCTTCCATCCGCTTTATGAAGACACGAAGGCCCATCCTGGAGTCAGTGAAAAGCTGAAGCGTATCTACGTCGCCAGTATGCCGGATCGATTCGGACAGCAGATGCGTCTGGCGTTGCAACAGGAACTGTCAGGAGCCGGGCCAGAAGATCCGGATGCCTACACGTTGCAAGTCAATCCCAGCATAAGCATGGAAGCACTTGATATCCATCTGGACAACACATCCGGTCGCTCTCGCGCCGTGGGCCGCGCACACTGGGCACTCTATACTGTTGGCGTCTCGCCGCAGCTTCTTGCACAGGGTGATGTGTCCACACTGGATGGTATCAACAACACCTTCGAACAATATTTCGCTCAGAACCTGAACATGGAAACGATGCAAGGCCGCATCGCGAAAACGCTGGCCGAAGAGGTGACCCAGCAGATCGCGACCTGGTTCGAAACGCAGACGGCTCCTGCCACCAGCCACAAGGCTGCCGCAGTTCTTTATCCCAACAGCGACGCCATTCCACGATCGAGCGACCAGCAGCCGATGGAACGTGCGGGAGACGATGGCGTGCCTGCGATGGCAACCGGGCGTCTCGATCCGAACGATGACGACCCTACGCAGCAATAGTTCCCACCAGTCATGGTGAAGATCGACACCCGTTCGATCGGCAAAGTGCTGGGAGCGCCCGATTCCTGGCGCTTCGTGCTACTGCATGGCGATGACAGCGGCCTGATTCGAGAACATGCGGCCAATCTGACGAAAAAGGCGGCCGGCTCGCTGGATGACCCATTCCGCGTGTCCCTCCTCGCCAGAGACGATCATCCGCGCTTCGAGGAAGAGGCCACAGCCCTCTCGCTCGATGGGGGTCGACGGGTCGTCTGGGTTCGTGAAGCCACGGACGGTCTCGCAACGGCAGTCAATGCCGTTCTCGACGGTCAGAGCAACAGCCTGATCATCATGGAGTCGGGCGCGCTGCCCGCACGGGGCAAACTGCGAAAACTGGCGGAAAGTCGTAGTGACTCCGCATCCATCGGCTGTTACCCGGAAGAAGGCCGCGCCCTTGAGGCATCGGTGCGTCGGATGCTGGATGAACGGCACGTGCGAATCGCGTCGGATGCGCTTGCATGGCTTGTGGGACGTTTGGGCGCGGATCGCGCTGGCGTCCGCAACGAAGTCGAAAAACTGGCGCTTTACGCAGGTGAGAACGGTGAGCTGACGTTTGAAGACCTGCAACTCTGTATCGGCGATTCCGGATCGGCATCCGTGGATGACGCCATTTTTCTCGCCATGGAGGGCGACCGGACAGGAGCCGATCTCGCTCTGGAACGCGCCCTGTCGGAGGGAGCCAATCCCATTGCCGTGGCCCGCGTATTGCTCAGCCACCTTGGTCGATTGCGTCGTGTGAAGGCGGAAATGGAGCGCGGCATGAGTCGGTCGGACGCCATGAAAACGCTCCGGCCACCTGTTTTCTTCAAGAAACAACAGGGATTTGAACGCGCGCTTGATCTGTGGTCCCTGCCCGCGCTGCTCGATCTGGCGCAACGGACACAGGCTTTCGAGTTTGCCTGCAAGCAGACCGGCGCAATGGACATGCTGCTCTGTCGGCGTCATCTGGCGGGCATTGCCGCCAAAGCCGCCGCCGCACGTCGTCGGTAAGACAGACGACGCGGCAGTCGGCTCAGCAGAAAGAGAAGATCAGTCGGCGCGGCGGAAGCGGATGATGCTGCGGGACATCTTGCCGCCACCCCAGTTCGGCATTTTCCGCCACGGGGTAATGACATTCGAGAATTCACCATCCGTGGTCACCGTGCGACGCTGCTCCGTGCCGACCCACTGTGGCGCCCAAGCGGTTTCAACCGTTGTCACCCACTGGTTGCCCTCGATTCGATAGCGTCCGATATAAGCCACCAGCGTGTTGAGGAGAGCCGCGCGGTCTTCTTCCGTTTCCGGCATCTGACGGTTGCTGCCTTCAAGATTGAAAGCGACCCAGTTATCGGGGGTAAAGATGACACGACCACGGGGCGTGGTGCCCATCGCGTCGATGAATTCGCCGGTTTCCTGCAGTTCGACCTGATAGGAAACGAGCTCCCATGTGCCGATGAGTGCTTTTTTTAACGCCTCTCCAGTCAGCTCTGCCGGTGCATTCTTCTTCTCAAGGACATCGGCATTGCCGGTCTCTTTTGTCGAGAAAGCACTTTTCGTCTGCATCATGTTCACGTCATAAACTCCTCTGCTTCGAGCATGAACATGCGATCAAGAGATGGTGAAGCGGTAGCGGTCTTATTGACAAAACGCTTTTTCATCAGGAGCAACAATGGAGCCGCAGGATGCAGGGTGAAGTCGGCGATCTGAGGTTTTTCATCGGGCTGGTCGAGGCTGGCAGCATAACCGCCACCGCCCGGGCCGTTGGCACGTCTCCGGCCGCCATCTCCCGAAAACTCGCCAATCTTGAAGCACGCCTCGGTGTGACGCTCATCATCCGCACCACGCGCATGTTCCGTCTCAGCGAAGCAGGACAGACCTATTACGAACGTTCGCTGCTGATTGCCGCTGAAATCGACAGGCTGGAAAACGACATCGCCTCTTCCAGCAGCGAGCCGCAGGGCAGCCTGATCGTCGGTGCGCCCATGGAACTTGGTCGCCGCCAGATCGCCCCTTTCATCGAAGCGTTCAGCGACCGTTATCCGCAGCTCCAGATCAGTCTTGTCCTTGCCAGTGAAGGCATTCATGACGCCGGTGACGGTCTGGATATCAACATCCGCCTCGGTATGCCGGACACGCCCGGCTCCATTGTCACGCTGCTCGCCACCACCCGCCGGGTGTTGTGCGCCTCGCCCGCCTATTTCGCGGATCGTCCGCTTCCCACTCATCCGGACGATCTCGCCAAATATGACTGCCTCTGCATCCGCCGTCAGAAAACCATGACGGTCATCAACAAATGGGCGGTGGGCAACGGAGACGAAAAGCATGTGGTGACGGTCAGCCCGAAACTGTCCAGCACCAACTGCGAAATCATCCATGACTGGGCTGTATCGGGGCGCGGCATCGCCTACAAACTTCTCAGCGACGTTCATCAGGACATCGCCAATGGCCGTCTGCAGCGTATTCTCCCCAATTTTTACGGCGAAAAGGTCGATCTCTACGCCGTCATGCTGCCGCGCCAGCAATCGAACGCCAACGTCCGCGCCTTTCTTGAACTGTTGCGCGCGTTTTTTCGCACTGCCGGTGGCTTCGGAGATGAACTCGCAACCGAACCGGCCTGACCACTTCTCTTCGTCTCTTTCATCATCGGACAGTCGCGTTTCCCGTCATTGCGCTGTATGACGTCATCCGCCGAACAAAGGGGGAGCCCGCACGCATGTCCGACTGTCTGTTCCAACGCTACCGCACGCATGTGCTGGAGATCCTGCGCCGTGTCGTGCCGGAGATCGGGGAGGAGAGCCTTGCCCGCGTGGAACTGACGCCGACGCGTGATCCCGCTCACGGCGACATGGCCACCAACGCGGCGCTGATCGCAGCGAAACCGGCGCGGCGCAAACCCGCCGACATAGCAGCAGATCTGGCGACATCGCTTCTCAGCGTTGAAGGAATCGCAGCGGCGGAAGCGGCTGGCCCGGGCTTCGTCAACATCACGCTCGATCCAGACGTGCTGCGCGGCATTGTCCCTGCCGTGCTGAAGGCAGGCGAATCATTCGGCGATTCGCAGATGGGTGCGGACACGAAGGTCAACGTCGAATACGTCTCCTGCAACCCGACCGGCCCGATCCATGTCGGTCACTGTCGCGGTGCAGTCGTCGGTGACGCGCTGGCCAACCTGTTGGACAAGGCTGGCTACAACGTCACCAAGGAATTCTACATTAACGACGCGGGCAATCAGGTCGCGGCATTAGCGTGGGCCACCTACTGGCGTTACCTTCAGGCCATCGGCTCGACGATGGATGCCGAGGCATTCAACGCCATCACCCCGAATGGTCTGCAATATCAGGGCGAGTATCTGATTCCCATCGGGCAGGCGCTGGCCGAAGAACACGGGACTTCCCTCGCCGAGGACGGCGCAAAGCCTGCGCCCGTCGAGAAATGGTTCACGCTGGTCAAGGATTTCGCCGTCGCCCGCATGATGGACGGCATCCGCGAGGATCTGCTGACCCTCGGCGTGAAGCACGATGTGTTCACCTCCGAAGCGAAGGTGCTGGCGGATGGTGTGACCGACCGCGCCATCAAGATGCTCGAGGCCAAAGGTCTGCTTTACGAAGGCGTGCTGGAGCCACCCAAGGGCAAGCTACCTGACGACTGGGAAGCCCGCCCGCAGACGCTGTTCCGCTCGACGGAATTCGGCGATGACGTGGACCGTCCGCTGCGCAAATCGGATGGCACCAACACCTATTTCGCCAATGACATCGGCTATCACCTCGACAAGGTCGAGCGCGGTGAGCAGGTGCTTGTTGACGTGCTGGGCGCGGACCACGGTGGCTATGTCAGCCGCATGAAGGCGGCGGTGAAAGCACTGACGGACGGCAAGGTGCCGCTTGAAGTGCCGCTGTGCCAGATAGTGCATATCGTGCGCGACGGCCAGCCGGTCCGCATGTCCAAGCGTGCTGGCACCTTCGTGACACTCAGCGATCTACTGGACGAAGTCGGCAAGGACGCCGTGCGCTTCACCATGCTGACACGCAAGAGCGACGCGCAGATGGAGTTCGATCTGGACGCCGTGGTGGCGCAGACACGCGACAATCCGGTGTTCTATGTGCAGTATGCCCATGCCCGCTGCCGCTCGGTTCTGCGTGCCGCCGAAGAGATGCTGGGTGCGGAAACCGTCACGCCCGCCGGGTTGGAGACGGTCTCCCTCGCAGCACTCAGCGCCGACGCCGAGATTGCGCTACTGCGCCGGATCGCAAGCTGGCCGCGCACGGTCGAAGGTGCTGCGGCGGCCCGCGAACCGCACCGCATCGCCTTCTATCTGGGTGATCTGGCCGCCGACTTCCATGCGCTGTGGAACCGGGGCCGCGACGAGACAAGCCTGCGCTTCCTGCAGGAAAACGACCGTGAGGGCACGCTTGCCCGTGTCGCGCTGGTGGCCGCGACGGCGATGACCATCCGCTCCGGTCTGGCTGTCATGGGTGTGGAACCTGTGGAGGAAATGCGATGACAGTGAACGATGCACCGCCCCCTGATCCGCATGAGGATCGCCTCAGCCGCGCCCGCGAGCGCATGGCGACGGATTACGATGACGATCTGTCCACTCCCCGTAAGGGCAGAAAAGGTTTTGCCCTCGCTTCCCTGCTGCCTGCGGACAAGACGACGCGGCTGCTGACCTTCGGAGCCGCCGGTCTCGGTGCGTTGCTGCTGGTCGGCATCGGCGGATGGAAACTGATCGGGCACCATCAGGGGGGTATCCCGGTGTTCGGGCCGCCTGCCGAGCCGATTCGTGAGAAGCCGCTTGATCCCGGTGGCATGGAAGTGAACGACATGATGCCCGGCCCGGTGGAAACCGAGCAGCAGGGCAACACGAAGCTCGCGCCCGCGCCGGAACAGCCGAACCCCGCAGCCCTCGCCGCGCGTTACGGCGCCGCAGCCAAGGATGAAGCACCCGAGACCAGCAAAGAAGACGTCGCTCCCGCTGGTGCCGCGGCTGACAAGGCCGCCCCCCAGACCGGAGCAGACGAAAATGGCGCCGGACCGGTCGCGGGAAGTGCTCTGCCGGCAACGGAAGACACGACGCCTCCTCCCGCGAGCGCAGCCAAGGGTGCGGACAGCGTGATCGAGGAACCTGCTGCCAACGAACCCGCGCTGGAGAAGGAAGCAGAGAAACCCGCGGCTCCGGTAAAGGTCCGCAAGCAGCCTGCCGCGGCGACGGAAAAAGCTGAAACATCTGCGCCAGCAGAACATGTTGCAGCGACCGGCGGCCCGTATGGCGTGCAGCTTGCCGCACTCAACTCGGAAGATGCCGCCCGCAAGGAATGGGACCGCCTCAAGGCCGTGTCACCCGCACTCTTTGCCGCACATACGCCCGTAATCGAGAAGACCGTCCACACCAATGCGATCTTCTATCGTCTGCGCACGCGGGGCTTCGACAGCATCGCGTCGGCACGGGCGTTCTGTGACGGGCTGCGTGAACATGGACATGCCTGCAACGTCCTCCGTCCCTGACGACCAGACCCGGGCCCAGGAACCGGAGGGCGAACTCCGCTCTCCGCTCCTGCATCTGGACGGCTTCGATGGACCGCTGGACCTGCTGCTCGATCTCGCGCGGGCACAGAAAGTCGATCTGGCGAAAATCTCGATCCTGCAACTGGTCGAACAATATCTCGCTGTCGTCGAATCCGCCCGCACCATCCGGCTCGAACTCGCTGCCGACTGGCTGGTCATGGCGGCATGGCTGACATGGCTGAAGTCCCGTCTGCTCCTGCCGCCTGAAGATGGCGGACCGGATGCGGAAGCCGAGGACGCTGCCGAGCTTCTGGCCGCGCGACTGGAGGAACTGGCGCGAATCAATGCCGCATCCGAATGGCTTGCCGCACGCCCCCAGCTGAAACGGGATGTTTTCGCTCGTGGCGAGAGCGAGGAACTGGTCGAGATCGACCGCTCCGGCCTTGCTCTCGATCTGCCGCAGTTGATGCGCGCTTACATGGCCGTCATTCGCCGCACGGCGAAGCACCGAATCTATACGCCGCGTACCATCCGGTTCTGGACGGTGCAGGATGCATTGGCGCGGCTGCGCAAGCTGCTCGGCAATACGCCACCGGGATGGAACGCGCTCGACAGCTTCCTGCCCGACCTGCCGGAAGGAACGGATGAGGTGGAAGGCGTGCGCATCCGGCGCGCGGCCATGGCGGGCACGCTGATCGCCGGACTGGAGTTGGCGAAAAGCGGCATGGTGGAACTGAAACAGGACGAGGCATTCGGGCGCATCATGCTCAAGCCGCACGAGGAGGATGTGTGAACGACCAATCCGAGAGCGTTCTGCCGCATGAAAGTGCGCCCCCTGTATCGTCGGAGGCGGTTGCAGCAATCATCACGCCATCCGATGAGGCCGTGCGCGTCGTCGAGGCGATGATCTTCGCCAGCACGGACCCGGTCAGCGCACGCAGTATTCTCGGGCTGCTGGAAGGGCAGAATCTTATTCCGGAAAGCGTCGAGGATATTGGGGCCTATGTGCGCACCGTGCTGAGCACACTCGTCCAACGCTATGAGGGACGGGGCGTCCAGCCCATAGAGGTAGCCGGAGGCTGGCAGTTCCGCACGGCGGCAGACCTCGCGCCGCGCCTTACGCGTGTCATGCCGAAACCGCGACGGCTTCAGCGCGCCACCATGGAAACGCTGGCGATCATCGCCTATCACCAGCCCTGCACGCGCGCCGAGATGGAAGAAATCCGTGGCGTAAGCGTGAATCAGAACATTCTCGACACGCTCATCGAAGAATCGCTGGTTGCGCCAAGAGGACGCAAGGAAGTCCCCGGACGTCCGGTGCTCTGGGGTACGACACCCGACTTTCTGCGCCATTTCGGGCTAAAGAGCCTCAACGATCTGCCACGGCGCGAAGAACTGATGGGTGATATGCCCACATCCCCCAAAAACCCACTCCCCGGTGGCGTTGATCTGCTGGCACAGGCACCCGCTCCCCTTGAGGAAACGGAAGGCGTCATCATGGAGGAAGAAGAGGCTCAGGACACCCCGCCAGTTCCGTAAGACGGAAGGCGGCGATACGCCTTCTTCTCGTAATCAGAGAACCGCACACGCATTCGGAGTGTCCACGCACAAGTGGAACCCGCCGGAGAGCCAAGAAGGCGTCAATTCGAAAAATTATAGAAGGGAGAATGGCGCACCCGAAAGGACTCGAACCTCTAACCCCCAGATTCGTAGTCTGGTGCTCTATCCAATTGAGCTACGGGTGCGTCGTGGGCGGCTTATAAA
The DNA here is from genome assembly GCF_047721705.1 of Acetobacter sp. Lineage (GTDB taxonomy): Bacteria > Pseudomonadota > Alphaproteobacteria > Acetobacterales > Acetobacteraceae > Acetobacter. The sequence goes on along the minus strand of NZ_JBDNXK010000045.1, from coordinate 3,338 downwards.
AAAGGGGCGTTCATTATGCAATCCCCCTTTTTCCATTTTCTGAACTTTTTTTGACGAAGAACGCCTCTCCTCTTTCATAAACCCATCAGAGCACAGCGCTGACCTCACATCGGCCGCAGAAAGCGTCTTCTGTGAAAAGCGCCTGAGCAATCTCGGGAGAAAGCGTGATCGCGCCTTCCTTCATCGCCCTGAGAGGCCCCAGAGCCGCCTCGTCACCATGCAGCAGGGCAGAAAGGATCTCGGTTCCGTAGCTCTCAAGCAGATCGGCCAGATAATGCTCTGCGCCGTCCACGAGACGTGTGAGCATGTCAAAATTTTCCTGACTAAGCCCCGGGCAAGCAAAAAGGGGAGATGGAGGCTCACAGGTAGTCTCATAACCAATGACCTGACCATGCGGCGCGGTAAAAATCGCCTCAAGAAAAATCGAGTAGGCATGTCGAAACGCAACGGCTTTTTCTCCAGCCGCCAGCAACCCGAATGCCAGTCCACCTGTCTCCTCCACACGCTGGGCTCCCGGTTCTGCCGCCATGTAGAAGCCACACAGAGGTAAACCGAGCACTGTCTGAAGGTGGCGCTGTATCGTGCCGCCATACCCGATATCGACAACGCCGTAGCGCATCGAAGAGCCCGCACTGATACCCTGAGATGTTGCCCATGCCTGCAAGCCGCTGCGAGACAATTCTGCCTGTGCGAGGATGGTATCTTTCAGCAGTAATGTCATGGCACGCACCGTGGCGCGGTCGTCGGGCAGACGTATCGCCATGTCATGCAACGGATCATCAGGAGGCAGAACCACATTCAGCCGTGCTTCCAGAAGCGCCGCCATGGTGCCGTGATATCCATCACCACTGTGAATGAGAATATCGGGATCAAACGCGAGAGACTGTGCTGCCGAGATGGCGACACGTCGCGAGACTGGGAAAACCGTCGCTTCAGGTAGGTGCGGCAACCAGTTTTTACGCAGATGACTGTAAAGGCGAGAAAGGAAAAACCCTTCTCGTGACAGGAAAAATATCCGCTCAACTTTGGAAAGGGCTGGATGAAGCACGAGTCTGGCCAGAAAAGTCATCAGAAGCGGGCCAAGCAGAACACGCCCTGCGGTCTCTGGCGCAAGCAGAGTAATCGGTGAAACAAGGCTCGCAGCCTGACTGCCAGGGGTGTGCGGTGTGAGAAAGGGTGACCCGAACAGTTCAGCAACCAGAGGACCGAGAAGGACATCGCCCGCAAGACGACGTTGCTGAGCATGTATGGAACTTTCTCCAGAAGGACTGGTGAGACTGTCAAACACGAAAGGTGCCATCGGGGAAAGACGCAGCATGTTGAGACCGGACAGCACATGATGATGGCGAATCTTCAGGTCGGCAGTGCGCTGGATATCGGCCTGCTCATTGTCTCCAACATGCAGAAGTGTTTTCGTATCTTCGCAGGCAATCAGAAGATCCCACATATCTCCGCGATCTTTTCGTCCCAACCGCTCGGACGAAAGATAGATTTCATCAACCAGAGAGAGAATGCCTGCCTGCTCAAGAATCGGATCGAGTTCTTTGCGTGTAAGGAAAGTATCACTGACAATCAGAGTTCTCTTGCCATTCTCGTGCGCGAAACGGAGAGCCTCGATGACAACGGGACGGGGACGGAGGACCTGCTGATCAATCCGCACCTCTTCTCTTTGCGCAAAATGCAGAACCTCATCCGGCCATTCTAATATTTCACAAAACGCCTTGTAAATATCATGCAGAGTTACATCATCCGTCTCAAAGTGCTTCTGACGCGCCCTATGCTCCGCTTCCTTCCGCAGTGTCACGAAATCGGACCCAGACGGTATAAGTGCCGGAAATTCACGGGCCAGACGATCAGCAACGGTAAAATGGATCGTGTCAGGAGTCAGGGCGATGCGTGTGAGCAGCGTATCGAACAGATCAAATGAGACCGTTTCGGATTCTTTTATATCCTGAAAAAGATTTTTCTGCGTTATACGCTCATAAAGATCGAGATTTTTACGTCCATATCCGATACGGACAAGACCGGCCTCACGGTCATATTCATCCATACGATAACCAGTCGAGCGCGCGACAAGTGAAATGCACCGCTCCACGACGTGCGCCAACGTGCCGTCCATCTGGCCGGATTCTTCGGGAAAATCTTCTGATTTCCATGGGATTTCCAGTAAAGGTCTGAGCGCTTCCACACGCGCCCAGAACATACCGCCCGCCGGATAATCGAAATATCCATTAGGGGATACAATGGAGAGCCGCTCTAACAGAGGTTGCGCCACATGCTTGTTGGCAAGCCAAGTCCATGCCCACCACGGAACTGTGGGTCCGGGGGCTGGTTGCAACACACCAACAGTTTCATCTTCTGAAAAATGCTCGAGGATGCCGGCAATACCTTCAGGTGTCGGCAATAATGAATCAAGCAGCGTATCGCGCCACTCATGTTGTTCCGTACCTGTGTAAAGAGATTTCTTGGTATGGATATGCAGCAGCAGATCATGCTGCAGCAGAGCGTGACGCCAAGTGGACAGCAATGGACCAAAATTCCGCCCACGATTTGGCGCAACACGGATAAAGACCCTATGCTCAGGAAATTCCCGTTCAAAAAATTTCTTTATCTGTAAATATTTTTCCTCTGTATCTGTTGTTATGAGAAACGAAGGATCTCCCGGAAAATGCTTCAGCCGAGGAAGAATATTCTTCTCAAGAACATCGATGTAAAAAACGTGAATGGCTATAGCAACACGCAGTGAAGGCGCTGGAAAAGAAGCGAGCACGGTGGGAGCCGTTTTATTCTGATCATTGTGTAAAGCACGATCATGAACACCCTGGGCCTTACACCCTTCTACGATGCCATGCGTAAGGTAATGCAGCAGTGCATTATCGCGACCCGGCACAAGCTGCCAGTTGCGAAGCAGATACTCGGACGTATCAAAAAGAGGCCCCGGATCGAGCTGGCGTTTTGTACCTTCATACAGAAAGTGCGCGATAAGATCATCAATGTCACGATCCGCTTGCGGCAGGTGGGCACGGTACCAATCTGGTTCGAAGAGTCCAGAATTTCTGATGAGAGAAGAGTGATCCTGAATATTTTCTTCAATTTCTTTCATGAAATATTGAACTCATCACAATCAAAAATTTCAATGCCAGCTTTCACATGCACTCTCTCTATGACGCAATTTCGCTTTTCTGAAACGCAACAGAGAAACTGAATGGAAAACCGCATTCGGAATTTTACCACAGGAAGAACTTGCCAACCATCTCACACCTGTGAGATCCCACCCTGCGTATCCGGCCCTTACTGACAACCACACAATTGGACGGAAACAAAATTAAACATTAAAT
>NZ_JBDNXK010000044.1:0-28999 GCF_047721705.1 Acetobacter sp. | reverse complement strand
ATTTATTGCGGTGTACTTGGAAAATGTGTAAACGATTAAAGGAAATCATTAGTTTGCAAGAGATCTCTTTTATTCCATCCCATGTGGCGGATTGTGATGACGGGAATGTCGCCGCCTCATTTCTTTGATTCTGAAGGGCGTTTTGCCCGTCTAAGCGGGCTTATGGGCAGTTCGAAGCATCCTTTTGAGCGATAGATTTTGAGGGGAACAACCGGACAGTGCCGGACGCTCATTCCAAATACTTGCTGCAGAAGGTTGCTCTCACGAAAACGGCTATGCCGTTTCTTCGAAAATGTGAAGTGATCCGGAACTGCCCGATCTTTACAGGACGTTGTTCGGGCCGATGTCCATGCAGCTGCTCGGGGCTAAACCCGTAGCAAGGCTTCCTGAACGTCGCCTTCCTCTCCCATTATCCGCCAATACTCCCTGACTGAAGCAGGAAGTCATGACTACTTCAAGAACGACTTTTTAACGGAAGCAGTCGGGTGCGGATGTTCAAAACCCTATGGATCCAGACGATGGTGGACAATCTATCCGGTGAACAAATAGATTATCCGATGAATCATCGCCTCTTTTTTCATACACTTTCAGAGGCTGAACTTTCCGCACTATGTGCCTGGGCGTAAAGACAGCCTGGTTATTCCCCAATGATTGATAGACTCTTCTTAGTGATGGCAATTTGCCAATATCAGATCATATTAAGGATTGGTTCGTCTTGGCACTGAAGTTTATGAAGTAATACCCTAGGATGTCGGGACGTTTTCTTCAATGGAATTCGCAATTTCATTCTTTGGCTAAAAAAACATGTCTCTTTCACAAACAACATGGACCAGCTTGCCACATTGCCAATCAATCGTTCTTCGATCCCGCCATGTGCCTCCCAGACCTAGGATCATCGGTAAACTCGTGAATTATAGCTACTTGAGGAGTTCAATAAATAAGAGACTGGCATAGGTAATGGTTTGAGGGGATGAGTTAGCCCATCTGGTGAAGTATTTCATGAGCTTTGCGAGAGAGCGCGTGTTGAACCGCCATTCGGCCTCGGTAAGGAAGAAGTGGAAGTCCTTGCATGTATTCCGTTGTATCGTTGTAGATGACGTTTGATTTGGTTCCAGAAGTTCTCGATACCTTTGATGTGGTTTCTTCCCTATGTGAAATGCCTGCTGTGATCCATGCGCGCATGATGAAACTCGGACAAGTCGAATTTGTCGTAAGCGTGTACAGACTGAAGACGGTGACTTTTCCAGAAGCGCCGCTTTCGATCTCGCCTGAAAAGATGCGTCATGAGCGATCCGTTTAACGATGATTTTGCTCAAGTTACGATAATACAGGGTTTCGGCTTACTTAGTCTCCCCTTGCTTCAAAATCAGAACTTTCCGGAGGCAACATTCGAATATCGTTAGCGATTGCATCCGCCGCCTGACCCATAAGCGCGCTGAGTGCTTTTACGAGGCTTTCCGTGTCGTTTGCTGCGGGAGTTGAGAGATGCAGCGTGCGATTGGTCTTGATCGCATCCGTATCAGCGCGGTGCACTGAAATCTGGGCATCGAAAACGGCATTTCCAGATTCATCGCGTGAGAAGCGGTTTACAACCAGTTCCACGTAAGCCTGCGGTAAGGTCGCGGTCGCGTCATCCTGCACAAAGAAGCTGACGGTTGGCAGACGTTGGCGCAGATCTGTCGTTAAGACATGCGGAATCTGGGCCGAGAGAGGCTCGCTCCACGCATCTGCTTTCGAAATATTCAGCTTGTAGCTACTCCCTCCCAGCACGATCCGATCACGCTCCAGCGTTTCCGGAATGGTCGGTTTCCGCACCTCCACCAAAGTCGGGAGAGAAAGAGGCGTAAAGGATGACCCTGTCGTTACAGAAGGGGCAACAGGCTGAAGGGAATACAATGAAGGATCTGACGAACTGCATGCTGTCAGCGTAATGGAGGCCGTGGCCAGCATGGCGACGCCAGCCACCGCTTTGACCATCGAACTCACTGAAAGCTGGCGGGAATTCTGAACCATAACTTAGCGTCCCGTGACGAGCGAAGAGGGATGATTGGTGAGGTATTGCGTCATGAGTCGTAGCGAGCGCGCTGCTTCACCCAGCTGCACGACCATGCCCTGCAGGCTTCTGTGGAAGTCGGTATCACCGCCATAACTAGCCAGCAGCGTGTTCGCGTTTTTAAGTGTCCGATCCAACTGCTCGCTCATCTCGGGAAGACGTTTCATGAGAGGCTGCATCCCCTTGTTCGCATTGTCCGCGAGAGTATGGAGGCTGTGCAGGGAGTCACGCAGTTGCACGAGAGCCTCCTTCACTTCGGGGCTGTTTATGCGCTGATCCGCATGAGCGAGAAGGTTGTTGGCATTGTCGCCAATCTGCTCGAAAGGCATGGCTGCGAGTTTGTCGGAAACAGTCGCCAGCGACTGCATGATCCCGCTCATGCCACCAGCCTGACTGGGGAGAATGAGCGTATCGCCTTCCATGTAAACCTTTTCAGGTTTGGCCTTAGGCACGAAATCCAGCGAGATGTTTGTCTCACCCGTCAGCATGCTGACACTGGCAGCCGAAGCCCGCATCCCGTTGTTCACGAGTGTACGAAGTGTTTGTTCCATGTTGCTGTCACGTATCTGGGTCTGAGACCAGATGCGCTCAGGTTGAATGTCCATGGCCACACGCACACGGGCGTGCCCGGTTACCGGATCAAGCTGAAGTTTGACACCCGTGACGGCACCGATCTGAATTCCAAACATGGTGACAGAGGTGCCGACCGCCAGTCCAGAAGCCGTTGACGTAAGGTAGGTCGCGACCGGCACACGGTCATGATAACCGGCGTTGTCAGCGGATTCCTTGTCGTCATAAAGCTGGAAAATCGTGTTGGCCGGTGCTTCTTCGCTTATTTCTTCATGTCCCACGTCGGATGAGGTCAGAGAGAACGCCACGCCCCCAGAAAAGAGAGCCTGAATCGACTGCATCTGGACCTTGAGGCCACCTGCGCCGAAACCGACCTTCACGCCGGAAACATTCCAGAAACGCGTATTGGTCCGGAGATAATGATCGTAAGGCTCTTTTACAAAGAACTGGATCCTGACCGGCCCGACGCCGCCCGGCGGTAACGTGGAGCCCAGAACCTCGCCAACATCGACATCCCGGAAAAAGACGGGAGCGCCGGGACCGATGGAACCGATAGCCGGGGAAAGTAGGGTGTAGGTGCGACCAGGCTGGTCAGACTGAATACCCGGCGGAGATTCAAGACCCGTGAATTTGTTGGTCCGTTCACCACCAGGCGGCCCGGGGTCGAAGGCGATATAGGCACCGGACATCAGCGTTTCCAAGCCCGTTACACTCGCGCCGTTGATCCGGGGCCGTACGACCCAGAAACGGGAGCGATCGGTCAGAAGTCCGGCGGCGCTGGCATTCATCTGCACGCGGACATCGACGTGATGCATGTCCTTCGACAGAGTGATTGAATCAACCGTTCCGAGTGTGACGGCCTTGTTCTTGACCTGCGTCTGGCCGCTGGTCAGGCCATCAGCCGTGTCGAAGGTGATCAGAATTTCCGGACCACGATCATAGAGACTGCGCCATAGAAGAAAGACGGCAATCAGCACCGACAGGATGGGAATGATCCAGATGATGGAAAATCTGGTCTTGCTTACAGTCGCAGCCGCCAAGGCGTCGTCATCTGTTCCGTCATTGCCGGAATTCTGCTGCGAAGACGGGGTATTCTGATCTGAACTCACGCTTTCACCGGCTCCATATCGCCTTGTTCTACGGCTGCCCTTTTTACCACGCGGGAGCCTTCTGATTCGTTGCCCTGTGGGCAGTCATCATCATGGATGGGGCCATTACGGCCGACGACATCCCACATCAGACGTGGGTCGAAACAATGTGCTGCGAAAATGGTGATGACCACCACGGCAGCAAACGACACAACGCCGCCGTTGGCCTTGATGTTCGCGAGGGAACTGAACCGCACGACAGCGACGAGGATCGAAATCATGAACACATCGATCATCGACCACCGGCCAATTGCTTCAATCACGCGAAACAGCTTCGAGCGAAGAAGCAAACCACGCGCAGATCGCATTTTCGTGGTGACGATCATGTAAGATAGACCCAGAATTTTGGCGACTGGCACTGTGACACTGGCGAACAGCACAAGAAGGGAGAGCGGGATCATCCCGTCCTCCCAAAGTTCGATGGCGCCTTCGATGATGGTATGGCCACCGCCGTTACCCACCTTGATGACCGTCATGACGGGGAAGAGATTGGCCGGAAAATAAAAGATCAGAGCCGACAGGAGGAGCGCCGAGGTGCGCGAAATGCTGTTGACCTTGCGCCGCCGTAATTCATGACCACAGCGCGGACAGAGGCCTACGCTTCTGGTTTGCGGCACCGGCTCGGGGAAAACACCCACCAGACCACAGGAATGGCAGGACAGCATGTTCTCCAGAGGAGGCATTTCGCTCATTTTGTCGATGGAAATGCGGTCAACCATCACGCGCCGACCATTCGGCAGCATCAGGGAGCCTTCCACGCGTCGCCGACGCCAGATGCGCTCCCGGTCCAGCGTCTGATCCGTCGCCGCCATGCTGATCATCAAAGCAGCGATTAGATAGGCTGCGGGCCCCACAGCTACATGCGCAAGATCAACGAGCTTGGTGTAGGCCACGAAGATGCCGAGGATATACACCTCCATCATCGACCATGGCCGCAGTTTTTCGTACCACGCGAGAAGGTGGGGAGCCCAGTCCGGCAGTTCTTCGAAGAAGGCCGCCGTAAGGATCATGCCCATCATGGCGATGACTATTCCGGGCGCCAGAACTGTCACGAGCCCCACCAGAACTCCGACTTCTCCCCAGCCTTCATGGAGCAGTTCCATGGGGCCGGTCAGGAGATCGACCGTTCGCTCCCGACCATAAAGATTCAAGGTCATGAGAGAGGAGGCGAGGGTGGCGAGATACAGCGCTGCGGACGTTATGCAGAACGCCAGCGGCGTGGCGAGCGGGGCGGTCTTGTTCCGCCTCTCAAGGCTCTGGCCACAGCGGATGCAGCGGGCGACTGTTCCCGGCGGTATTTCCGACAGTTTCTGGAACTTTCCACAACACCCGCATTCCACCAGATCTTCTACAACCTGGACGTGCGATGCGTGCTGCTGCCGTGGTAAGGCAAGTGCAAGCGCACCGCGATACAGGCGAGAAGGAAGAGATGACGCCATAACGCCCCATGTTAGCCTGAACATGCGAGAACAGGTAGGGCCGTTTGAAATTCCAGCCATGCGCGACATCAACCGGAACCCGTGTCGCCCGTTTCCCCTGTTATGAGACTCTCACTCTTGCCGCTACAGGGTTTAAGGGAGCATGTTTCATGGCGTTTGGATGCACAACTCAAGGAAGCCGATCATGAATGAAAACTTGATGCCCATTCAGGCAGACAAGCAGTTCACTGTCCTGATCGTTGGTGGTGGTTCGGCCGGTATCGCGGTCGCCGCACGATTGCGCCGGGAGCGTCCCTCCTTGTCGATTGGTATCATCGATCCTTCAACGACACATGCTTATCAGCCGGGCTGGACACTTGTCGGCGGGGGCGTCATGTCCCTGCGTGAAACGCTTCGTCAGGAAGGCGGCCTGATCCCGGACCATGTAAGCTGGTTGCGTGCGGCGGCGGAATCCTTCCAGCCGGACGAGCAGATCGTCACCCTCGATAACGGGCAACGCGTCGGATATCGTAGGCTGATCCTTTGCCCCGGCCTGCAACTCGATTGGGACAAGATCGAGGGACTTCCGGAAACGCTCGGCAAGAACGGTGTGTGCAGCAACTATTCCATGCAGCATGTCGAATACACCTGGACCTGCATTCAGGGCCTGAACGGTGGGACAGCCCTGTTCACACAGCCGCCCATGCCCATCAAATGCGCTGGGGCACCACAGAAAATAGCCTATCTCGCCGCTGATTTCTGGCGCAAGGAAGGGGTGCTGAACCGGACCGAAGTCGATTTCCTGTTAGCAGGAGACGCGCTGTTCGGAGTGGCTTACTATCGCCCGTCACTCCAATATGCCGTCGATTATTACGGTATCAATCTGCGTTACAAGCATAACCTTGTCGCAGTGGACGGAAAGGCGAAGACCGCCACGTTCGAAGTGACCGACAGCGCGAACAACAAGAGTCTGGAGACCCGCAGCTTCGACATGCTGCATGTCACGCCGCCGCAGAGTGCGCCGGACTTTATCAAGAAAAGCCCCTTCGCCGGAGCCGGTGGGTGGGTCGATGTCGATCCCTCAACGCTGCGCCATACCAAATACGATACGGTGTTTGGTCTGGGAGATGTGATCGGCACCAGCAACGCCAAGACGATGGCCGCTGCACGGGCACAGACACCCGTCATCGTCACCAATGTACTGGCTTCTCTCGAAGGGCGGCCGATCACGGCAAGCTATGACGGATATGGCGCGTGCCCGCTTACCGTTGGCTATGGAAAGGTGGTGCTCGCCGAATTCCTGTATGGCGGCAAGCCTGCTCCGAGCTTTCCTTATGACCAGCGCAAACCAAGCCGTTTCGCGTGGGTGCTGAAGACCAAGATATTCCCGCATGTCTATTGGGATATGATGCTCAGAGGGCGGGATCTTTCCGTTCCGCATCATCCGGAATGGGTCAAGGACGCAGGCTAAGTTTGCGGAAAGACTAAGTTCCTCTCAGGTGTAACGCCGATAGACGAAATTGTTGCTATCGGTATTCACCTCAGACAATGCCGCATCCACAATGCCGCGATCCTGTGAACGACGACAGACAGGATCTGCGGCATCGGCCCGTCCAGTGAGGGCGAGTGCCTGACAGCGGCAGCCGCCCCAGTCTACTTCCTTCTGGTCGCAGGAGCGGCAGGGTTCGGGCATCCAGTCCGTGCCACGGAACATCTGGAACAAGTCCGACTTTTCCCAGATGTCTTTCAATGAAGCGCCCTGGACATTTGGGAATGTCACGCCGGGAATGGTTTCCGCCGCATGACAGGGCAGCACGCGGCCGGAAGGCGCGATATTAAGGAAGCGCTGCCCCCAGCCACCCATGCAGGGCTTCGGCTCGTCTGCATAATAATCCGGCGTCACGAAATCGATGGCCATGGTGTTGCCAAATCGCTCACGCGCGGCGGTAACGGCTTTTTCCGTGTCTTCAAGTTGCCGTCGTGTGGGCAGCAACGCAGACCGGTTTTTCAGCCCCCAACCATAATACTGCGTATGGGCGATCTCTACACGGCGGGCACCGAGTTGTTCCGCAAGATCAAACATTGCGGGAACACGTTCGGCATTCAGACGATGAATCACGAAGTTCAGCGTCAGGGGCATGCCGTCTTCAGCAACCAGTTTCGCAGCTTCGATCTTGCGCGCCTGAGCGCCTTTCATGCCACCGATGACTTCCGCTTCGACGGGATCGACGTCCTGAAAGGAGAGCTGGACATGGTCCAGCCCGGCGTCAGAAAGTGCGGCCAGATTCTCCCGGTTCATCAGCACGCCGGATGTGATGAGATTGCTGTAAAGCCCGGCCTTAGCGGCGCGCTTCACCAGAATGGGCAGGTCTTTCCGCGCCATCGGTTCGCCGCCGGAGAAGTGAACCTGTAGCACGCCGAGCGCTGCCGCCTGATCAAGAATGTCACACCATTGTTCGGTGGACAGTTCATTCGCCTTCGGTTCCAGCGCAAGCGGATTGGAGCAATAGGGGCATTGTAACGGACACCGATGCGTCAACTCCGCAAGCAGACTCATGGGCGGCGCGACGGTCATGCCTTCCATATCAGCACCTGTCGGTCGGCGAGATCAGTCGCCATGGCCAGGACGTCCCGCGCAATTACTTCGCGCGGTGCGTTGAATGACACCGCCAATGTGTCGATGATCGTTCCAAGTGAAGCCTCCCCATCCACGCGCCGAAGAATTTCCGCCGCAACCGGATCGGCCAGAAAAGCACGTTCCGGTGCCTGTATGATCCACTGATCTCGCACACGGTCATGCTGTAATCGCGTGCCTCGCGCGAAAGCGGGGATTTTTTCTTCAGTGCAGAGGGGAGAGTTCTCGCTCATCAGGAAGGCCGAAACGCGCCCGGCGGGATATTGCCCGGCGTGACATAGGCATAATCAAGCACATCAAGCATGGACCACAGGACGCCGCATTTGAATTTCAGCGCATTCAGAACCGCCTGCTGCTGTTCTGGAGTGCGTGCGTGCTCCTTCACATACGCCAGAGCGAAATCGGAATCGCGGGGCGCCTGAGTGAGACGTGGCGTGAAATAGGCTAGCGTCTCCTCTGTGATGAAATCGTAATTCCGCAGCATGCCGGCCACACGTTCGGAAATGATGGTCGGTGAGAACAGTTCCGTCAGCGATGAGGCAATGGCTTCCAGAATGGTCTTTTCGCCCACGAAATGCACATAGGCATCGACGGCGAAACGGGTGCCGGGAAGAAGACCGTCCAGTGATTCAACATACTCGCGGTTCAGACCAAGGCCATCCGTCAGGCGGAGCCAGCGCGCGATGCCACCCGTGCCGGGTTCATTGCCATCATGGTCCTCGATACGACGACGCCATTCCCGGCGCAGTTCCGCTGTTGGCAGTCGCGCCAGCAGGGTTGCGTCCTTGGCCGGAATACGAGCCTGATAATAATAGCGGTTGAGTGCCCATGCCTGCACCTGACCTTTCGTCAGCTTGCCGTCATGCAGCGCGCGATGAAACGGATGCCTGTTGTGATAACGCTCGGCGCCGATTGCTCTGAGAGCCGCTTCCAGTTCATCGGGGGAAAGAAGGGAAGCGCTCATAGTGTAATCCTCATGCCATCATACGAAACTTCCCATCCGGCCGCTTCCGTTGCAGCGCGTTCAGGCGAGTCCGCCAGCAGGATAGGGTTGGAATTGTTGATATGGATAAAAACCTTGCAGGGAATATCGAGGTCACGAAACGCTGCGATGGTTCCATCTGTCTCATTGACCGACATGTGGCCCATCCGTTTGCCGGTTTTCTCGCCCAGACCCGCCTGTATCATCTCATCATCCATCCAGAGCGTGCCATCGAAAAGCACAACATCCGCCCCTTTGAGACGATCTCGCAGATAGGGCGTCATGCAGGCACAGCCCGGAATGAACAGAACCCGGTGCTTGCCGTCGGTGATTTCCAGCCCGACTGTTTCTCCATTTTCGAGAATCTCCGCTGGATTGGCGCCCTTTTCCGCATAGAGAGGAACTTTTCCCGGAACGACGAAAGGCGTCACAGTCAGACCGGCTGGTGTTCCATCTGTTAGTTTCAGGGAAACCGGCTGATCGAGCTTCATTTCCGAACGCGTCACGATGGAGCGGTTCAGCGCTTCGAAAATGGGGTTGGCGTCGAGTTGATCCAAGACCTGCCGGGTTCCCAGAATCTGAAAAGGCTGACGTTCCCGTAAGGTGAGCAGACCGGTAATGGTGTCTACCTCGGCACCGGTCAGGATCACGCCTGCAATGGGGGTCGAGCGCAGTCCGGTCTTCGGGTGAAGGGCAGGGGTCTGGTTGATCTGCTGCCGAAGGTCTGGCGAGGCATTGACGACAAACCAGTGATCGCCATCGCCGCTGATGGCGATGGAAGCCTGTGTTCGGGCTGGAGCCAGAGGATCACCGGCGCGAGCACGCTGGCATCCTACTGCGTTTGAGTTCCACTGAGGAAAACCGCCACCTGCAGCGGCACCCAATACGATGAGATCAATCATGGAAAAGGCTTTTAAACGCAAAACGCCGCCAGCGCGAGGCTGACGGCGTTCTCGCTGGTCTGCGAAACCTTATTTCTTCTGGCCGCAAACGTAGCTGTTGATTTCAGCGCCCAAAGGCACTTCGGTCACTTTCGGTGTATTCCAAGCCATGATGTATCCTCCATTGGATGAGATGAAGATACCTCAGGGTAATCATGCTTTTGAGGTTCGTGCCACCTTTTGAAACGTAACCGTCCTGCGCTTTCTGTTGATTGAAGGACTGCGTAAAGTGGCAAGAAAGATGATTTTTCATATAGTGAATTGAAAAACAACAATATTTTCAAGTGATCGTTGGGGTGCGGATTATGATCCGCTGCTGTTCACAGTCCTGTGAGGTCGGTTTCCAGATGCTTTCCGAGGGCAAAAGACTCCCGTTGCTGCCCGAAAATGGGGAGCCGCAGCGGAAGCAAAAAAAGTATCAGAAGAGGGGAAGGATTGGGCTTGCATGACCATTCGTCCTGAGCTAAAAGCCCGCCTACCGCACGACGGGGCCGGTTTAGCTCAGTTGGTAGAGCACGTCATTCGTAATGATGGGGCCAGGGGTTCGAATCCTCTAACCGGCACCACTTTCGTCTGCGGTCTTTCCAAACAAAAATATTCAGCCACTGCGACAAAAGTCCTATCGCGCGCGATCTTGCTGCGGGATGATGCTCTTCCATTCTCAAAATTATTGTTCATCGGCATGGATAGTCGGCGCGCTGCATGTTGACGCTCACGGTCCTCGCGTCCGATGGTAGGTCCGCTGAAACGACAGAGAAAATCTCGCGTTCAGACTTTACCGGAATCATTGAGGAGAGAAATCTTGATTTCTCAAAACGAACTTTCCATTCCCGGAATTTCCACTCCAGCATCCCGCGTGGCGCTGGGCACATGGGCTATCGGTGGCTGGATGTGGGGCGGTCCTGACGATGATAACGCCATCCGCACGATTCATCGGGCGCTGGATGAAGGTATCAATCTGATCGATACGGCCCCGGTGTATGGTTTCGGACATTCAGAAGAAGTGATCGGGCGTGCGCTGGACGGTCGACGGGACAAGGTCATTCTTGCCACGAAAGTCGGCCTGAACTGGAAAGATGAGAAGCCTTTCCGTGACAGCACGCCGGGACGGATCCGTCAGGAAATCGAGGATTCCCTGCGTCGCCTGAAAACGGATTATATCGACATCTATCAGGTCCATTGGCCGGACGATAAAACGCCCATTGCCGAGACTGCAGAGACGTTGGCAGCCCTTGTAAAAGAAGGAAAGGTCCGCGCGCTCGGCGTGTCGAACTACTCAGTGGAGCAGATGGAGACCTTTCGTGCTCATGCGCCTCTGGCCGTCGTCCAGCCGCCTTACAATCTGTTCGAACGTGGGATCGAGAAGGACATTCTCCCCTATATGGAGAAGCATAAACTTATCGGGTTGGCGTATGGTCCCCTCTGCCGAGGATTGCTTGCCGGTAAAATGACAAGCCAGACCGTCTTTCCCAAAGATGATCTGCGCAGTGCGGACCCCAAATTTCAGGCTCCACGTTTTGAGCAGTATCTGGCAGCCGTCGATAAACTCCGCGCTATCGCTGATAAGCACGGTAAATCGCTGATGGTTCTTGCCATTCGTTGGGTTCTGGACCAAGGGCCGCTGATCGCACTTTGGGGTGCACGCAAGCCGGAGCAGATCACAGGAGTTTCGGATGTATTTGGCTGGAATCTTACAGCGGAAGATAAAGCCGAGATCGACCGGATTCTGAAAGAAACCATCCCCGATCCGGTTGGCCCCGAGTTTATGGCCCCACCTAACCGCTGAGAAAACGACGAGGACGTCTGAGATTTTCTCAGCTTCTTCATTCCCCCTCAGGAAAAGAGTGATTTTCTGAGGGGAGGTGTGAGTTTTCTTGAAAACTCTCTGTTACTTATTTTTGTCCGGCTGGATGAAGGAAGGCAGGAGCGGATTATCCGTCTGCATTGATCCCTTGGATGGCAGGAGGGAGGCATCCCACCCGCCACCGAGAGCCTGCACAAGTGCGACGGAATCCACCATACGCGCCTGCTGAATGGCGAGAGAGGTTTCTGCGTTTGAGAGTGCGGTAGCCTGCGCGGTGATGACCGTCGTGTAGATCTCCGTCCCTGCCATATACTGATTCATCGAGACCGTAACTGCCTTGTTCGCGGCATCGAGCGCGATGGCCTGCTGTGCGGCCTGATCTGCCAGAATGCGCAGATTGGAAAGCTGGTCTTCGGTGCCTTGCAGAGCTGTCAGCACTGTCTGGCGGTAGGCGGCGGTGTAGGCATCGTAATTCGCGTTGGCTTCATAAACAGCAGCAGTCCGCGATCCACCTGAGAAAATGGTTTCGGTGGCCGCGGCACCAAGCGACCAGATACGATTGGCCACCTGCACAAGCGCACCGACCGGATCGCCGCTGTAGGAATAGGAGGCCGTCAGCTTCACGTCCGGATAGAAAGCTGCGACGGCTGCGCCGATCTGGGCGTTATATGACTCCATACGACGCTCGGCTGCGGCGATATCAGGACGACGTTGCAACAGTGTCGCCGGAACGCTTACCGGGATGGCGGGAATATTTCGCGTCAGCGAGCCGGTCGGGATTGTCACATTGGCTGGCGGCTGACCGATGAGAACGGCAATGGCATGCTCGTATTGTGCCCGAGCGATGCCTGCCTGCACTTCCTGGGCCCGTGTCTGCTCCAGCTGCGTCTTGGCCTGCAGCAGAGCCGTGGGTTCGGCGACACCCGCATCGTACTGATTTTGCGTAATTTTCAGCGAGTGTTCGTAAAGCTCAGCCGTGCGGTGCAAAAGATCCTTGAGACTATCCTGATAGCGCAGATTGAAATACGCAGTCGCCAACTGGGCCTGATAGGAAAGGGTGGCATTGGCGAGATCTGCGGCGCTTGCCTGCGCCTCTGTCACCTGTGACTGAATCTGACGTCGGATCTTGCCCCACAGATCAAGGTCCCAACTGGCTGTCGGACCCATGCCGTACGTAGATTCCGTGGTGTTCGACGCTGTGTAAGTGGTGCCGCTGGAGCCATCGGCATAATTGACCAGCACACCTGATGAGGCGTTACGGGAACCACGCCCCTGACTGTTTCGGTTGAAACTCAGAGAACCGCTTAGGGTAGGATACAGCTGGGCACGGATGGCGTTGATGGTTGCGCGCGCGTTTCTATATTGCGCTTCATATTGGGCGATATTCTGGTTGTTGATCGCCACGCGCTCTTCAAGCGCATTGAGTTCCGGATCGTTGTAGATTTCCCACCATTTCCCTTTCGGGGCGGCGGCCAGAGATGGGGCGGCATAATCCCACCCTTTGGCGGGGTGAAGTTCCTTGAAGCGCGGTGAGATGATGGCCGCGGGTTTTTTATAATCCGGGCCGACCATGCAGCCGGACAGAGCAAACAGGGAGAGCAGGAAAGCGGGGCGGGAGCGTGATTGGTGTTTCATGCCGCGTCAGGCGTCCTGAGGGTTTGCGTGAGAGGAGAGACGCCTGCGCGGATTTTTACGGAACCGCAGCGCGAGACGATCGAGTGTAAGATAGACAACCGGCGTGGTGTAGAGCGTCAGAGCCTGACTGACCACCAGTCCCCCAACAATGGCGATGCCGAGCGGTCGCCGCATCTCGGCGCCATAACCGTTGCCGAATACAAGCGGTAACGCGCCGAAGGCCGCCGCGAGAGACGTCATGATGATCGGTCGGAAGCGCAGCAGACAGGCCGTGCGAATGGCTTCCAGAGGCGATGAGCCGTGCTCCCGCTCAGCGTTAATTGCAAAATCCACCAGCATGATGGCGTTCTTTTTCACGATACCGATCAGCAGGATGACGCCGATCATCGCGATCAGCGAGAAATCCTCTCCAAAGAGCTGGAGCGCCAGAAGAGCGCCCACGCCTGCGGATGGCAGGGTGGAGAGAATGGTGATCGGGTGAACATAGCTCTCATAGAGAATGCCGAGAACCACATAGACCGCGACCAGTGCGGCCAGGATCAGAATGGGCTCGTCATTGACCGATTTCTGGAACTGGGCGGCGTTGCCAGCAAAACTGCCGTGAATGGTTGCGGGCATGTGCAGCGAGACGGTTTCGTCCTGAATGATCTGCACAGCGCGGCTCAGCGCCACACCTTTCGCCAAATTGAAGGAAAGAGTGGAGGCAACGGACTGTCCCTGATGATTGACCGAAACAGCCGTGTTGGCCGGCTTTATGGTCGTGATGAAGGTCAGCGGGATCATCGACGCCTTGCCGGTGGAAACCGCCGAGCCGTTGGAAGCCGAGGAACCACCAGCCAGTTTGTTGGCGATCTGGTTTCGGAAGTTCTGGCTGTTGATGCTCGCCACAGTGCTGCTGGTCGTGCTGCCTTCACTGCTTGAAGTGCGCACTCGAATTGTGTTGGATGCCGTTCCACCCGCAGCGCTTCCGCCCGTCGAAGCGACCCATACCTGCTTGATGGTGTTCGGGTTGCTCCAGAATTCCTTCGAGGCTTCCATCACCACGCGATACTGGTTGAGCGAGTTGTAAATCACGGAAGCGGCGCGCTGACCGAAAGCGTCGTAAAGCGTGTTCGAGATAAGCTGTGGTGTAATCTGGAACCGGGAAGCCGTATCACGATCGATCGCTGCCACAATGGCGGCTCCGCCCTGCTGCACATCTGTGGAAAGGTCGAGAATTTCGGGATGCTTTCTCAACGCTGCCAGTAGCTTTGGCGCCCAGGTGTAAAGTTCAGTCGCAGAGTCTCCCTCCAGCGTATACTGGTAGGAAGCGTTGCCCTGTCGCGCCCCTGCACGGACGCCCCCCGGTTCCATCAGAAAGAATTCAGCGCCAACGAGATTCTTCAGGCGCTGTGAAACCCGGAGCATGAGCGCGGAGGCCGGACCGCGTTCGCTCTTATCTTTCAGTTGAAGGAACAGGGTCGCCTGATTGGATGAGCCGCGTCCGCCGACAAACCCGGAGACGCTGTTCACTTCCTTGTCCTGCAGGATTGCGCGTTCGACCTCGGCGATTTTCTGCGTCATGGCCGTGAAGGAGATGGACTGGTCTCCTCGCAGATGCCCCATGAGCATGCCGGTATCTTCTGTGGGGAAGAAGCCTTTCGGCATGACGATGAACAGCGCGACGGTGAGCACGAGAGTGGCGGGAAGAGTCAGCAGGACAAGCAGGTTATGCCGGAGCGTCACATCGAGCGTGACGGCATAGGCTTTTTCCAGCTTCGCGATGGCGTTGCTAAAAAATGAGCCGGTCGAGGAGGCCAGCCTGTTCCACCAGCTTGCTGTCCTGTGGGGCTCGCGGACATGGGGTGAGCGCAGTATGCGTGAGGCCAGCATGGGAGTCAGGGACAGGGAAAGCAGCATCGAGATGACGATGGTGATCGAGATCGTCATGGCCAGTTCGTGGAACAGACGCCCTGCCAGACCACCGAGAAGCAGGATTGGCAGGAAGACCGCAATCAGCGACACGGAAATGGAAACGACGGTAAACGCCACTTCCTCAGCCCCTTTGAGCGCGGCCTCTCTTGGCGGCACACCTTCCTCGATATGACGGGCGATATTTTCCAGCACGACGATGGCGTCATCGACAACAAACCCTGTCGAGACCGTCAGCGCCATCAGCGACATGTTGTCGAGCGAAAACCCCAGCAGCCGCATCGCACCGAATGTCGCGATGATGGATGTCGGCACGACGATGGCTGGAATGAGCGTCATCCGCAGCGAACGCAGGAAGGCCAGTGTCACCAGAACGACCAGAATGACACCGATGATCAGTGTCGCCTGCGTGTCCGCGAGCGAAGCGCGGATGGTGAGAGAGCGATCCAGCGCCACATTCAGGGAAACGTCGCTTGGCAATGCAGTCCGCAGAAGCGGCAGTTTTGCGTTGATCTGGTCGATCGTTTTGATGACATTCGCGCCCGCCTGCGCGAAAATCACGCCAATAACGGCACGCTGCTCGTTATAGAAACCCGCGTTGCGGATATCTTCGACGCCATCGTAAACTTGAGCCACATCGGCGAGACGTACGGGGCGGTTGCTGCGGTAGGCGATGATAAGATCACGATAGGCCTGTGCTTCGCGCGCCTGATCGTTTGTGTCCAGCGTATAGCGCACGCCGTTCTGATCGATGATTCCTTTGGGTGTGTGTGCATTGGCCGATGCAAGTGCAGCACGTACGTCCTCAAATCCGATGCCGTACTGGAATAGTTTGAGAGGATTCATCTCCACACGAACGGCGGGCAGGGCGCTACCAGCAATCTGTACCATGCCGACGCCGGAGACCTGCGAAAGATGCTGTTCCAGTACATTGCTGGCCAGATCATAAAGGACGGCTGGTGTGCGGGTGGGCGAGGTAAGGGAAAGAATGAGAACCGGCGCGCCGTTCGGGTTGGCCTTGCTGTAGCTGGGGTTTGTCCGGAGCGATGAAGGCATGTCGGCGCGGGCGGCCTGAAGCGCGGCCTCCACGTCGCGGGCCGCGCCATTGATGTCCCTGTTCAGGTCGAACTGGAGCATGATCCGGACCTGATTCTGCGATGACTGAGACGTCATCTCCGTCAGGCCGGCAATTTGTCCAAGATGGCGTTCAAGTGGAGCAGCAACCGAGCTTGCGACTTCCTCAGGCGAACCGCCGGGCTGCTGCGCCTGCACCATGATGACGGGGAAATCCACGTTGGGCAGGTCCGAGACCGGCAGGCTCAGATAGCCGAGGATACCCGCAATCAGGAGCGCCACGGTCAGCAGTGTGGTGGCGACAGGGCGTTCGATGAAGAGGCGGCAGGGGCTCATCCGCACTTAGCCCTGCGTGCCGGAAGGCTGCGGGTTCTGTGCAAACCGACGCTTCCATTTCTGGCCCAGCGTATCCAGCGCAAGATAGATGACGGGGGTGGTGAACAATGTCAGCAACTGGGAAACGGCCAGACCACCGACAATTGCGAGCCCCAGCGGGCGGCGTAATTCGGAGCCGGTGCCTGACGAGATAACCATCGGCAATGCGCCCAGCATGGCGGCGAGCGTCGTCATCAGGATGGGGCGAAAACGCAGCGTTGCCGCCTGACGGATCGACTCAAGCGAAGACATGCCTCTCTCGCGTTCTGCTTCCAGCGCGAAGTCGATCATCATGATCGCATTCTTCTTGACGATGCCGATCAGCAGAACGAGGCCGATGATGCCCATCACATCCAGCCCGGCGCCCGAGATGCGGAGCATCAGCAGTGCTCCGATGCCAGCCGAGGGCAGGGTGGAGAGAATTGTCACGGGGTGAACAAAACTCTCATAAAGAATGCCAAGCACGATATAGACCGCTACGAGTGCCGCACCGACGAGGAACAGTTCATTGCCAAGCGAGCCCTGAAAGGCTGCGGCTGCACCCTGAAAGGATGTCTGGAAACTGACGGGCAGATTCAGCTTCTTCTCCACCCGGCGGATGGCATCGGTGGCCTGCCCGAGTGTGTAGCCTTTTGCCACATTGAATGAGACGGTTGTCGCTGGAAACTGTCCGTAGTGCGTGATCAGCAGGGGGGCCGTCTCGTTTGTGATGGACGTTACGGCCGCCATCGGCACCAGCCCGGAAGTGGGCGAACGTGTTGGACCTGAGGTGCTTTCACCCGAATTGCCGGAGATGCCGGGCAGATAAAGCTGGTTCAGTGAAGCAAGGTTTTTCTGGAACGCCGGATCAGCCTCGAGGATCACACGATACTGGTTGGACTGCGTATAGATCGTGGAGATCTGCCGTTGCCCGAATGAATCGTAGAGCACATTGTCGATCGTCTGGGGCGTGATGGAATAACGGGCCCCCGTGGAGCGATCGAGCGTGACCTTGGCAACCAGCCCTTCGGCCTGAAGGTCCGAAGTCACGTCAGAGAGGGAGGGTTCCTCCCGCAAGGCGTCGATGAGCTTCGGCACCCATGTCTTGAATTCGTTATAGTCCGGGTTTTCCAGCAGGAATTGATACTGGGTGGCCGATACGGTGGTGTCGAGCGCAAGATCCTGCACGGGTTGCATGTACAGGCTGATGCCCGGGATGCCAGCGGTTTCTTCTGTCAGCCGCTTGGCGATTTCCTGCGCATTGCTGCTGCGTTCGTCATGAGGCTTCAGGTTAATGAGAAAACGTCCCTGATTAAGGGTCGCATTCTGTCCGTCCACGCCCACGAAAGACGAAAGTGACGCGACATCCGGGTCTTTCAGGATTGCGCGGGCAAGCTCTTCCTGATGCACTTTCATGGCGTCAAAGGAAGTGGACTGTGCCGCGACCGAAATGCCCTGAATGACGCCGGTATCCTGCACCGGGAAGAAGCCCTTCGGAATCTCCCATCCAAGAAACGCAGTCAGGAGCAGCGTAGCGCCAAACACCAGCAGCGTTGTCTTTTCATGAGCCAGAACAACATCGAGCGCGCGGTCGTATGCAGCGATCAGACGTTCCGTGGCAATTTCCATCCGGGCGGACCAGCGCTGGAACCATGTTTGCGTCGCCTCAACTGTGTGGGGCCGCTCGGTCAGCAGACGGGCGCACATCATCGGCACGAGCGTGAGCGAAACCAGAGCTGACAGAATGATGGTGATGGCCAATGTGACCGCGAATTCGTGGAACAGTCGTCCGACGACATCGCCCATGAAGAGCAGCGGGATCAGCACGGCAATCAGCGAGATGGTCAGCGAGACGATGGTGAAGCCGATCTCCCCCGCGCCCTTCAGCGCCGCCGTCATCCTGTCTTCACCGGCCTCGATATAGCGGGAGATGTTCTCGATCATCACGATGGCATCGTCCACCACAAAGCCGGTGGCGATGGTGAGTGACATGAGAGAGAGATTGTCGAGCGAGAACCCCATCAGGTCCATCACGGCGAAAGTGCCGACAATGGAGAGTGGGACTGACAGGCTGGGAATGATGGTCGCCGGAATATCGCGCAGGAAGACAAAGATCACCGCCACGACCAGTGCGAGCGCAAGGAAAAGCTCGAACTCCACGTCGGCCACAGAAGCACGGATTGTCGTGGTGCGGTCCGTCAGGAGAACGATATCGATCCCCGGCGGCAGCGTCTGCTTCAGGATGGGCAGGGTGGCCTTGATGTTGTCCACCACGGAAATGACGTTGGCGCCCGGTTGACGCTGGACGTTCAGGATCAGGCCCGGTGTGGTGTTCGCCCAGGCGGCAAGTTGTGTGTTTTCCGCACCCACGATGACGGAGGCCACATCGCGCACCCGGATCGGCCCACTGTTCTGATACGCAATGACCTGATTCAGAAGCTGCTGGGCGCTGACAAGCTGCCCGTCCACACGAAGGGTGGCTGCCCGTTGCGCACCATCGAACGTACCGGTGGGGGAATTGACGTTCACATTGCTGATGGTGGTCCGCAGCGTATCCAGATCGATGCCGTAGGAGGTCAGCTTGGGAATGTTGACCCGGACCCGGAAAGCCTTGCGATTGCCACCCGAGAGCGTGACGAGACCAACCCCCGATATCTGGCTGATCTTCTGCTCCAGCCGCGTGTCGACATAATCTTCCACTTCGGGGAGCGGAATAGTCTTTGATGTGATGCCTAGGGTAAGGACGGGTGTATCAGCAGGATTGACCTTGGCGTAGGTCGGGGGTGCGGGCAGGTCGGTCGGGAGAAGCGAATTGGCCTGGTTGATGGCCGCCTGCACTTCCTGTTCCGCAACGTCCATCGACATGCTCAGGCCAAAGCGCAGGGTGATGACCGATGCGCCACCGGATGAGCGCGAAGTCATCTGATCCAGTCCCGGCATTTCGCCGAACTGGGTTTCCAGAGGAGCCGTTACGGACGTGGCCATAACATCTGGTCCGGCCCCTGGGTAGAAAGTCTGCACGGTGACCGTGGGATACTCCACGTCCGGCAGCGCCGAAACCGGCAGGAAGTGATAGCCGAGCAGACCGGCAATCAGCACCGCCACCATCAGCAGCGTGGTGGCGACAGGCCGTTCAATGAAGATGCGTGACGGATTCACGGGCAGCGATCAGTTGGCATTGTGGCGGCGATGTTTCTTTGGCGTCGCATCCGGCTGCACCTGAGTGGTGGTGTCAGGGTGGTCGGCGGGAATGGACACCGAAGCGCCTGCGCGCAGATGATCCGTGCCATCCGTGACGACACGATCACCCGCCTGAAGGCCGCTGTCGACCACGGTGCGTGTTCCATCCGTGATGCCGGGCTTCACATTGCGGACTTCGACGGTGCTGTCCGCTTTCACCACATAGACGAACTGACCGTTCGGGCCGGTTTGCAGGGCATTGGAAGGTACGATGATGGCGTCATGCAAAGTCTTCACCAGCAGACGGGCATTCACGAACTGATTGGGGAACAGATGTTCGTCTTCGTTCGGGAAGATCGCACGCAGACGAACTGTGCCTGTCGATGTGTCGATCTGGCTGTCGAGCGCACTCACGCTGCCCGTGGAGATTTTCTCCGTGTTGGAGCTGTTCCACGCTTCGACCTGCAATTTCTGTCCGGCACGAAGTTCGTCCACCACTTCCGCCAACTGGTCCTGCGGTAATGTGAATATGACGGAAATAGGCTGCATCTGCGTGAGGATGGCGAGACCACCCGACTGCCCCGCCGTGACATAATTCCCCTTGTCCACGGCACGAATGCCAACGCGTCCATCCACGGGGGCAGTGACGTGGCAGTAGATCAACTGGAGCTTCTGGTTATCGACCAGCGCCTGATCGACCTTTACGGTGCCTTCAAGCTGTTTGACAGTGAACTCCTGATCGCGCGCGGTCATGGCGGCGACGCTGTCCTGCCTGATAAGCTTCTGATACCGGGCGTTGTCGATCCGGGCTCTTTCAAGCTGCGCCTGATCTTGCGCAAGCTGCCCTTCATACTGGCGTAGGGCTACTTCGTAGGGGCGCGGATCAATGATGGCGAGCAGATCGTCTTTCTTGACGTGCTGACCTTCAGTGAACTTGACGTCCATCAGGTAGCCGTCAACGCGTGTCTGTACCGTCACGTTGGTGATCGGGACGACCGTGCCAAGTTCGGTGAGGACCACAGGCATATCGCCGCGAGTAATGGTCTGGACGGCAACCGGCTGAGCGTCTGTTGCTGTCGGGCCGACTCTGCGTGCGCTCTTCTGCCGATGCCCGACAAGGGCATAAGCCACGGCTGCAACAAACAGGAGGAGCACGATAACCCATATCCAGCGACGGCGGCGCGGCGAGGAAGACGGAGGCGTGGGCGAACTGGTGGTAGGCTGATCGTCCATGGGAGATGTCAAAATCCGTCCTGAATGAGTAATCCAATTCTACGGCAGAATTCAATTCTCAATAGCAGTAAACCGAAAACACTAACATGCCCCCAAGAGGTTTTTTTTGCTTAAAAAAAACTTCATAGGCTTATGAAAATAAAAGATAAAATCTTTCACGTCGTATTGAGTTTAACTCTGTGACAGTTTGTTGAGCGGCAGTTCAGTTGAGAAAATTCGCATTTGCGCTGGCAGGCACGTGTGGAGATGGTGCTACTGCCGCATTGTGAATATTGCGATATGTAACAAATGTATCGTGCATGAAACGCCAGATTCAGCAATTCAGACGCACGGGACATCTGGTGAGAAAGTGTTTTGTTCACTAATATAGAGGGTAGGGAGTAAAGCGTACATGGTCACCCTCTATCCTGATCTGAACCACAGTCATAAGCGTTACGCTTTTGCATTGCTGCTCATGTGCGGTTTTGCCGTTGCAGTGCCCGTGCATCATGCGCACGCGCAGGAAGCAGAGCAGGCTGAAGCAGAAGACGCTGCGAAAGAAGCCGAGGCGCGGAAAGACGCAAAGCGTGCCGCGCCGCCGGCTGCTCTTCCAGGTGCTGAATCTGCGGAAGAAGAAGCAGGCCATGCCAATGCGGACATGGAGCCGACGGCGGCACTGTTCGATGCCGTCAATCGTGGAAGTCTTGGCGCTGCGAAGGAAGCGGTAAGCCGCGGTGCTGATCTCAATGGTCGAAACGTCATTGATCAGACGGCGCTGGACATGGCGATCGATCTGAACCGCAAGGACATCATGTTCTTCCTGCTGTCGATGCGCGCTGTCGATGATTCCAACGAGGTAACAAGGACGACTGTCTCCAACTCCGGTGTTCGGGTGGAGAATGGCTCGGGTCATCTGAGCATCGGTAGTCGTGCTGGTCGCGGAACGAGCGCCAGTGTGATGGACAGACGCTATGATGCGACGGGCGGCCAGCCGCAGCCGACGATAGGATTCCTCGGGTTTGGTGGCAGCTGATCACCAAACCAGATTTTCCTGCTAACCCATTGAGTGGCGGCTACTGAGCCGCCAATGGCAGGGTCGAAGCGCTTGTCGTGAGAGATTGTGCGTCTGCTTCAAGACTTTCTGAACGGAGGGTGTCGAGCGGAAGCAATTGGTCGTCACGCTCAAAATGCCAGAATGTCCAGCCATTGCAGGACGGCGCATTTGTGAGCATGGCTCCCAGCTTGTGAATGGAGCCGCGTTTTGCGCCGCTCACCAGCGTGCCATCAGGAGCGACCGTCGCGAAAACCCGACGGTTGCGATCACAAACAACCGTTCCCGGTATGATGTAATTCCGCTCAACCAGGCTGCCGAACGGCACGCGGGGCGCTTCACGCTTGGCGGGTGTGGTGGCGACAGCTTCAGCCGGCAGCGGCTCTTCCCGAGCCACGCGCGCCATCGCGGCCTCGGCGTAATCGGGGTGCCGTTCGATGCCGACGAAATGGCGGTGCAGACGCTTTGCCATGGCTGCGGTCGTGCCTGTGCCGCTGAAAGGGTCGAGCACCACGTCGTTTTCGGCGGTCGAAGCAAGCAGCACGCGATGGAGCAGACTTTCCGGCTTCTGGGTCGGGTGGAGCTTCAGTCCGTGTTCGTTGCGCAGACGCTCATTGCCGGTGCACAGCGGCAGATACCAGTCCGAACGCATCTGCACGTCGTCATTCAGCGCCTTCATGGCCTGATAATTGAAGCGATACTGGCTGCTCTCGCTGCGCGCCGCCCAGATCATCGTCTCATGGGCGTTGGTGAAACGGCGCCCACGGAAGTTCGGCATCGGGTTCGATTTACGCCACACGATGTCGTTGAGGATCCAGAAGCCCAGATCCTGCAGGATCGCGCCAAGGCGGAAGATGTTGTGATAGGAGCCGATCACCCAGATCGTGCCGTCCTTGTGGAGAAGGCGGCGCGCTTCTGTCAGCCATTCACGCGTGAAATGATCATAGGCCTGAAGATCGCTGAATTTGTCCCAGTCATCATCAACGCCGTCGACAATGCTGTCATCGGGGCGGCGTAGTTCACCTTTCAACTGGAGATTATACGGCGGGTCCGCAAAGATGCAGTCAACGCTACCGGTCGGCAGGCTACGCATCGTGTCGACGCATTCACCGCACAGAATCTGGTCCAGAGGAAGTTCCATGGAGTTGTTGATAGCGCCGCTCATGCCGGGCCTCCAGTAGCAAGTGTGAGTTCAAGCTGCTTGCGGACAGTTCCGAAGCCGCGGCGATGGTGGGGGGTGCACCCCTGTGTAGTGATGGCCTTACGGTGGGCGGCGGTGCCGTACCCTGCGTTTTTGGCCCAGCCGTAACCCGGCCAGCGGATGTCGAGACGGTTCATGATCCGGTCGCGCGTCACTTTGGCGAGGATCGAAGCCGCGGCGATGGACAGGCTGATGCCGTCACCGCCAACAATGGTGCGGACAGGAATATCAAGCGGCGGCTTGCGATTGCCGTCTACAAGCGCGATGCGCGGTGGAGCAGGGAGTTTGTTTACGGCCCTCGCCATTGCAAGCTGCGCCGCCTTGAGAATGTTGAGTTCGAGAATTTCATTCACCGATGCCGCAGCGATACCGATCTCGATGCCGGGAACCTTGGGTAGCCGGGCGGCGATGGCTTCGCGGCGGCCTGCGGTCAGCGCCTTGGAATCATCAATGCTCATGGCGAGATCGTCTGGAACGCCCTGCGTGAAAACTACGGCAGCCGCCACAACCGGGCCGGCGAGCGGGCCGCAACCGGCCTCGTCCACCCCAGCCACGCGGCCTCCATATTCAGTCTCAAGGGCGAAGTCCGGCATGGTTCCTTTCCGTCGTCTTCAAACCACTCGCGGTGAATAATCGAGTAGTTTGAACTCCGACTCGCAGGTAAGGAAAACCATTTTCTCTCGTGACCGCGCAAGAGTCGGGAGCAAAAAAAATGCCGTGAGAGGCAGAAAAACCGTCAGACTCTTCACGAGTCGTAAAAAAGGCCGGTGGAATTCCACCGGCCCCGCTATTTCAGGTTGTTTGTTGCGCTTCAGGCCTTGCGGCGACGTGGAAAAAGCAGCCACGTCACGACGACGCCTGCAAGGTAGGCAATGCCAAGGGACAGCAGGGGCTTGTCGCGGATGCAGGCCACGCTTTTCTCGATGATGCCCTGGCTCTCTTCATAGAGATCGGCAAATTCCTCCTGCGCGATGCCAGCAAGCTGATCGACTTTGCCGGAAGCCTGCATCTTCGCGTCGCCGGTCAGACCGCCGACTGCGTCTTTCACGCGACCTTTCGCCTCATCGACGGCACCCTGGATTTTTTCTTTTGTCGGTTCGATCTTGTCGTCGGACATGTTGTGTTTCCTTTTCGCTGGTTTGCGGTCAGTCGGTGCGGCAATCCCGCATGAAGCAATAAACTTCAGACGGTTAGAAGGAACCGCTTTTCGTTCTGATGCAACGTTTTTTCTGGTTCGAAGTTCCCCTTCGCTGCATCCGGCGCATATGAGCATTATCCTGTGATCTGAGGTGAAGGCGGCTTGCCTGCCGCAGGAAAAGTCTGCTTTCTGCCGCCATGCCTCTTTTGCGCCGCTCGCAGATCATCGCTCTCACCATTTCCTGTTTTCTGTTCATGGAGCAGCTCGACGGCACCATTCTGGCAACGGCGCTCCCATCTATTGCGACCTCACTTCACGTTGACCCAGTTGAGGTATCGATAGCGCTCACTTCCTACATTGTGGGGTTGGCGATTTTCATTCCGGCATCTGGAGCCGTGGCGGACAGATTTGGCAGTCGCACCACGTTGATGGTGGCGATCGGCCTGTTTGTGGCCTGTTCCATTCTTTGCGCGCAGGCACAGACTCTACCGGTGCTGGCGGTCGGGCGCATGATGCAGGGCGTTGGTGGCGCGCTTATGATGCCTGTGGGAAGGTTGGTGCTGCTGCGAAGCGTGGCCAAATCCGAACTGCTGAAAACCATGACATGGATGATGATGCCCGCCACCTTGGGGCCGATGCTTGGACCGGTGATAGGGGGTATCGTCACGCAGACGCTTTCATGGCGCTGGAATTTTTATCTCAATATCCCCGTTGGACTGTTGGGTCTCTTCATGACGTGGAGGCATATTCCGCAATTGCGGGAGCCTCGAAAAACGCCATTCGATCGGATGGGTATGGTGCTGGCTGGGGGTGGTCTGGCGCTGTTGTCCGTTGGCGCGGAAATGATCAGCCATGCTACGAAGCCTTACTGGCTGTCCGCCGTGTTGGTGGCTATCGGAGCTGGTCTGTTCATCCTTTATTCCCGACATATGAAGCATTGCGAAGCCCCGGTTCTTGATTTTCGGCTCATGCGCGTGCCGACTTTCAGGCTGTCCGTTTTTAGTGGCGCTGCTTCCCGGCTCGCTGCCGGAGCACTCCCGTTTCTGGTCCCGGCATTGTTGCAGGTTGGGTTCGACCTTAGTCCCATTCAGAGTGGCATGATCATTTTTGCCGCGCCGGTGGGGGCTTTATGTGCCAGACCTTACGTGCCGCGTATCTTTCGTCGTTTCGGGTTCCGGCGCGTCATGATGACACTCGGTTGGGGTGCTGGACTAACATTCGGACTGGTCGCACTGTTCCCCGCTGGCTGGCCATACTGGACCTTGACGTTGGTTCTGATCCTGTCGGGCGCCGTTCAGGCCATCCAGTTTTCCGCCTACAACTCCATTGCTTATGCTGACCTGCCGGAACCGCGCATGAGCGCTGCGACGAGTTTTTATGCAACCTTCCAGCAGATCATGCTATCGTCAGGGATATGTGTAGCGGCCCTTGCCGTGACCATGTCGCGCATTGCGCATCATCACCTGACTGCCCAGACGGCGGATTTCCGGGTGAGTTTTCTGGTTATCGGCCTGCTCTCCTGTCTGGCCGTGCCTCTGGCGGCGCGACTGGCGCCGAATGCGGGGGCGAACATTAGCGGACATGGCCAGTGATCCGCGGCAGGATCAAAGGGTTTTTGACAATGTGTATGATCTCATTTTGAGAACGCATTAGACTGAATTAAATCATATACAAGAACGATCTGAGTATGAAACATTTCATATTCGGGTCGTAAGCCATCTTCTTCATCGTCCATGATCGGTCAGAAGAAACGCTCCGGCTCATAACGGGCGTCGTGCCCACAGTTGATAGTCTTTTCAAGTCAGGCGGTTTTGCTCCTGAGAAAGTGGTATTCTCGGGAGTGGCTGAACGCGCCGGGGAACAGAAAATGCGAGACCATATCCGATTTTATCTGGGCTCCGCTTTGCAGGAAGTGTCGGCTTTTTCACCGACACTGACGGTTCTCGACTGGCTGCGTGAAAAGAAGCGGAGGACGGGAACAAAGGAAGGCTGCAACGAAGGCGATTGCGGCGCCTGCACGGTCATGGTCGTTCGTCTGGAAGAAGGCGGGCTGACGTGGCGAAGCGTGAACGCCTGCATCCAGTTTCTATGGATGCTCGACGGGGCGCAACTCTTCACTGTCGAGGATCTTGCGTCCCCTGATGGCGCATTGCATCCGGTGCAGCAGGCTATGGTCGATGCTCACGGGTCGCAGTGCGGTTTCTGCACGCCGGGTTTCGTCATGTCTATGGCGGCGTATGCCATGAGTGGCGGGACAGACGATCCAAAAGCCATCAATGTCGCTCTGGCCGGAAATCTGTGCCGTTGCACAGGTTACGCACCGATTGTGCGAGCCATGGAGCAGGCGCTGCGGGATATGCAGAGCCACACCGATCTGTTCACCAGAACAGCGGAAACAATCAAAGACCGCCTTCTTGGTCTTCGCACACAAACAGGCGCGGAGATCAGTAGCTCAGTTGGTCGCGTCATTCTGCCCATTAACACGGAAGAGCTGGCGCAAGCTTATATAGTGCACCCTCAGGCAACGCTTGTGGCGGGGGCTACTGACGTTGGGTTGTGGGTGACCAAGCATCTGCGTGATCTGCCGACCATCATTTCTGTCCGCTCCGCTCACGATCTGCATTGTCTGGAGCGGCGTGACGGAGGTCTGTGGATTGGTGCGGGAGTGACCTACAGTCAGGCGCAATCAGCTCTTGCCGCGCAGCTTCCGGGGGCGGCGGAAACCATCCGCCGTCTGGGCTCGACGCAGGTGCGCAATGCCGCAACCGTCTGCGGCAATATTGGCAATGCGTCGCCTATTGGCGACGGACCGCCCATTTTTATCGCTGCCGGAGCGAGGCTGCATCTGCGGCGGGGAAATGTGCGGCGCGATATTCTGCTGGAAGATTATTTCCTTGAATATGGCAAGCAGGATCGGTTGCCGGGTGAATTTATCGAGGGCGTGTTCATTCCGGATATGCCTGAATGCTCGGTATTGCGTGCTTACAAGATTTCAAAGCGCTTCGATCAGGATATTTCCGCAGTATTGGGCGCTTTTTTCCTCTCCTTTCACGAGGATGGCTCCATCGGGCGCGCACGTCTCGCCTTCGGTGGGATGGCGGGTGTGCCCAAACGGGCGACGGGTGCGGAAGAGGCGCTTGTGGGACGGAAATGGACAGCGGAGGCGGTTGCGGATGCCCGTCTCGCCATTGCGGAAGATTTCACGCCCCTAAGTGATATGCGAGGGAGCGCGTGGTACCGCTCCACCGTTGCTGCCAATCTCCTGAATCGTTTCTTTGAAGAAACGTCATCGACGGAAAAGAGCGTATCCCTGTCTCTGGAAGGATGGAGGGAACTGGCAGATGTCTGAGACGATCATGGAAAAGGAAGAGATCGTTGCAGGTGGTGCGAGCAAGAGCCTGCGTCATGAAAGCGGAAGGCTGCATGTCGCTGGAAAAGCGACCTATATCGACGATATTCCGGTTCCCGACGATGCGGTTCATGTCGTTCCGGGCCTAAGCACTCGGGCGCACGCGCGGATCGTCTCGATTGATCTGGAGCCTGTAAAGAGTTTTCCCGGCGTGGTGCATGTTCTGACGGCTGCGGATGTGCGCGGCGAAAATCAGATCAGTCCTGTTCACGCTGGTGATGAACCTTTGTTTGCCGAAGATGAGGTGTTCTATTATGGGCAGCCGATTTTCGCCGTGGTAGCGGAAACGCGACAGGCTGCACGCAAAGCCGCGCGACTGGCGGAGATTGTGTATGAAGATCTACCAGCATTTCTTTCCATTGAAGAGGCGCGGAAGGCAGGGGGCCGCACGGTCTGGCGTCCACTGGAGATGAAGCGCGGAGATGCCGAACAGGCATTGAAAGATTCACCGAAAAGAGCATCCGGTCGACTGGTGGTGGGCGGTCAGGAACAGTTTTATCTGGAAGGGCAGGCGGCTCTTGCCAAACCGGGTGAGGAAGGCGAGATGCACGTCTGGTCCTCCACGCAGCATCCCACGGAAACGCAGCATCTCGTGGCGCATATACTGGATCGTCCCAGCAATCTGGTGACTGTGGAAATCCGGCGCCTAGGTGGCGGTTTCGGCGGAAAGGAAACACAGGCGACGCCCGCAGCCTGCATGGCGGCGCTGGCTGCGGATATTACAGGACGTTTCGCCCGATGCCGCCTTGATCGCGATGACGACATGATCATGACCGGTAAACGGCATGATTTCGTGATTGATTATGATGTCGGATTTGACGCTGACGGCGTGGTGCACGGCGTGGACATGGTGCTGGCTGCCCGCTGCGGCTGGTCTGCCGATTTGTCCGGTCCTGTGACCGATCGGGCGCTCTTTCATGCGGACAACGCCTATTATTATCCCGATGTGCGTTTCCGCTCGGAGCCTTTGCTGACACACACGCAGTCAAACACGGCTTTTCGGGGCTTCGGTGGCCCACAGGGAATTGCCGCTGCTGAGCGCGTGATGGAGGAGATTGCCCACGCGACAGGGCTTGATCCGCTGGATGTGCGTCTGCGGAACGTCTATGGCAGGGAAGAGAGAAATCTCACGCCGTATTACATGACGGTCGAAGATTCGATCTCTTATGAAATCATGACGCAACTGGCCAAAGAGTGCGCTTATCGCGCACGCCGTGAGGAAATCAGGGCGTTCAACCGGAAGCGCCCCTACATTCGTCGCGGCAGTGCCCTCCCGCCAGTTA
>NZ_JBDNXK010000043.1:0-29327 GCF_047721705.1 Acetobacter sp. | reverse complement strand
CCTCCGGAACATTGAGATCCAGAACGGCGTAGGATTCCTGTGGATTGAGTCCTTCCAGGAAGCGACCGCCATGCGTATCGAGCCGCAGCGCCACCTTCCCGGCAGCGGCGAGATCGGAGAAACGACGACAGACAGCGAGCCCGTCCGTGATTTCCCGACCATAATAATCAACCAGCACCGTCAGGTTGGTGTCCGGATAAACCTCGTGAAACATCTCCGCCGCGCGTACGGTCGAACCGGCATACCCGATCAGGGCGTGCGGCATGGTGCCGAAGCCGTGGGTTTCTCCGAAAAACGCCGCCGTCGCATCATTCGCACCGCCGATGAACCCGATCGCCCCTTCCTTCTGCGCCGCCCGGCTGCCGACAGACGCGCTGTAAGCCATCAGTTCCTGCATCTCATAACCGGCGCAGTGGCGCGCTTCCATGGCAAGGAACTGCGCCTTGGGCAGGGAGAGCGCCATCTGGTAGGCGCGGTGCGCCCCAACGCAACAGGCGCCGAGCTTCTGGAGGATGAGTGTTTCCAGATCCACGAGTTGTGAGAAGAACCCCGTGATATAGAGCAGCGGTTCACCCGCCCCGACCCATTCACCCTCGCCAAAAACCGGCTCGACGAGGATTTCGATGCCCCGTTCCCGGGCGATGTTCTTCAGCCATGCCTCGACCATGCCGGTGGCCGAAAGAACGGGTCTGCGGATGAACACGGCATACGTGACGGCACAGTCGCCGAACCGGCTGACAATGGCCTTTGTCCGGTTGAAATAGCTATCCGTACGCGCCCGGATATCCTCATCGCTGATGGGTGCCGCACAGAGCGACTCAGCGACACCGGTCGAGACGGGCGTTTCAACGGAAGGAACGGAGGAAGATGAGAGTTTCGAGTGAGAAAGTCTGGAAACCACGGCCTGCCCTTTCCTGATGTCCTGCTCTGGACTCACTGAGTGAGGTTGGAAAATCGGCAGGGCACGAAGAGAGTGTGTTTGACTGAACCTCAATGATGGACCTGAAACTCTCAGGAACTCAATTTTCGAACGCCAGTCATCTGATGATGTCCGACACTGATTTGTGGCCGCAGAAGAGGAAACCGGCAAGACCGCCTCCCTTCTTCCGAACTGTCAGTCCACTGCGGCACACCGTTTTGTGACAAGGAAGCGCACTCCCCTGTCACGGTTTTCCCTGTCGGTGTTACCCTTAAGCCGTCTTTTTCAGGCTACGGGCACGGGAATTCAGTTCTTCCGCAATCAGGAACGCCAGTTCGAGAGACTGCTCGGCGTTCAGGCGTGGATCGCAGAAGGTTTCATAACGGGCACCGAGGTCGTTTTCGGTCAACTGATGGGCACCGCCAACGCATTCCGTCACGTCCTGCCCCGTCATTTCCATGTGCACACCGCCGGGAACCACGCCTTCCTCGGTCAGAATGTCGAAGAAACCCTGAATTTCGGTCAGAATGGCTTCGAAGGAACGGGTCTTCACCTTGTGGGAGGTGGAGATGGTGTTGCCATGCATCGGATCGGACATCCACGTCACGGTCCGCCCAAGCCCCTTCACGGAACGGACGAGCGACGGCAGGTGATCCTGAATCTTCGTCGCGCCCATGCGGGAGATGAGCGTGATGCGCCCGGCCTCGTCAGCGGGGTTGAGGATTTCGAGCAGCTTTTCGAGATCTTCGATCTTTGTCGTGGGACCGACCTTGATGCCAATCGGGTTGCGCACGCCACGCAGGAACTCGACATGCGCACCGTCCGGCTGCCGGGTGCGGTCACCGATCCACAGGAAGTGCGCGGAGCAGTCATACCACTCGCCAGACGTGGAATCGACGCGCGTGAAGGCCTGCTCATACTGAAGCAGCAGCGCCTCGTGCGAGGTGTAGAACTCGGTCTCATCAATCTGCGGCGCGATTGTCGAGTTCAAGCCACAGGCCTCCATGAAGGCCAGTGTCTCGTCAATCCGTTCAGCAAGCGCGCGGTAACGCTCCGCAAGTGGAGAGCGCTCGACGAAGCCGAGATTCCAGCGATTCACGCGGTGCAGATTGGCGTAACCACCCCGTGAGAAAGCACGCAGCAGGTTCAGAACGCTGGCCGACTGGAAATAGGCCGTCTCCATCCGGCGCGGGTCCGGAATACGATCGTCCGCCGTGAAAGCCGGGCCATTGATGATGTCGCCGCGATAGGACGGCAACGAGACATCACCCACTGTCTCCGTGTCGGAGGAACGCGGCTTAGCATACTGCCCCGCCATGCGACCGATCTTCACCACCGGCACCTTGGCGCCGAATGTCAGCACGACGGCCATCTGGAGAAGGACACGGAAGGTGTCGCGGACGAAATCGGCAGAGAATTCGGAGAAGCTCTCGGCGCAGTTGCCGCCCTGCAGCACGAAGGCGCGTCCGGCGGCGGCCTGAGCGAGATGCTCGCGAAGACGGCGAGCCTCCCCGGCGAACACCAGCGGCGGATAACGATGCAGACGCGCTTCGACATCCTTCAGGGCCGCCTCGTCGGGATAAGTCGGCACCTGCTTGATGGGAAACGACCGCCAGCTTTCCGGCGACCAGTTGGCAGCCGGCGAGGCGACTGTCCGGGAGGATGCGGAAGGGCTGAGCGTGACACTCATGGTCTGTTCCTGTCAGTAAGTGCCGGACCTTTGTGCGTCCGGACGAGGTTCTGTTCGGGTTGAGGTGGAGACAGTCCGCATAACTGCGGGTGGGACAGTATGCCGAAAAACATGTTTCACGCAAAGGGTGGCGGCCCTGAGCCTGTCAGTCTCTGCCTTCAGTCAAAAGAGACCGCCTCATGAAGAGCCTCTGGCGAGAGCGTTCAAAATGCCCGAACACTCTTCACACAGCCCATAGATAGTATCGAAGATTGCAGAAAACATGGGGAGGCCGCAGGAAATCTGCCTCTCCTCCCTCCAGACAAAAAGGTCAGTTTTCCAGATATCGCTGACGCACATGCGCGAGATACGCTTCCGCACCCAACGGTTTGCCCGTGGCGTCCGCTACAATCTGCTGCGTCGAAACACTGCTGGCGCGTTCATGCACATGCTGGCGCAACCAGCCGAGAAGTGAAGAGAAATTCCCGCTTCGAATCTGCCCACACAGATCGGGCAATGCTTTCAGCGCGGCCTGAAACAGTTGCGCGGCAGTCAATGCGCCCAGCGCGTAACAGGGAAAATAGCCCCAGAGACCGAGGGGCCAGTGGATATCCTGAAGACAGCCGCGCCGGTCATCCGGCACATTGATGCCGAGCAGATCATGGATGCGGGCGTTAAAGGCTTCCGGCAGGTCTTTCAGAGCCAGCGAGCCTTCGATCATGGCCGTTTCCAGCTCATAACGGGTAATGATGTGCGCAGGATATGTCACTTCATCGGCGTCCACACGGATCAGTCCACGCTCCACGAACGTCATGCGACGATAGAGCGATTCCGCATCCCATGACGATGCCGAGCCGAATGTTTTCGCCATCAGCGGCGCTGCGAAAACAGCGAAATCGCGCGAACGGGTCACCTGCATTTCCAGCAGCAGAGACTGGCTTTCATGCATGGTCATGCCACGGGCACGCCCCACAGGTTGCCCCAGCCACGCTTTCGGTAGTCCCTGTTCATAGAGCGCGTGCCCCGTTTCATGCATGACGCCAAGGAAGGCTGGCAGGAAATCGTCTTCCTCATACCGCGTGGTGATGCGCACATCCTCGGTTGCCCCGCCGCAGAAAGGATGGGCGCTGACGTCCAGCCTTCCGCGACGACTGTCAAAACCGACCTGCTCCATCATCTGAAGACCCAGTTTTTCCTGCACGGCGATGGGGAATGGCGGTTGTCCGAGCAGCGGCAAGGGGCCGCTTTCGGCCTGCCGGGCGATCACGGCTTCAATCAGGGAAGGCAGTTCACGCGCTAGATCAGCAAAGATCGGCGCGATTGTAGCCTGCGTCATCCCCGGATCGAAGCCATCGAGCAGCGCATCATAGGGAGAAAGACCGAGCGCTTCACCAATCGCCTGCGCACTCTCCTTGGTCAGATCAAGCACTTTTTGCAGAGCGGGCAGAAGCATGCCGAAATCGCTCTCCTTCCGCGCCTTCCGCCACACCATTTCCGCTTCTGATCCGGCCCGCGAGAGAGCCTCCACCACGTCGCCCGGAACCGCCACCGCGCGCGCGTGGATGCGTTTCATTTCATCGAGATTGGCCTGACGCCACGCATCGCCTTCCGCATTGGCCTTTTCCAGCCACTCGGCGACTTCCGGTTTCGTCAGCAGTTCATGCTGCAAGCCGCTCAATGTGGCCATGACAGTCGCCCGACGGTCCGCGGCACCTTCCGGCATCATGGTGTCGCGGTCCCATGACAGGATCCCTCCCGCGTCTTCCAGCGTGGAAAGACGACCGAAAAGATGTTCGAGACTGTCATAGGCCTTCATGCTGCAACTCCCTGTTGTGAGCGAACGGGAGTATGGCGCGAAAAAAGGCGAATGGCGATCTCAGGCCGTGAAGAACTGGCTCAGCCCCATCGAGCGCAGCGCACGGCGATAGGCGATCGAACTGCGATCCGCCGTCACATGTGCTTCCAGAGTGGGGTCGAGAGGCAGATTTTCAGGCTTCTGGGCTTCGACCAGCGCCCGGTCTTCCTCGAAAACCCGCAGATTGAAGTCGTACACATCCTGCAAGGGCAGATCCTTGTCGAAGTTACGGCACATCGGCGCGAACATGCGGGTTTTGCGCGCGGATACAGGCGATGCGGCATTCATGATGACAAGACGGCCGTTATCGGGAAAATAGATTTCCAGCGTTGCGGTAAACGGCACATGCACCCGGAAATGCCGTAGCCATTCAAAGCCCGGACGCCCCTTTTCCTCGTGGCCAATGGGATAATTTCCTACGCTGCTACGGTATTCCGCTTCAAACCCGTCTGGCGTCAGACGCGGTCGATAAGGTGGCACCACAGGATTTTCCGGATCGGCAAATGTGTCCGTATGCACGAAGGCGAAATGGGCGACGTCAATGAACCCTTCCACCTGCCGCCCCGCAAAACCGGCAATATCAATCCATGGACAGTTGATCTGCTGATAATCAGGGTTGTCCCAATGCGGCATCGGTGGAATGGCGGCTTCATCTCCTTCTGGACGAAGGCAGGTCCAGATCAGACCGTAGCGTTCCACGGCGGGATAGGTGCGCAGATTGAGCTTTGAGGGAATGGCATTGTCGGGATGGGCCGGAACTTTGACGCACTTCCCCGCTCCTCCGAAACGGAAACCGTGATAGGCGCAGGCGATGGCCTGACCATCGCCCTTCCCCATGCTGAGAGGCACACCCCGGTGAGGGCAGAGATCGTCAGCAACGACGATGCCGTCGCCTGCGCGGTAGACCACCAGCGGTGCATCCAGAAGGGTCACACCCAACGGCTTCTCACCCAGTTCCCGAACAAGCGCGACCGGATACCAGCAGCGGGCAAGAATGTTCCAGTCATCCACATCGAACGTCATGGTGCGGGGAAGCATATGCGTCTCGGCGGGACGGGTGAGCGTTGCTGTGGTCACGGTCGATTCTCCTGAGCAGGCCGGAAGCTGTCCGGTGACTTTCAGAAAGATCATTTCACAAGCGATACGCTCTCAGATATATCATAATTGTTCATTTTCCATTCTCAAAACAAGAATGCGATGCAGCCTTTCTCCCGCTTCCTGATCTATTTCCTCGCCGTCGCGCGACACAACTCCATCCGCAAGGCGGCTGAGGATCTGCGCATTGCCGGATCGGCCATCAACAGACACATTCTGTTGGGAGAAGAACAGCTTCAGACACCACTTTTCGAGCGCCTGCCGTCCGGCATGCGTCTGACGGCGGTTGGCGAACTGCTGTATGTCTGCGCCAGCCGCTGGGTGAAGGATCTGGACAGCCTGAACCGGCAGATCGACGATCTGAAAGGGATACGCTGGGGGCAGGTTGACCTTCTGGCGCCGGAAGCCCTGTCACGCGCGTTCCTGCCTGAACTGTTCACGCGCATGAAGGAAAGTCACCCCGGCATCGTGCTGAACGTGAATATCCGCGACAACCGCACGATTCATTCGACGCTGCTGGCAGGGGAAGGCGACATCGCCCTCATGCTTGATCCGGAAGAAATGCGGGATCTGACGGTGATGAAAAGCATGTCGTTTCCGCTGGGGTTCGCCTGTCGGCCCGATCACCCACTGGCGCAACACGCAACCGCCCGCCTGACGCAGTGCGCCGATTATTCCATGGTGGTGCCGGAACAGCCGCTGGCTCTTTCGTCAGTATTCACACGTCTTATGGAAAACAGTCGCATCACTCCTGTTGTCGCAGCGCGGGCGAACAATGTGCAGATGCTTATCTCCCTTGTAAGCGCAGGGATCGGCATCTGTTTTCTCAGCTATCTGGACGTGATGTCTGAAGTGCTACGGGGCGATCTGGCGTTCGTGCCGCTGGTTGGCGCACGCGTGCCGCATCTTACGCTGGCACTCGTTCATGACCGCACGCGCCAGCTTTCTCACACAACCCGACTGGTGGAAAACGTCATCAAGGACATCATGTCGCGGCAGAGCAGTGAAGCGCACGTCCACCAGCCCCCTATGTCTGATTGAAGACCGGAAAGGGACTGCATTCTTCTCAGCGAGCATTCATGAACAATGCAGAATGCTGCCTGTATAGCCCGAAACCACCACAAAATGGTGATTACTGGGTGATCCGAGACAGCCTTGAAATCGCCCTGATGAGCAGGTCTAAGATGCGCCAAAATGGCGGCAACGGATAGTAGAGGACGCTCCATGGAAAAGCAGGTGAATTCACTTTGGGCCCAGCTGAACGGCTGGCTCCCGACGGTTCTGGGCTATGTGGGGCAGGTTGTGCTCGCCCTTGTCGTGCTGGTGATCGGCTGGGCCATCATCAACATGATCACCCGCGCGATGGGACGGATGATGGCGGCCAGCCACATCGAACCGACGCTACGGGGATTTCTGATCAGTGTCGTCAGCCTGCTGCTGAAAGCCCTCCTGCTGATCAGCGTCGCCTCCATGGTTGGGATCGCAACGACATCCTTCGTCGCCGTTCTCGGTGCCGCCGGTCTGGCGGTCGGCATGGCGTTGCAGGGCAGTCTCGCCAACTTCGCCGGGGGCGTACTGATCCTGCTGTTTCGTCCCTTCAAAGTCGGTGATACGATCAGTGCAGGCGGCAATACCGGAACCGTGATCTCGATCGAGATGTTCCGGACCGTACTCCGGGATGCAAGCAACGAACTCATCTATGTGCCCAACGGCACACTCTCCAACAATGTTGTCGTGAACAGTTCCGAAGCTGAAAGACTTCTCGCTTCGGTCAGCCTGCTGATCGATTACAACGATG
Organism: Acetobacter sp.; assembly: GCF_047721705.1. Classification (GTDB taxonomy): domain Bacteria; phylum Pseudomonadota; class Alphaproteobacteria; order Acetobacterales; family Acetobacteraceae; genus Acetobacter. The sequence goes on along the minus strand of NZ_JBDNXK010000043.1, from coordinate 21,991 downwards.
ATATCGACAAGGCGCGCGCCCTGCTGCTCGGTCTGCTGGAAAATGACGAACTGGTTCTGAAAGATCCGGCCCCCTCCGTTTCCTTCCTTCCGCAGCCAGCCAATATCGCCGTGTCACTTGGCTTCTGGTGCGCCCCAGGCAACGTCGCGTCCTTGGTCGGCAAATATTCTGAAGCCGCAATCAAGGTGCTTCGCAAGGAAGGCTACCGTCTGGGCGTCAATTCGCGCGCTTCGGGATAAAACCTTCATCGGGTCACGCGCCGGAAGGTGAGATTGACCCGACATTCACCCGTCGCCGGATGGGTGGATCGCGCCAGTGGCGCAACACCATGAAACACCAGCCGGGATGGACCTCCCCACACCACCACATCCCCGTGTGACAGGCGAAAGCGACGCATGGGGTCTTTCCGCGTCAGCCCGCCCCACAGGAAAGTCGCAGCCACCCCGAGCGAGACGGACACGATCGGCACATCCGTCGCCTCTTCGTCACGATCCTGATGCAGGGAGAGGCGGGTGCCCGGTCGGTAAAGATTGATCAGACCGGACTGAAGGGGCGCCTCACTGAATCCCGCCGCCATGGTGGCCTGCCGCACGAGACGTTCAAAGCTATCCGGGATCGGTGGCCAAGCCTCTCCCGTCTCAGGCTGCGTTCTGGTGTAACGATAGCCCTTCCGATCCGAATTCCATCCCCAGTCGCCACAGGCGGTCATGGCCACTGACATGCGATGACCACCCGGCGTGATAAGATGTCTGAACGGCGCTTTGCGGGCGATGGCGCGGGCGGCATCCAGAAGCGCTTCAGCCTGCGGGAGCGCCATTCCCGGGAAAATGAACGCACCCTCTCCTAGCCTGACTGGCTCTTCCGCCGCTTTTTCCTGCACGCCAAGGTGATCGAACAGGTCTCCCGTCATTTCATTCCTCCTGCCTGCCTTTTCCGCATCCCCCGCATGTCTTGCGGAAAAATGCGCTTCAGGTGGTTGCGGTCACATGGGGGAACACACTAACTGTAGAAGTAACACACCTGATGATGACGATGGGGGTTTCGCCTTCTGGCGCTGACGCCCAGTCCAGAAAGATGACGTTGATGTTCGTTTTACCCCGCCTCTCCTCGCTTCTTCCCTTCGCTGCGGTGTGTGGGATGCTGGTTTCGACAGGCATGGCCCTGTCCAGCGCAGCCCATGCCCAGCAGAGCGACGCGCTGGCTGGCGCGGAAATGATGTCGGGTGATCCCACGCGCGAAGATTCGGGAACAGCAACCACCGCAGGCCGTCACGAAAATCTGCATGTTCAGGGACGTCGGCGTCTTCCCACGGGTTATCAGGATGCCCCGTCCATGGATATGACACATGGACCGGACCCCGAACACGCCCAGCATGTGACCCGCGATTCAGTCACTGGCGCTGACCTGTCGAAATTCGGATCAGCCTATCAGGATAACGGCCCGATGGGCACCGGCTCGATTGGTGACTCGACGGGCAACGGCTGGGTTGCTCCGCGCTGATCAGCGGGAGAGGACAGCCATTTCCTGTAAAGTGAATAGGTTCCCTCTGTCATAAAACCGTCACTCTTCAAATGTCGCATTTGTCATGTCCGTACCGTAAACCGCCCAAAGGTTAACGGCATACGGATCGACAATGTCACAGGCGATTATGGACTCGGTGGCTGAAGCGCCGCCGATCTCTCGTCCCAATCTTGACGGCGGCAACAAGCCCCTTCACGTCATCATGTTCTTTGCGGTGCTGATCGGCGCGCTCGGTTTCGCTGCATTCAGCATCCTTCACGATATGAACTCGGTTGGCGAAGCACCACTCGCCACCGGCACGCTCGTTCTCCTTGGCCTCGCGCTCATCATCGCGCTGGCCTTCGAGTTCGTTAACGGCTTTCACGACACGGCCAACGCTGTTGCGACCGTGATCTACACCCACAGCCTGCCACCACTGTTCGCCGTGGTGTGGTCCGGGTTCTGGAACTTTCTGGGCGTCGCCACCTCTGCTGGCGCGGTCGCCTATGGCATCGTCACGCTTCTGCCCGTCGAACTGATCCTGCAATCGGGCAGCAGCGCCGGTTATGCAATGATCTTCGCCCTGCTGCTTGCCGCGATCATCTGGAACCTCGCCACGTGGGCCTTCGGTATCCCGAACAGCTCCTCGCACGCGCTCGTCGGTTCGATCATGGGCGTCGGCCTTGCCAACCAGGCGCTCGCGCCGGACGGTGCGGCCACACAGGGCGTCAACTGGGAGCAGGTTCGCAAGGTCTTCTCCGCCCTGCTGTTCAGCCCGGCCTGCGGCTTCGTCATGGCGGCGCTTCTCCTGATCGTCATGAAGATCCTCGTGAAGAACAAGGCCCTCTATGGGGAGCCCAAAGGCAACCAGCCGCCACCGTGGTGGATTCGTGGCCTGCTGATCTTCACCTGCACGGGTGTTTCCTTCTCTCATGGTGGCAACGATGGTCAGAAAGGCATGGGTCTGATCATGCTGATCCTGATCGGTGCTGCACCGACGGCCTATGCGCTGAACCGCGCCATGCCTGAGAGCGCCATGCCGGCCTTCATCCAGAGCGCCAACACGGCCCAGCAGGTCTTCACGGCTCACGCCGGCACGACTCCTGTGACCATGAGCGACGATCAGGCACGCAAGACCGTCGGCGCCGCGCTCCGTGCCCAGGCCGTTTCCTCACCCGAGACGTTCGACGCGCTCGCCATGCTCAGCGGCAGCATCGCCAACTCGGTGCAGACCTATGGTTCGATGAAGTCCGTGCCAGCCGCAGCCGTGCCGAACGTTCGTACCGAGATGTATCTGGTGGCCGACGCCATCCGCGTCATGGGCAAGGCTGACGGCTTCAGCGCCGATGAAAAGAAAGCGCTGAAAACCTTCCAGTCCGGTCTTTACGACGGCACCCGCTTCATCCCGACATGGGTGAAGGTCTCGGTCGCCATCGCGCTCGGCCTTGGCACGATGGTTGGCTGGAAGCGCATTGTGGTCACGGTCGGCGAGAAGATCGGCAAGACTCACCTCACCTATGCCGAGGGCGCGTCTGCCGAACTCGTGGCAATGGGCACGATTGGGCTGGCCGAGCAGTATGGTCTGCCGGTTTCCACCACCCACGTTCTTTCGAGCGGTGTGGCTGGCGCCATGGCAGCCAACAAGTCGGGCCTGCAATGGTCCACGCTTCGGGCAATGGGTCTGGCATGGGTCACCACGCTTCCGGCCGCCATGCTGATCTCCGGCTGCCTGTATGTCATCCTGCGTCAGGTTTTCTGAGAACGCAGCCGCATACCTTTCGAAAACGGGGAGCTTCCGGCTCCCCGTTTTTTTTTTGCCTTTTTGACTGGATACCGTGCGCCGCTCGCGTGTGCACTCCTCCGCCCTCTTGGAAAAAAATTACAGGCGGCCTACGACCGAAGAGCGGCATGATGCGTTGTGTCGTCCGTCAACGACCCGACATCACTTCATCCGTTCCAGCAGGTGCCTCGTTACGCCTATGACCGCCAATCAAGATCTTCACGACACCCCCGATCACTCCCCTTCCTCTTCTGATTCGCCACTGGACAGTATCGCCCGCATCCTGCGCCTGACCCTGCTGATAGCGGCCGTCATGCTCTCGATCTGGCTGATCGGCGATGTCATCATGGTCGTGTTCGCCTCGACCCTCTTCGCCGTGATCCTGCATGGCCTCTCCCGCATGCTGACCCGCTGGACGAAGCTCCCCTATGGGGCGTCACTGGCAGTGGTGTGCATAGTCATGGTGACTCTTACCGTAGGAATTTTCTGGACGAGCGGCTCGGATATCGTGGCGCAGGCCGCGCGCCTGCGGGACGCCCTGACCACGCAGGTCATCGCCCTTCGCAACCAGCTCGCCTCTTGGCCGCAGGGCCAGGTGGTCCTTGATTATCTTCCCGCATCTCTCGGCGGCCATGGTGGGGGCACCGGGAACAACGGAGGCCTGATGTCCATCGGCTCCCGCATCGCCGGTTCCATGACTGGCTTTCTCGGTTCGGCGTTCGGCGTTCTTGGCACTCTGGCTGTCATCATCATCGCGGGCCTTTATTTCGCCGCGTCTCCTCAGCTCTACGCCAATGGCATCCTCAGGCTTGTGCCGCGCCAGTGGCGTCAGCAGGGGCGCGATGTCATGCTCGCGGCGGCCGATACGCTCTGGGCATGGGTCGCGGGGCAAGCCCTCGACATGGCCGTCGTCGGTATCCTCTCGGGTGTGGGGCTGTGGATTATCGGCGTTCCACTGGCCCTCAGCCTTGGCATTCTGGCGGCGCTCTGCAACTTCATTCCGTATATCGGAGCCATCCTCGGCGCCATTCCCGCCATACTGCTGGCCCTGTCTCTGGGTCTTCGTGAGACGGCCATCGTCGCTGCGCTCTATACGGTGATCCAGTTTTTCGAGGGCAACGTGATGGCGCCCCTGATTCAGCGCAAGGCCGTGCAGATGCCACCGGGTCTGACGGTACTGTCACAGACCTTCTTTGGCGGCATTTTCGGTGCGCCCGGCCTGATTCTGGCCTCTCCTCTGACAGCCATGCTACTCACGGTGGGAGACAAGTTATCCACACCGCTTGAGGACGATGAGCGTGTCTGAACTACGAAATCGAGGACTGCGCGCCCTCGCCTGTCTGACGAGTGTCATGCTTCTCTCCGGCTGCGCCCGCTACGAAGCGGGACGACGCGACGCCTGCTCGAAGGAAGAACCGGAACTTTCGCTTCTCCGCGAACCAACGCTCGCCAATTTCTCCAGAGATTGCGGGTTGCAGTATTATCCCGACGCAACCGGGTTGGTGACGCTGCATTACCAGCCACCGCGTGGCAATGGAACTATTCCGGTCTCCGCCCCACGGGCCTTTGCCGTCAGCGAGGCTGTTGGGGCGCATGGGCGCGTATGGTATCTCTGCCTGCCTGTGCCCGCTCTTCTTCAGCCGGGGTCACCCAAGGTTTCCAGTGTGGAAGCGGTTTGCCGCTATGCGGGTTCCGGACCGGATCGTCTGTCCCTCACCTACGACCAGGCGGATGCTGCCGCGCATGATCCACGCGGCTGGTAAGAGAAGCAGGGCACGCACAGTCCCTTTACTTACAGGACTGGAAAAACCGGGCGCATGTGATTAAATCACCCCATCATGAACGATGCTGATTATGCCCGCGCCGGCGCTGCCGCCACGCCGACCTCCATCCTGATCGCGCCTGCACCCGTGCTGCGCCAGAAAGCCCGCCCCGTCCAGCCGGAGGACATGAGTGCGCTCAAGGCTGCCCTGCCGGGTATGTTTTCCGCGATGTATGCCGCACCGGGGATCGGGTTGGCTGCGCCACAGGTCGGTGTCAGCCAGCGCTACGTCATCGTCGATGTGGGCGAAGAAGAAGAGCGCCAGCCGATGGTGCTGATCAATCCGGAAGTCATTCAGGAAAGTCAGGTTCTCTCCCCCTATGAGGAAGGCTGCCTCTCACTGCCGAATCAGTATGCCGAAGTGATCCGCCCGGATGCCGTCAAAGTGCGCTGGCGCAGTGTGGATGGCGAACTCTGCGAGCGAGAAGTCGACGGTCTGCTGGGACGCTGCATTCAGCACGAGATCGACCATCTGGACGGCGTGCTGTTCGTCGACCACCTCTCGACACTGCGCCGCAACATGATCATGCGTCGGCTTGCCAAAGAACAGAAGCTGAAGCGGTAACATAACGGCAAGCCTGCCCCATCTGTTCTTGCGGAGAACCGGCTGATGCGTCTGGCCTTCATGGGCACGCCCGATTTTGCTGTTCCGGCGCTCTATGCGTTGCGTGATGCGGGGCATGAGATTGTTGTGGCCTACACGCAGCCTCCTCGCCCCGCCGGGCGCGGCAAGGCTTTGCGTCCTTCCCCCGTTCATCACGCGGCTGAATCGCTGGGCATTCCGGTGCGCTGCCCGGAAAAGCTGCGTAATGTGGTCGAGGAACAGGAATGGTTCGCCAGCCAGAATCTTGATGCCGCGATTGTCGCCGCATACGGGCTGATCCTGCCGAAAGCCATGCTCGGCGCGCCGCGCCTTGGCTGTCTGAACATCCATGCCAGCCTGCTCCCGCGCTGGCGCGGCGCTTCTCCCATCCAGAGCGCCATTCTCGCCGGAGACACGGAAAGCGGCGTCACCATCATGCAGATGGATGTCGGGCTGGATACCGGGGACATGCTGGCTTCCGTCGCTGTTCCGATCACCGCTGTCACCACTGCCAGCAGTCTTCATGACGAGCTGGCCGCGCTCGGTGCGAAACTGGTCGTCGAAGTGCTGTCAGAAAATCCGCCCCCCATTCCACAGCCTGAGCAGGGCGTGACCTATGCTGCCCGTCTGGCGAAGGAAGATGGACGGATCGACTGGACAAAGCCTGCTGACGCGATTGATCGTCAGGTGCGTGCGCTGACACCGTGGCCGGGCGCGTTCACGACACTGGCAGGTGAAACGCTGAAAATCGGTGCTGTCGATCTGGTAAAAGGTGTGACCGGCAAACCCAGCACCACGCTTGATGATAGGCTCACAATCGCATGCGGTGATGGTTCCGCGCTGCGCATCCGCCGCATCCAGCGCCCCGGCCGCGGGATGATAGAAGCCGAAGCATTTCTGCGTGGTCAGCCCGTATCCCCCGAAACACAACTGGGCTCATGAGCGCAGACAGGCCTTCCGTCTCATGGTCGCGTATGGACGACGCCCCGGATGACCGACAGCGTTGGGCCGTGTTGATCGAATATGATGGAAGTGGTCTGGTCGGCTGGCAACGGCAGGAAAATGGTCTTTCCGTGCAGCAGCTGCTCGAAGAAGCGGCGGCACGCATGGCCGGTGGACGAGAAGTATGGAGCGTAACAGCGGGACGCACCGATGCCCGGGTCCATGCAACAGGTCAGGTCGCCCACCTCGACTTTCCCATCGACATGCCGCTCAACACGCGCGCCGTGCGGGACGGTCTTTCATTCCACCTCAAGCCGCATCCGGTCGCCATCCTCAACGCGGCACGGGTTGAACCAACATGGAACGCCCGTTTCTCGGCAGTCCGGCGGCGGTACCGCTATCGCGTGCTCAATCGTCCGACACGTCCCGCTCTGGAAGCCAACCGTGTCTGGCATGTAAAATTTCCGCTCGACGTGTCCGCCATGCAGAAAGCAGCGAAACTGCTGCTGGGACAACATGATTTCTCGACGTTCCGCGCCGTTGCCTGTCAGGCGAAAAGCCCGATCCGGACGCTTGACCGGCTGGATGTAAGGCGAGAGGGCGAACTGATCTTCTTCGATGTGGAAGCACGTTCGTTCCTGCATCATCAGGTGCGCAATCTTGTCGGCACATTGCAGCTTGTCGGTTGCGGGCGCTGGACGGCAGAGCGGTTGCAGGCAGCGCTAGAAGCGTGCGACCGACGCGCAGGTGGGCCGACCGCGCCCGCCGAAGGGCTATATCTTGTTGGCGTGGATTACGATCCCGATCCGTTCGTCACGCGTGACCGGTACGCTCATTTGGAAACAGCACTGTAAAACACGTCCCTTTTTCGGGCACGCCGGGTTCGACATCACTGATCAGCAATTCCGCATTGTGCAGACGCAGGATGGATGCAACCAGACTGAGTCCCAGTCCGCTGCCCGGGATATGTCGGCTTTTGTCCGAGCGATAGAAGCGCGTCAGCACGGCGGCCCGCTCATCGGGATGAATCCCGCTGCCCGTATCGGTCACCACAAGGCTTGGCCTTCCACCATTCATGCTGACCAGAACACTGACTTTTCCCTCCGCAGGTGTAAACTTGATGGCGTTGTCGACAAGATTGGCCAGCACTTCCATCAGCAGATCCCGATCACCCCGGACCCAGATCACATCTTCGGAAGCATGTGACAGCAGAACGACATTTTCGCTTTCCGCTATAGGCTCATAGAGATCGATCGCGTCCCGCATCAGGGCGACAAGATCAACCTTCATGAAAGCATTGCGTCCCTTGCTGTTGTCGATTTCAGCCAGACGCAGAAGCGCAGTGATGATCGTGAAGCACTGGTCAAGATTTTCAATGGCCCGACCAATAGTTTTCTGAAGCGCTTCTGGTGAGGAAGCCTGCGGACCGGAGATCGCGCGCTCAAGCCCGGCCCTTACCCGCGCCAGCGGTGTGCGCAGATCGTGCGCAATATCATTGCCGACATTGCCCATGTCCCGCATGAGTTGTTCGAGGCGGTCGAGCATTCTGTTGACGCTGGCAGCCAGACGCTGAAGTTCATCCTGCTGTGTTCCGGTTGGCAGACGTTCGTGGATATCGCCACGCATGATCCGGTCGATGGCTTCGTGCATATCCTTCACACGCGCCAGAGCGCGGTGGCTGAGAAGCACGCCTGCGAGCAGCGCGAAAAAGACGATCGGCACCAGTGTCGTCAGAGAGACACGCCGGAGAAGCAGCTTCTGTTCCTTAAGAAAATGCGAGCTACGGCCAAGCACGAGAACACGACCATCCGGTGTGCGCTCGGCGAGAAAGCGCAACGTGTAAGGCGTGCCCTCCTCCGGCTCCATGACGATGTTATGCAGTTGGCCGTCCGCCTCCAGACCTTCCGGCCACATATGGAGATCACCCGTTACAGGCTGATGGGAGGCCGTGAAAATACCCGCTTCATTGACCACGATACGCAGATCATCAGTCGACCGTTCACGGATGACATAATCCAGATGCTCGGGCGCCATGGCGAGAAGCAGCTTCATCTCATTGCTGAGAATCTGTCCCGACCGCCTGAATTCCAGCGTCGTCAACTGCGAATACATCAGGAAAAATTGCAGGGTGATGGCGCCCAGCATGGCCAACGCAAAAGCCAGCGCCAGCCGGAATCTGGCCGTGCGGAATAGCGCGAAATGGTCGTGCTTCAAGAGTGTATCATTCCGGCGCGCGCAGGGTGAAACCGGTGCCCCGGATACTCTGGATCAGCGGTTCTTCGCCCGTCGCATCAACCTTTCGACGCAACTTGCCGATATGCACATCGACCAGATTGGTCTGCGGCGTGAAACGATAATTCCAGACGTCTTCAAGCAACATCGCCCGCGTCAGAACCTGCCCCGGACGGCGCATGAGATATTCCAGCAACCGGAATTCGCGTGGCAGTAATTCGATTTCCCGTTCGCCACGCATCACCGTCCGGTCAATCAGGTCAATGGTCAGCGGTCCTACCCGCAACACCGTCTGACGCGAGTCATCAGGACGACGCAGCAGCGCTTCGATCCGGGCGACCAGTTCTTCCATGGCGAAGGGTTTGGTGAGGTAGTCATCGCCCCCCGCTTTCAGACCACTCACCCGATCATCCACCGCACCGAGAGCAGAGAGAACCAGCACGGGTGTCCGAACGCCGCGCCCCCGTGCGGTCTCGATCAGGGAAAGACCATCAAGTCCGGGCAGCATCCTGTCGACGACCAGAACATTGTATCCGCCGGAACTAGCCTGCTCCAGTCCGACATCGCCCGTCTCTGCCCGAACGACGGAGAAGCCGCGATTTTGCAGTTCGTCAACGATCTCACCAGCAATATCGCTGTCATCCTCGATGAGAAGAACGCGGCGGCTGTCTTCAGGGGCTGTCGATGTTACGGCCATATCTGTCATGCCTCCTTCGATGCCTTCATCTCGTGGAACTGGGCCATTAAAATCCTTTTCACTCAAGGCTGACCACACGCCACACAAGAAACAAGGACATGCGATGTTCATCATTCACGTGAAACGCGTCTATGATCCTGCCTCCGACGATGACGGGGCCAGACTGCTGGTTGACCGTCTCTGGCCCCGTGGAGAGAGCAAGGAAAAAGCCGCTCTTACCGAATGGGTCAAGGACGCCGCTCCCTCCACCGGGTTGCGTGTCTGGTTCGGACACGATCCGGTGAAGTGGGAAGAATTCCGCAAGCGCTATTGCGCGGAACTCGACAACAGAAGTGAAGTGATCGCCAGATTACTGGATTACGCCCGACGCGGCCCCATCACTTTGCTGGTCGGGGCACGCGATACGGAGCATAACGAGGCGGTAGTGCTTGCGGACTACCTGCGTGAGAAGCTCAAATAGGCCCCGTTTACAATGACGGGGCGTTGAAAGTGTCGCAGTGGTCAATGTCACCGTAGGTCAGGCCACGTTTGAACCATGTGACTCGCTGGGCGGATGTACCATGCGTGAAGCTGTCCGGCACGGCATAACCCTGCGCCTGCTTTTCCAGCCTGTCATCGCCGACTGCGGCCGCGGCGTTCAGACCCTGTTCAATATCGCCTTTTTCCAGAATGTCCTTCGCGTCATTGGCACGCTTCGCCCAGACACCGGCAAAGCAGTCAGCCTGAAGTTCAACGCGCACCGACAGACTGTCGGCACCCGTGCGTCCTGTTCCGCCACGCTGATCGACCTGCTTCATGATGCCGAGTTCATTCTGAACGTGATGACCGATCTCATGGGCGACAACATAGGCCCGCGCGAAATCTCCTCCCGCGCCGAGACGATCCTGCAATTCCTTGAAGAAACCAAGATCGAGGTAAACTTTCTGATCCACCGGGCAATAGAATGGTCCAACCGCTGTCTGCGCGTATCCGCATCCGGAATTGACGCCACCGGAGAACAGAACCAAGCGCGGATCATGATAGGTGCGACCCATTTTCTGGAAGTAATCGGTCCACACATCCTCGGTTGAAGCGAGCACACGGGAAATGAACTGCTTCTGCGCGTCATCCTGCGGAGAAGGAGCCTGCGCCACCGTCGTGGTCTGTCCGCTTTCGGGAGGCGCCGTCCCCTGCAGCAGATTCAGGACGATCTGGGGATCAACGCCGAAATAGAGTGCGCCGAGCACCAGCAGCACACCGCCGATTCCACCGATGCGGATGGGCATCCGGCCACCGCCGCCGCCCTGTCCGCGGACATCGTCGATATTGCTGCTTTCGCGTTCATCATCCAGCCGCATGGCGGTTTGGCCCCGTCTCTTTTTCCTGATTCGACAGGGAATAGCACTTATTCATGACGAGAGGGAGGCAAAGGCGCGGCTGATTAGGAACGGCCGAAGGAGGCAGTAAGGAAATCTCCCGCCAGAAAATTCAGGCGGGAGATCGAAGCGTCTTATTTCGTGGTGACGAGCATGATTTCCACGAGCATCTTCGGATCGGCCATCACCGCCTGCACACAGGCCCGCGCCGGTGCGCCGTTCTCCGGCAGCCATGCGCTCCAGACCTCGTTCAGGGCTGCGCGATCATTGATGTCCTTCAGCCAGATCTGCGCCTGCAGGATGCGGGTCTTGTCCGTGCCATGCTCTTCAAGAAGCGTGTCCAGCTGCTCCAGAACGTCCTGTGTCTGTCCTTTCGCGTCTTTCGACAGGTCGCGGGCCACCATGCCCTGTGTGAACACAAAACCATGATATTCCACGGCCTTGGACAGGATCGGATTCGGCTCGGTACGAATAATCTTGCTCATGGAGCATTCCCTTCTGTTATGACAGGCATTGTCTTTAGCAAACTGACCCGGACCGGCACAGCGCACAAGACCAGAAAGCAGGCCGTTACTGTCGGTTTTGCGCAAGTCGTCCGATCCGCTAAAGAGGCGTCATGGTTTTCCAGCATGAGTCATTCCCATCATGAGCCGCGTCTCGATCGAACTCGTTCCCCGTGACGAGGAAACCCTGCGACGGGAAATCGCGGAAGTCCGCGCCTGTGTGCCCTTCATTGACACAATCAACATTCCGGATATCCAGCGCTTTTCATTGCGTAGCTGCGCTGCGGCGAAAATTGCCGCCCCTGACTTCAAATCCGTGGTTCCGCACATCCGGGCGATCGAGGTCGATCCACACGGCCCGTTGCCCGGCGTGGACGACCCAAAACTGACCGAGATTCTGGTCGTTAAAGGCGATCCACCGGCGGACCTGAGCCGCCGGGTCTATCCCAACACATCCGACGCCATCATCCGACGTTATGCACGAGAAGCCCCGCATCTGAAGGTCTACGCTGCGTTCGACCCCTATCGTCGCGCGCCTTACAAGGAACTGGAAGATCTGGCACGCAAACGCGAGGCCGGAGCATGTGGGTTTTTCACCCAGCCTCTCTTCGATTTCCGCATGCTCGATCTGTGCCGGGAATGGCTACGCGATGAAAAGGTTTTCTGGGGTTTTTCACCTGTCATAGGACCGAAATCCCGCTCTTACTGGGAAACGACAAACCACATCGTCTTCCCGCATGATTTCGAACCGACAATGGAAGCCAATCTCGCCTTTGCAAAGAAGGCGATCCGGGAGGTCCGTTCGGGGGGGGGATCAGTCTATCTGATGCCACTGCGGGTCAAGCTGGCCAATTATCTGAGCCCCTTGGAGGAAGTACTGCGCCCCTGAGGATGTTGATATTTGAGCCGGGCCATATTTGCCTGCCAATCAAGGCAAAGAAACATGGCAGCGCCGGAAAGTGATCAAACTCTCGTCAATATCTCTGTTCATAGAATGACTAGAAGGATATTGATTCTGCCAGTCAGTTCTCAATAACACTTCGGAGTCAGGCGTTCTGTTGGGTCGCAGCCCGGCGGAACGCCTGATTTTTTATTGACCGTCTACTTTCCAATAAAACCGACAAGATCACACACTATCGCGCTGGACCGTGCGCTACTTTGCCACTGGCAGACAGGCGCGCAGGACCGGAGCACACAACGCATTTTCCCCTTCCCATGTCCGTGCCGGCCCACTATAGGTCAGTTTGACCACTGTTCCGTCACGTACGGTGGCAATCACATGACAGGCCCCCTGCGAATTAAAGGTCAGGGAGAGATCGAAAGGCACTGACACCGACAGACTGCCGCCACTCGTCTTCTCGTTCAGCCAGACCAGAACATCCTGCCCGTCCTGCCGCTCCTCATGATCAGGCACGCCCGCGCAGGAAACCAGATCCGTCCGCTTCATACCGATGAGCTGCTGACGCGCCTGCTCCGGAATGACATTACAGGCCGCCAGAACACAGAGGAGAAGCGCCGATACACAATATCGAATCACTCCCTGCTTTCCCAGAAACGCCTGTCCTGATTTTTTCTTATCCACACGAAACAGGCGACAAGACCGGCATTGACGCCTGTGGCAACAGCGGCCCCAAGACCACCGAAAAAAAGCCAGTCACTCACAAGCTTCAAATGCCTCTGCTGTCGTCGCTGATCGAGTGCCGAAGCGTCGCGCCCAGGTAGCGGCAGAACGGGCGCAATAAATCTCCATGTCACGGCGCTGCCTCAACAAGCGATTTTGGCGTTCACCTTGATTTTCATTCCATATTTCATAAAGCCCACGCGCCATGTCGGCAGCGTCCGTCGGATCACGGTGTGCATAATGTCCGATCCACGGAATTTCCCGCGACACAAGCACGGGAACACTCACCGCCATCGCGTCTGCCGCAACAATATTGAATGTTTCAGAAAACGAGACCTGCATCAGGATGTCGATGTCACGCAGCACATCCAGAAAATCGCGATGGACCATCCATCCATGTTCAATCAGTTCATGATCGGAACGTCCAAACAGTTCCCGCAGATTTTTGAGAACCGGGCTTCCCTGCCCTTCCACGCGCGTCGCGTTGACATGAAAGCGGAGTGTGCAACCAATGGTTTCCGCAAACGCAATCGCAGCGATCGCCTGTGTCATATGGTTTTTCAGAGGCCTTACCGCGCCAAAACAGCCGATATCGATAAAATCCGTCTTGCTTGCGTGAGGCGTCATCTCACAGAGACGTGGAACCGGATAAACATTCGGGCCGTACGTGATCGCGCTGGGATTCAGGTCGCAGCCCATCGCGACCACCGCCATATCGGACACGGCACGCGGGGCATTGCACATGACCTCTACACCGCGTCGCAGGTAATCCACTGTCCAGCCAAAAGCGATTCCCTCGTTTGCCAGAAACGGTGTTTCCGAATGATCGCGCACGATCCACTGCACATCCGGATGCAGGGGCTTCAAGACATCGAACTTTTCCGGCACGACCCAGAACGCCTCAATGATGACGTGAGTGGGCCTGTATGCAGTCACCTCCCGATCGATGCAGTTATTGTCAGCGACTTCCACAACCTTGGCTTCGATTCCTGTCGCGTTGAGCATATCTACGGTAAAACGAACGGAATTGGACAGACCGGACTCTTTCGAGCCATATCCCCAGTCACCTTCACGTGCTTTCAAAATAAAAAGAATACGGTTTTTCATCAATATTTATGACTTATGAAAATAAAGAGTTGCAACAAGACCGATGAAACCACCGACCCACAATCCAGCGATAAAATTATCCATGCCGTTTAAAAAATACGTGCTTCAGCATCAGAAAAATAAACTTTAAATCCCGGCAGACTGTATGTGTCCCGACCCTGAATCTCGCGCCATTTTCCAGTCTTTCACCTAAAAAATCTTTCAAAAAAAATTACATCATCACGCAACTTTCCCGATGGTGGCACGCTGAGAAAATAGACATTCATCAGGAGATTATTCATGCGTTCGACGCTTGCCGCTCTGATCGCTCTTTCCATCGCCAGTTTCGGACTTTCGGCCTGCCATCCTCACGAAAGAACTTTCGGAGAAAAAGTGCAGGACACACTCGATCCGCCGAAAGGTCCGGTGGAAAAAGCCGGCCGCGCGGTCGATCGCGCTACAAAATAATAGAAACGTCTCTCTGACTGATATGCTCACTCGTGAGAAAAAGTCAGAGAGACTTTTTCATTCCTGAAAACAACATGACGCGCCCTGTCCGCTTGCCATATGAGCAGAGACAGAAAAGATCTTTTTAAAGACCTTGAGGATGCGCAAACAGGTTGTGTGAAATACAGTCAATGCAGTAGCGTCCTGTCAGCGGAGGACGTCTATGCCGGTTTCATTTTCAGTCATCATCACGACCTATAATGCCGAAAAGTTCGTTTCACGGGCGATCAATTCCGTGCTGGAGCAAACATATCCAGCACATGAAATTATTATCGTTGATGACTGCTCCACGGATCAGACCATTGAACTGATCGAGCGGAATTTCAGCAGCAATCCGACCATACGAATCATACGGCAACCGCAGAACGGTGGTCCGGCAGCGGCCAGAAATGCTGGTATTCAGGCAGCAAGTGCTGACTGGATCGCAACGCTTGATGCCGACGATGCTTATGCACCAATCCGCCTGCAGCGTCTTGCAGCCCTCATAGACCGTCACCCGGACGCCGACATGGTTGCGGACGATCTGACATTTTACGATGATGGCATCGGGCAGGAAGTGAAACGGGCCAACGCCATAAACGGCCATATGGCCCCCAGCGTTTCCCTCGCCGATTATCTCCAGCACAACGCAGCAGATGGACAATCAACCGACTGGGGACTCCTCAAACCCTGCTTCCGACGTGCTTTCCTTATAGAGAAGCATCTTCTCTATCCCGGCAATCTGCGCCACGGAGAAGACTTTGCGTTTGTTGTGTCTCTCCTGCTCGCTGGCGCTCATTTCGTCCTGCTGGATGAGCCACTTTATATTTACACCCAGCGTTTTGGTGCTCTGAGCAAGAAGTCGTCAGAAGTCACACGCACATCCGTCGCTTATGGCGGACTCGCGCGACATGCGCAGGAACTGAAAAAACTGCCGGGCATTGCAGGCACACCCATAACCAAATGGCTTGATCGACGGTCTCAGGGCCTCATGAAAATGGATGACAACCATTTCTTTGCCCAGACCGTGCGCAGAAAAGACATTGCTGCCCTTGTAAAACGGACACTTGAACGACCGATTTTCGCATTCCACGCACTACAGTGCATCGGGCGAGCAATTCGGAGACGGGTGGGATAACCTGATAAGATTACAGTCGGCGCTCACGACGAACGGGGGGACGACATGTCCCTCCAGCACAGCTCTGCTCCGCCTGCCACCGCGCATCACGCACCACAATCACGGATGCGAGAATCAACGGTAAAATAAAGAACATGAAAATGGCTACCAGCGTGGAAACCAGTCCCTGCCATCCTTCCATGTTCCATCTCCATTCATTTACGACGCATAATGCAGATCCTGTCAGCCGATAATAAACGATCCGCGCCCTGCTGTCACACAGGGGCGCGGATCACAGGATCACAGAAGTGTGACAGCCGTTATCAGGGGCGGCCGACGGACTGGTAGGCGAGTCCGGCTGCGCGCATTGCCGCAGGATCGAAAATGTTACGAAGATCCACGACGACATCCCCCTTCATCGCGTCGACAATCGCCTTCGGAGCGAGCGCCCGGAACACGTTCCATTCCGTCAGCACAACAAGGGCATCAGCACCGTTGGCAGCATCCAGCGCATCGGCGCAGTACGTCAGCGTTGGCGGAAGGTGTGGCTTCGCGGCTTCCATGCCCACCGGATCAAAAGCACGGATATGCGCACCGGATTCGGCCAGACGGTGCAGAATGGGAATCGACGGGGCTTCACGCATGTCGTCCGTTTCCGGCTTAAAGGTCAGACCCAGCACAGCGATCGTCTTGCCTTCAACGGAACCACCACAAGCCGCGATAATGCGGCCAGCCATGCCGATCTTGCGGGCGTCATTCACCTGCACAGTCGTCTCGACCAGACGGCACGGACTTCCGGCTTCCTGACCAATACGCGAAAGAGCCAGCGTATCCTTGGGGAAACAGGAACCGCCATAACCCGGACCCGGATGCAGGAACTTGCGCCCAATACGGCCATCAAGCCCCATGCCTTTTGCAAGGTCATGCACGTCCGCGCCCAGCTTTTCACAAAGACTGGCCATCTCGTTGATGAAGGAAATCTTCATCGCAAGGAACGAATTGGAGGCGTATTTCGTGAGTTCAGAGGTCTCCAGCGTCGTGAAAAGCAGCGGCGCTTCAATCAGGGACAGCGGGCGATAGACCTTGCGCATGACCGCTTCGGCCCGCGCACCACCATCCGGAGCCGTCTTGTCGAGACCGATGATGACGCGATCCGGACGCATGAAATCGCCAATGGCGTTGCCTTCACGCAGGAACTCTGGATTGGACGCCACATCGAAATCCGCATCCGGACGTGTGGACCGGATGATCTCGGCAATACGGCGACTGGTGCCTGCCGGGACCGTCGATTTCGTCACTATGACCGCATAGCCCGTCAGGGCCCGGGCGATCTGCTGCGCAGCCGCGTGGACATACTGCATGTCAGCCGCACCGTCGCCATTGCGTGGCGGCGTACCAACGGCGATAAACACAGCCTCCGCGCCTTTGACGGCGGCGGTAATGTCATCTCCGAACGACAGACGTCCCGCCTGCATGTTCGATTCGACAAGTTTGTCGAGACCCGGCTCATAGATCGGAATCCGACCTTCTCGCAAAGCAGCAAGACGCGACGGGCTATTTTCAACTACCGCCACCTCGATCCCGAACTCCGCAAAACATGCTGCGGATACGAGACCAACATAGCCTCCCCCGATCATTGCAATACGCACTGAAACGTCCCCTCCGTTTTCGGACCGCCGTTGACGATCGGGATCGCTCCCGAAAACGTCTCGTCCGCGGTACTTGAACGTGTTCCTTGCAGCGTGGTCAAGAGCGAAGCGTGTCGCAAAACTTGGTTACGAACAGCACAAAATTTACGCTTTATCCAATAAAGAGACACAGCAAGTTTTTGACGCGGCCCTTCAGGCAGGTTACGGCTGTTGCCACACACGGACCGCCACAGGACTAGGGACCAGCATCACCGGATGAACGCCATTTTAGATCTCGTCGCCCTGCTTGGACGGTCAGTGTTCAGCGTTACCCGTGGCGCCGGTTCCATCGCCATCTTTGCACTCGAAGGCATCTCCTGCCTCGTGCGCCCCCCTTTTTACTGGCGTGTGTTTCTGAGCGCGCTCATCGATACGGGTTTTCTCTCACTGCCGGTCGTGGCTCTCACTGCCCTGTTTTCGGGCGGTGTCATTGCCCTTCAATCCTATACCGGTTTTGCGCAGTATCACGCCCAGAGCGCCATCGCGAACATCGTGGTGCTGGCCGTTACGCGCGAGCTCGGCCCCGTCATGGCCGGTCTGATGGTGGCGGGGCGCGTGGGAGCAGCAATGGCAGCACAGATCGGCACTATGCGCGTCACCGACCAGATCGACGCCCTGACGACTCTGCGAACGCATCCAATGAAATATCTGGTGGCCCCCCGTCTGGCTGCCGGTGTGATTGCCCTGCCCCTGCTCGTCGTGATTGCTGATGTTCTTGGCGTAGGCGGCGGCTTCACGGTGGCAACGGTGAAGCTCGGCTTTTCGCCAGACAGTTATATCGCCGCCACGATGAACGCTCTCAAAGCGGAAGACGTAACGGTCGGACTGGTGAAAGCCGCCGTCTTCGGTTTTCTGATCGCGCTCATGGGCTGCTATTACGGCTACACAAGCAAAGGCGGCGCGGAAGGCGTCGGCAGCGCGACGACCGCTGCGGTTGTCTCCGCTTCCATTTTCGTGCTCGCTTTTGATTATCTGCTGACGGATCTGTTTTTCGCCCAATGACCGAGACAGCCCCTATCCCCCAACCAAAGATCCGTATCCGTGGCCTGCGCAAGGCGTTTGGTTCCAAGGTCGTGCTCGACGGAATCGATCTGGACGTTCCTGCCGGCACGTCGTTCGTCATCATCGGCGGATCCGGTTCGGGCAAATCCGTTCTGCTACGCTGCATCCTCGGCCTGATCCAGCCCGACGAAGGACTGATCGAGATCGACGGTGTGGACGTGCTGCGCGCGCCACGGCGCGAATGCGAGGCCAGACGCGGCGAAATTGGGATGCTGTTTCAGAACGGCGCACTGTTCGACAGTCTTTCCGTCTGGGAAAACGTCGCGTTCGGCCTGCTCGCGCCGGAGCCGACGAGACATTCCGAGAAACACCCCCGCCTTTCACGAACTGAAGCCCGCGCCCGTGCCAATGAGGTACTCGCGCAGGTTGGCCTCGATGCGTCCGTGGGCGATCTCTATCCTTCCGAACTTTCCGGCGGCATGCAGAAGCGCGTCGGTCTTGCCCGCGCCATTGCCGACCGTCCCGAAATTCTCTTCTTCGACGAACCCACAACGGGGCTTGATCCCATCATGGGCGCGGTGATCGACGGTCTGATTGTGGACTGCGTAAAACGCATGGGCTCCACGGCCATCGCCATCACACATGATATGGCCTCCGCCCAACGGATCGGCGATGAGGCCGCCATGCTCTATCGGGGCCAGCTAGTCTGGCACGGGCCGGCCTCCTCCCTCATGCATTCCGGTAACGCCATGGTGGACCAGTTCACTCATGGACGCCGCGAAGGTCCGATCAAGATGGAACTACGGCGCTAGGACGTGACAAGCGGCATCGCTACAGAGCAGCCAGGCAGACCGCTCACAGTCATCGGCCTGATGAGTGGCACATCACTGGACGGCGTGGATGCAGCCATTCTCCGCACGGATGGCGTCCGCATTTACGAACACGGACCTTCACTTTCGCTCTCCTACGATCCGGCCCTCCGGCAACAGGCACGTTCCCTGCTCGACCGGGCCGCACACCTCCCTCCAGATGATCCGGAAGTGCTTGCCGTAGAACGGGCAATCACCCTACGGCATATCGAAGCCGTGCAAGCGTTAATGGCGCTGAGTGCTCAGATCGACCTGATCGGTTTTCACGGCCAGACGATTTATCACGCTCCCGCCCTGCGCCGGACATGGCAGATCGGTGACGCCACCCTGCTATCGCGGGAAACAAATCTGCCTGTCGTCCATGATTTCCGTAGCGCTGACGTGGCTGCGGGCGGTGAAGGCGCTCCCCTTGCTCCTTGGTATCACGCAGCGCTTCTGCGGGACGCCCCCCGCCCGGTGGCCGTGCTGAACATAGGCGGCGTGGCAAACGTCACCTATCTGGGTAAAGACGGTCAGATACTGGCCTGCGACACAGGGCCGGGCAACGCCCTGCTGGATGACTGGGCATTTCGCCACACGGGAACAGCTTGCGATATCGATGGGAAACTGGCGCAAAAAGGCGAAATTGATCATCGTCTCCTGGACAGGCTTCTGAGCGATCCTTACTTCCGTCGTCCTCTCCCCAAATCTCTCGACCGACAAAGTTTTATCGCCGCCCTGGAGGCCATATCAGCCTGTTCAGCCGCTGATGGTGCGGCCACTCTGGCAGCTTTCACCGTCGAAGCTGTCGCCCGCACCCCGCTCCCTGAAAAACCAACCATCTGGTATGTTTGCGGGGGTGGTCGCCACAATCCTGTGCTGATGGCGGGGCTTCGGGAAGCCTTGCAGACGCGGGTCGAATCCGTCGATGTCTTGGGCTGGAATGGTGATGCACTAGAGGCTGAGTGCTTCGCTTTTCTGGCCTTACGCGCTTTGCGAAAACTCCCACTCTCAGCTCCCGGAATTACTGGCACACCTGCGTTCCTGAGTGGCGGTCGCCTGACATGCTCCGGGTTGGCGCCGATCCCCTCGTGGCTCATGTCTTCTCAATGACATTGGAATGCTGCTGTTTTGAATTTTAATGCTGTTTGTCGAATCATATCTTCGCAAAAGCCATCAATAAAATTTGAGCATAAAACTTATACTATTTTCGTTGAAAAGAATCTCGGGGACAGCCATTGTGTGCTCAACAATTAATAATAAAAATAAGGCGGCGACACTCCCACACAGAGTGTCGCCGTTTTCCTATTCAATCATTTCGACTGCTTTATGCGATCAGTCCTGCCGACAGAATCTGGCCATGCTTTCCAATAGCTGTCTCTCAGCGTAACATTCCCTGAATTACGATGGAGACGGTTATGAATAAGCTACTGGCAATGACGCTTGTGTTGCTGCTTGCAGGATGTGGGTTACAGCACTCAGGCTGCCCGAGCGATCTGCCAGACGCACCCGACGATACTTCGGGTGTCAAATCAGCCATCAGAACGTGTAATTAATTTCGTTTTCCCAAAAGCTCGGGACAGGCGCCGTTTCAGGCGCCTCCCTTGCCATGCTGCAGTTCGGTGTCGTCCTTCATTCTGTTCATGATGTCCGACAGTTTGCCCCTATAGGCCCTGTTGACCTTGGAAACAGCCGTATCGACGCTTTCCTTGGGGGATTTCTGACACTCGTCCCGAATGGCTTTGGAAAGGCCCTTGGTCACTTCGTCAGGTGCAAGGGATTCGGCCATTTTGTCGCCGGAATACGCATCATGTTCATCATTCAGGTACTGAAGGCAGTTGGCATTTGTCGTTACTTTTCGGGTTAGTTCCCGATAATCGCTGTCTTCTTCCTGTGCCCGAACAGGATCGGCTCCCATAACAAACAGCCCGAGTGCGAGTAACAAGACTCTTCGGTGCATTTCAATGTCCTTACGTGCAGTATCTGCTTTTCCTCAGTCTACCATCTTCTTTGCAGACTGGCGATTATACGGCTCCTCAGTAACCCGAACCTCCAAATGGCTTCAGCATGGACGAAAAGCTTCATCGATAAAGAGCTCTCAATATCGATGAAATGCGCTTGACGCACGAAGTGGAAACTATCAAAAGGAGATCGAAGTCGGGCAGGAACTGGATGGTGCCTCCCCCACGCTCTGGTGGTAACCGCAAAATCTGCAGGTATCCGCCATTTGCCGGTGTAGCACAGTGGTAGTGCAGCGGTTTTGTAAACCGAAGGCCGGGAGTTCGAATCTCTCCACCGGCACCATTTTCCCAGAAAACAGCCATAATTTTACGCCGCATAGAGCGCCCGGAACGCACTTTACGTCTCTCGCAAATACCCCCTTAGGCTTAGGCCTTATTCCTGAGGTAGAAGATGATGGTTGCTGCTATATAGATAGAGAGTGAGCACAGTGGTCATATCATACTGAACGATCTGGCCGCCCACAAGATTCCGGGAGCGCGAAAGGCCATCAAACAAGCGGGGCACAGATGACGTTCCTGCCTCCCCCTGGCCGGATTTCAATCTGATCGAAATGGCATTCGCCAAGCTCAAGCCCCTTTACGTACCAAGGCAACAAAAACCCTCACAGCCGCAGGGCGTGAACCAAAATAAAATGTGTATGCTCTAGAAATTCTTTTGCAGATCACAAATAAAGAAAATCTTTATATATTATAAATTAATAACACAAT
>NZ_JBDNXK010000042.1:0-29922 GCF_047721705.1 Acetobacter sp. | reverse complement strand
ATATGTTTAAGTTTCTTGCAACGCCTGACCTTGGACTCAGGCAGCTCTGGTTTTTAGGAGAGATTTTGATTCAGTCTCCAAGAGAAGACTAAATCTGATTGACTAGTATTGGCTAATAGAAGAACAGCTCATCAGCCTACAGCTATTTTCCACACAACTATGTCCCTCCCCGAATGGACGATCGCCGTGCGCTGAGCAGGATCATTTTCGTGAACCGGAACAATTTACGCAGGCAGAATCCACCAAGAGAATACGATCCAACAAGATATTATACAATAGAGCCACCTAATTACTTTCTGATAGGGTGGCAGCCGTCAGCGCGATTGCCGGTCCTGACCAACGACAGAATTGCTGGCATGCTGGACACCCACAGACTGATGGTTGATCGCATCAGCTGACACGTATCCCAGTGCAGTGGCGCCTAAACACAGGATCAATGAAAAGGCGATATTGAGAAAGGCGCGCCCCAAAGCACCATCACGAGCGAGATCAACGGTCTGGAGGCTAAAGGACGAGAACGTCGTATAGCCTCCACAAATCCCTACCATGACGATCAGCCGGATCTCGTTTGAAGCGGGGAAGCGGGCATGAGCTGCTGTCAGAGCGCCAAAGAAAGCGATGACAAAGGAACCCGTCATATTAATGAGGATTGTGCCCCACGGCAGCCGCTGGCTCCATGAGAGTGTCAAAAGACCAGCGTAGTAACGGAGCAATGTTCCCATCGCCCCCGCAATGGCGATCCACACCGGGGTAAGAAAGCCAGACGTCATTGAGATATATCCTCCAAGCCCGCATGCGCAGCCGCCGCGAGCGTTCTTTTCAAGATTCAGTGGTGAGTCAGGATTGGCAGGGTGGCGTGGGCAAACACATCCTGCGTTGCACCACCAAACATCCATTCAAGAAAATGCGGTCGGGTATAAGCCCCCATGATGAGGAGATCCGCATCAGCGGCCAAGGCATGCGCACGAATTTGTTCCCCCACGTCACCGTCGATCCTGAATCTGTCGACAAGGAACTTTACGCCCCGTTCGGTGAGGGAATTGGCGAAATCAGGAAGATCGGTTTCGGCACTATCACGCTCACCGATGATGAAAGTTACGCACTCGGCGGTTTCCAGAAGAGGCATGGCAGCTGCTATGGCGCAGTCGAGCGCGCGAGAAGGGTGCCATCCGATCACGGGCCGTCGTCCGACGGAGGCATAGTCCTGAAGGGGAGCGACAACCAGAGTAGCTTTCGCGTCATAGAGAATGCCCGCGAAGGCGTCTGTCACATAGGTTGGCTCACCCCGACGAGGGCGGCCATGAATGACGAAATCGGCGTTTCGGGCTTCCTGAGCGGTAACTTTGCGCACGTCCCCCGAGATTTCCATCCATTGCCTATCGGGTTGGTATCGTTCTTCGGCTTGTGACGACCCCATCCACGCAGAGGCTATTTCACGCAGTCTGTCTGCGCGTTCGTTTTCCTCGCGAGCAAAGCGTTGCTGCTCCTCCGTGGAGGGCATCCCTTCATCGGGTGTCTGGAACGCGGGATCACTTTCCAGACGAGGATGCAGAATACGAATACGATCCGCATTAAGTCGCTCGGCCAACGCTCCTGCTGTCCGGAGTGTAAAGAGCGCAGTATCGGGTCGATCCAGAACAATCAGAAGGCGCATGACATCATTCTCCCGCAACGGTCGATAAGGGAGCCATGCGATAAGGAAAAGAGAACAGGACAGATTCCTCCCTTGCAGGCCCGCAGGGTAGGAATCATCAGCTTCCACGAGAGAAGCGGTTCGATCACTTTATCAAGCGATCAGGCAGAATCCATTGCCATTATTAATATCATCAGTGACTGACAGAACCTGTCAAGTGTTGGAAGGCATAGTTGCTGAAAATATCCTCACGGATGCAAACAGCGGCAGGCAGAGCGTAACTTCATCAATCACTATAGCACATGCCATCCAGCAGTACGTACAACGCTGCCCGAACCGGCTCAACCCCGACTTTTTCTTCCAGCAACTGATTACTGATCGCCAGCATGGCGAGACCATGCATCTGTGCCCAGCTTGCCGCTGCCAGTGCCTGAATGGCGACGGGACGGAAACTGCCATCCTCTTTCCCCTTTTTCAGAACTTCCAGAAGGATTCTGAATGTATCCATGGCCGCGTCATGAAGTTGCGGATCGATCGTTTTATCTGCATCGGAACTGAACATCAGACGATAAAGACCGGGGTTTTGACATGCAAATTCAATACAGGCCTGCGCTGTGACCGTGAATTGTGCACGCGTGGAAGGCAGTTCCAAAGACATAGCTTCCGTCATGGTCTCTCCAAGCCTGACGAAGCCGATCCGTGCCAGTTCCCGAAGCAATTCCTCCCTGTCACGGAAATGTTTGTAAGGGGCTGCATGACTGACACCCGTGCGCCGTGCCACTTCCCGGAGAGTGAAGGTCCAGTTCTGGTCTGCGGCCAGCATGGCAAGCGCCGTGTCGAGCAGAGCCTGACGCAGATCACCGTGATGATAAGGGCGCTCGTTGGTTTCACTCATTCGTGAGGTCCATGTTTACAGAAGAAACTTTCATTGACACCAAAACGTCATGCTCCATATCCTGCCCACATAAGTTTCTTCTGTAAACATGGAGGACGCAATGTCCAATATCACGCCTACCGAGCTGCACCGTATCCTCGACCGCCAGCGCGCTGCGTTCCTACGCGATGGGCCACCCAATCTGAAACAGCGGCGCACCGATCTACGCCGCCTAAAAGCCGAGATTCTGCGGCGGCGGACTGAGATCGTGCGTGCTCTGAAAACGGATTTCGGTCAGCGCTCCGAACGGGAAAGCGCCATTGTGGAACTGATCCCGCTGGTGCAATCGATCAATTATATGATCCGGCATGTGGGGTGTTGGATGAAGCCGGAACGTCGCCACGTATCGGCCTATTTCCAGTGCGGTCGTGCCTGGGTGGTCCGGCAGCCTGTGGGCGTCGTGGGCATTATCGCCCCGTGGAATTATCCAGTCTCGCTGGCCCTAGTGCCGCTGGCGACAGCAATCGCTGCCGGCAACCGGTCCATACTCAAACCATCGGAATTCACACCGGCCACATCAGCAGTGATCGGCGAGATCGTTCAGGCCGTCTTTCCGCCGGAGCAGGTTTCCGTCGTCACGGGAGACGGCGAAGTGGGCGCGGCGTTCTCGGCTCTGCCCTTTGATCATATCCTGTTTACTGGCAGCACAGCGGTCGGAAAGAAGGTTGCTGAAGCGGCGGCGCGCAATCTGACCCCCGTTACCCTGGAACTGGGCGGCAAGTCTCCCGTGGTGGTGGAGCCCGGTTTTTACATGCAGCGAGTGGCAAACCGGGTAGCATTCGGCAAGCTGACCAACGCCGGACAGACCTGCATCGCGCCGGATTATGTGCTGGTTCATGAAGACGACAAAGATGCTTTTGCTGCGGCGTATCAGGAGAGTGTGAAAAAACTGCATCCAGATGGGTACGCAAGCTCCTCGGATTATACTGCCATTCTCAATAAACATCATTACGAACGGCTGAGCAGTCTGATCGACAATGCCGGAACACAAGGTGCGCAAGTAATCCGCTTGGGAAGCGATTCAGCGCCGGATCATGTGCTGGCCCCCGTGCTGCTACTGGATGTGACGCCGCAAATGGCGGTGATGCAGGAGGAGATTTTCGGCCCGGTCCTGCCGGTTCTGACATACAAAACTCTCGATGAAGCAATCGCCTTCATCAATGCGCGGCCTCGACCTCTGGCATTGTATTATTTTGGCGACAACCGAGGTGAACGAGACAAAATTCTGAATCGCACGATTTCAGGAAACGTGACGATCAACGGCACATTAATGCATTATGTGCAGGACGATCTGCCGTTTGGCGGCGTGGGGGACAGCGGCATCGGCGCGTATCACGGCAAGGAGGGCTTTATGGCGCTCACTCACCTTCGTGGTGTTTACAAGCAGGGTCTCCTCAATGCAGCAACGCTGCTTCAGCCACCGTTCGGAAAACTCACCGACGCCATCACAAATTTTATGCTGCGATGACAACGCGCGTTCTTCTTATTGGCGCCACCGGCCTCGTCGGACGTCTCGTTGATGTGGAGTTGGCCACGCGTTCCGACACTGCCGTGACCAGTCTGACACGTCGGAAAGCATCCGCCACTGATCGTGTCATTGATTTCGAACGTCTGTGTCATGCGCCAGAAATGACCTTACAGGCTCAAGCCCCTTCCGAAATCGATGTGGCGATTTCCTGTCTGGGAACGACCATCCGGGCTGCCGGATCGCAAGCAGCGATGTTTCGCGTCGATCATGATTACGTCCTTGCGTTCGCCAGAGGAGCGCATGCGCTTGGTGCGCGTCAGTTCATTCTCGTCTCTTCTGTGGGCGCTGGTGGTCCTGGTTTTTACCTCAGGACCAAAGGTGCGATTGAACGCGACGTCAGGGCAATCGGTTTCGACCGCGTGGACATCATACGGCCCAGGCTGTTGCTGGGCCATCGTGCAGAAACACGACCGATGGAAGCGATCGGCCAGCGACTGGCCACTTTGTTGTCACCGCTCATGGTCGGAAAGCTTTCCGGATATGGCGCGATTGACGCTAAAATTGTCGCAAAGTCGATTGTCGAACTCGTTAGTCAGGTGACTGGTGGATACCGAACATATGGCAACGCGGACCTGCACTGCATCGCCAGTCAAGCGGCCAATTTATGAGTATGACCGGCACAGTCCCATCGAGCATCTGCAAAGCAAAGACGCATCACTCACAGGCCGTCCCTTTATCGGCAAGCCTGTAATCACGACGTCCCGCTCAGTTCAATAAACTAATAGCTTCTAGCTCTCCAGTGTATCGATTGACAGGAATAGAGAGGCCAATGTTTTCCCGAAATGTTTCATACTCATATTCCTGTCGAAATAGCCCACGTTCCTGCAAAATAGGGATGACATGCTGAACAAAAAGCTCCAATTGCCCCGGTAACGGTTCAAAGAGAACAAAACCATCCGCACCGCCAGTTTCAAACCAGTTTTGCAAAGCATCAGCAACCTGCGTTGGTGTACCAACAAAATCACCACGAGGTGTAGCAAGCTCAAGAGCAATCTGTCGGATACTCAGCTTGTCTTTTCTGACACGCCCCAGAATACGTTGTGAAGCACTCTGATTGCTTTCATTGCCAATCTGCTCCACTTCAGGAAAAGGTCCGTCGAGATCATACTGCCTGAAATCATGATCATTGAATGAACGCGAGAGGAAACCAAGACCCGTATCTATGGAGGTCAAAGAAACAAGCTCCTGATAACGTGCTTCAGCCTCTTCCTCCGTTAAGCCGACAATAGGTGCTGCGCCGGGCAGAATGAAAGGCAGATCATTCTTCCGACCCAATTTATGTGCACGAGATTTGAGATCGGCATAATAAAGACGCGCTTCCTCCAGATCAGCCGGGCCGCAAAACACGACTTCAGCATGACGTGCAGCAAAATCACGTCCGGTTTCTGATGCCCCCGCCTGAAAGATGACCGGCTGTCCCTGAGGCGATCGGTCAATATTCAACGGCCCACGGACCTGAAAATAAGAACCCACATGATTCAGTCTGTGCAGTTTTTCAGGATTGACGAATACACCAGCGGCCTTATCACCAACCAGCGCATCATCTTCCCAGCTATCCCATAGCCCCTGCACGGTTTCCAGATGCTCCGCAGCGATACGATAGCGTTCACTATGGGCTGGATGCTCCTTTCGGCCAAAATTTGCCGCCGTATCACTCAACCACGACGTGACGACATTCCAACCGGCTCGACCGTGGCTGATATGATCAAGAGAGGCGAATTGTCGTGCCACATTGAACGGCTCCGTATAGCTTACACTCA
This sequence comes from Acetobacter sp., assembly GCF_047721705.1. GTDB lineage: Bacteria > Pseudomonadota > Alphaproteobacteria > Acetobacterales > Acetobacteraceae > Acetobacter. The sequence goes on along the minus strand of NZ_JBDNXK010000042.1, from coordinate 24,067 downwards.
GCGTTCCAACGAGACCTATATGATCGGTAACAGCAGCCAATGCTGATAGAATGGTAAGCGGTTCGAAACGATTGAGGTAATGTGGGCTGGATTTTTCATTAATCGACAGACTGTCAGCAACAAACAGAAAATCAAATTTTCCTTTTTCTGCAAGTTCAGCCTGTTTGCGATACAAAGAAAAATTCGTGCTGGCTCGCACGTCCCGTTCCGGATGGCGCCAGTCATCCCATGTCCGTCCGACGCCATGCAGAATAAAGCCAAGTTTGATCTTGCGTTTCTGAGTCATGTTACAGCTTTTCAAAACAGAGGATAATCAGGCAGCATCAGCACGTGAGGATTCCTCACGTTTCCTTGCCGTCCATCTATTTTCCGGAACAGAAAGGCCAAGATGGCCTCTTAGTGTTGTTCCTTCATATTCGGTTCGGAACAATCCCCGCTTTTGAAGAATTGGAATGACCCGTTCACGAAAAAGTTTGAAGTCTCGTGGGTTGGTTACGCGAATATTGAAACCGTCTGCAGCACCGCCCACAAACCAGCGTTCGATCTCATTGGCGACTGTGTCCGGTGATCCAACGAAACTGAGACGCCAGCCTCCATATCGCTCTGCGGCCTGCCGCAACGTCAGTTTGTCAGCAGCCACTCCACGCAGAATACGCTCTGCGTGACCTTTATAACTATTCAAGGTCAGATTGCTGATATCCGGGAATGGAGCATCAAGCGGATACGGCCGAAAATCATGATAATTGAAGGCTCGACCAAGAGCGACAAGCTTTTTATCTATATCCACTTCTCCTTCCCGCTCATGAGCTATCTTACGGGCTTCTTCATCTGTCTCGGCAATGATCGGAGCAATACCGGGAAGAACGTGAATGGCATCAGGATCACGGCCTATCGCTTTCGCTCTTGTTTTGAGATCCGTGCAATACGCCAGAGCCGATTCAAAATCCTCTACTGCGGCAAAAGTGCCATCCGCAATCTGTGCCCCCAGTTGCCGCCCAGCATTGCTGTCACCAGCCTGAAAAATAACAGGATAGCCCTGAAGTGAGCGACTGAGGGCTAAAGGCCCTGCAACGGAGAGGAATTCACCTTTATGATTGAGAGCATGCTGCTTTGACTTATCAAGAAAAACATCGTTTTCCTTGTCATAAGGAAAAGCATCCTCCTCATAGCTATCCCAGAGACCTTTCACGACATCAACAAACTCTTCTGCCCGCTGGTAACGCACACCATGATCAAGATGTTTGTCCTTGCCATAATTGCGTGATGCGCCTTCAAGTCCAGTAGTCACTACATTCCAGCCGGCACGTCCTTTGCTGATATGGTCGAGCGAACCAAACAGGCGTGCAACGTTGTAAGGCTCCCAGTACGTGGTGGTGAGTGTGCCCACCAGACCAATACGCGACGTGGAAACTGCCAGAGCAGACAACAACGTCAGCGGTTCCAGACGGTTGAGAAAGTGTGGTGCGGTATCTGGTGTAATAAATGGACTATCGACAATGAAGACCAGATCGAACTTGGCTTCTTCTGCAAGCCGCGCATTGTGAATGTACCAATCAATATCGATGCTTGCGTTCGGAGGCAATTCCGGGTCGCGCCATTGACTGAAGTCCGTGCCCACACCAGCAAGAATCGCACCAAACTTAAGCTGACGCTGTCTGATAGAGCTCATGAAACTCTCCCCTGAACGATAGGGGATGACATTGGCAACCGGTTTCACTTTAGGATAACGAGAAATATTAAATTGATAAATATTGCATTTAAAACAGTCACTATCGATTACAGGATATTGAATAAGAAAAAAGGAAAACTTGTTATTAAGAAACGATTTCCCATGGGAAAATCTGACACCAAGTTATCTCACGAGGTGTTCTGGTGCATTTGGCCCTGTTTCTGACTCTGTCTGGTCTGCATCTTGGTGGATGGCGACATGCTTCATCTTCAAATGCCGATCCTATGGACATCAGGGCCTATGTTGCCCTCGCCTGCAAGGCGGAACGTGCGGCTCTTGATATGGTTTTTGTTGCCGACAAGCTGGCGATTGACGCCAATTATGGAGGATCCATTGAAGCAACGGTAGCCAGCCGAGCTGTCGGATCACCAGAGCCTCTGACACTGCTTTCTGCTCTATCCGTCCTGACGGACAGAATTGGTCTCGCAGGAACGATTTCCACGACCTACACAGAACCCTATCACGTTGCCCGCATGTTGGGCGCAATCAACCATTACAGTCATGGGCGGGTGGGATGGAACGCCGTTACTTCTGTCAGTGACAGTGAAGCTCGCAATTTCAGTCGTAAAAGCCACCTGGAGCACGCAGAACGTTATGACCGTGCCGCAGAATTCATCGAGGTGGTGCAATCACTCTGGAAAAGCTGGCACCCGCACGCCATTGTACGGGATCGGGCGAAGGGTATCTATGCGCTCACGGATCATATCAATCCGATTTACCATAAAGGAAAACACTTTCAGATAGAGGGTCCCCTCAATATCCCAACATATCAGGAAGCTGCTCCCGTTCTTATTCAGGCTGGCGTTTCTGAGCGCTTTTCGGATATTGCCGCTCGATATGCAGAAGTTATCTTTCCGGTTCTGACAACACCGGCTCAAGCACGTAATTTTGTCTCTCATTTCCGTCAAAAAATAGCGTCTACAGGTCGTGAACCCCATATGGTCCGGATTCTTCCCGGCTGCGTGCCTATCGTTGCGGAAACGAACTCTCGGGCTGAAGAGCTTCAGGTAGAACTGGATGCGCTCATTCATCCACTTGCAGGTTTAACCTTCATGTCAGGAAGCATGAATCATGATCTTTCTCAGTATCCTAAAGATGAATTGATTCCCGACCTCGATTCTGAAATCCGGGGAAGCCGAGGCCGTTTCCTGCCCCTGATTACAGATGCAAGAACACGAGGTCTCACACTGGAACAGATGGCGCTATCCTATGCCAGAGATCTGTCCTTCCCCACTTTTGTCGGTTCACCCACGACTATAGCCGATCAGATGATGTCGTGGATGGAGGAAACTAATGTGGATGGTTTCACGATCATTCCTCCCTACTGCCCAGCTTCAGACGATCTCTTCTTCGAAGCTGTTGTACCGGAGCTTCAACGTAGAGGGGCATTTCGTAGGAATTACGAAGGAAAAACTCTCCGTCACCACCTGAGACTTTGAAGCAGAAGAATAAATATCCCTCTCATATCTTCCTGACAATGACCGTCGACGCAGCCCGATTTTTATAGGAAAAGACCATGCTGCAAAAAGATCTTCTTCTATCACGCTCTCTTGGTTTTTTTATCTTCGCCACCTTTGCAATGTCTCTCCCGGAAGACACTCTCATTGCCGCCTCAGTTCATGCTCATCCGAACGCCAAAAAGGAAGATCACAAAGATGCAGTCGTGCCGCAAGCTAAACACAAGATATCGTCTATCACTAGTTCTGCATCAGAAACCATTACTGTTCATTCCGGAGGAGTGAGCCGTGCTCTGAGAAATACGGTCAATAGTGGGTCTCTCGGAAGTCGCTCCGCATTCGATACGCCATTTGCCGTATCCTCAGTCAGCTCAGCGACAATTCAGGCACTTCAGGCTACTGACATCAATGCTGTTTTTGCTCAGGATTCCTCGGTCACGATTGCCAACAGTGGTAATGGCGCGGCATCAGGAGCAAGTTTCAAGATTCGAGGACTGGCTGTCGATTCACTGAATGGTTACAAAGTGGACGGGCTGGCCATTCCATACTGGTCAATCGATCTGCCAGTCGAAAATTTCGAAAGCATCCAGATGATCAAGGGGGCCTCGGCCTTCATGTATGGTTTTGGTGCTCCGGGAGGAGTAGTCAATTTCGAAATCAAGAAGCCTCATGATGCCTCAACAGTGTCGCTGGAAGCAGGCTATCGATCCGATGCCGTCTTTCGACAGATGTTTGATGCTGGAGGGACACTCGTGGATCAGGGACGTCTGCGTTATCGTTTTTCGTTCGTCAATGAAATAGGCAATTTGTTCAATGGCGGTACCATGCGACGTGATGGTGTAACGTTGGCGTTTGATGGGAAAATAACTAACTCCCTCAAATGGGAGGCCAGCATGTTTTTTATGAAAACACTACAGGAAAATATGATTAATACGCTTTCCATTGCTTCGAATGTCACTTCATTGCCATCCATCAGTGGACGAACGCAATTGGGTGCACGAGGAAGTTGGAAAACGAATGATATGAAAGTGGTCACCGCCGGACTGACCTGGGATATCAATCCTGACTGGCACTCCCGTCTGTCATATCGCTATTCCGTTCTGGATGAAGATTTTCCCGGCACAATCATGACATTCACGGACAACAAGGGAAGTTATCACGATAACGCCTTTTTTATTCAAAGACAGTGGTGGTATAATCAGATTCAGGAAGTGACGGAAGGTCATGTCGATACAGGCCCGTTCAGACACGACCTAGTTGCAGGCATATCGTGGGAACGTCAATTGTATGACACAGATGCCAACGCAACAACAAATACAGTCATTTCCACTGGAAATATCTTCAATGATATTCCCACATTATCCGGTCATACGCCAGCAGATTTCTATCATCCCCGCTTGTATCACTATATTGACTACCAGCAGATCGCTCCATTCCTGAGTGATACCGTTACCTGGCGAAACTGGTCCCTCCTCGCTGGATTCCGTTATACTTGGTATAATGAAAATGATTTTTCTCCAGATGGTACAAAGACAGCCAGTCATAGTAATACGCCCGTGACACCGGTCTTTGCTCTGACCTACAAGATAGATTCAGGACTGAATGTCTATTTCAGCTATATCCGCGCAATGCAGAGCGGTGGACAGGCCGGAAGCAGTAACGTCAACAGGAATGAAGTCTTTGCGCCCACGGAGAGCAGCAATTACGAACTTGGGGTGAAAATTGCGCGTAAACGTTGGTCTCTGACGGGAGCTTTATTTCGTCTCGATAGCGGCACTGGTTATACAAATGCGCAAAATTATTACATGCAGGATGGGCTGGCGCGTTATCAGGGTGTGGAAATAAACGGAGCGTTCGCCATAACGCCGCGTCTGACACTCTCCGGCGGCATTACCTACCTTTCTGCTCTTTATCAGAAAGCCTCTGTATCGATAACAGGAAATCATGTTGAAGGGACAGCTCCTTTACAGGCGTCTGCCCAGCTTCATTACCGTATCCCCCATGTCGAAGGCCTGAGTCTGGACGCTTATTTTCGTTACGTAGACTCGATGTATGATGGAGCAGCCAACACACTGGCGCTTCCTTCTTACCGGATCTGGGACATCGGCGCCAATTACGTCATGCCGGTCGGTAAACATCACATGACCTTCAGGGGAATGGTGCGAAATCTGGGTGGCCAACGATACTGGACAACCTACGGCAACATGGCAGCACTCCCCGGAGATCCAAGAACGGTCTCTCTCAGTGCTCGGATAGATTTCTGAATTTCCTGAACAGGAAAGCATCATGAACGAGATCATTACAGATGTTCTAGTTATCGGCGGAGGAATGGCTGCAGGCTGGGCTGCCATTTCCGCCGCCAAAACAGGCGCCCGTGTTGTCATCGCGGATAAGGGATTCATGGGAACCAGCGGCGTCACTGCTCCAGCTGGTCCAAACCATTGGTGGGTACCACCGGAACCGGGATTACGAAAGGCGGCAGTAGAACGCCGACTGGAGAGCGCTTTTGGACTAGCGGACCCGGTGTGGATGGAACGCATCATTGACATAACATGGCAGTCCATTCCTGAAATAGCTCCATGGTATCCTTTCTCAGGCGACGGCAAAGACGGCACATTTCGCTCGGGCCTGCGTGGTCCCGAATATCTTCGTGCCTTGCGGCAATACGCAACAAAACTCGGCGTTACCATTCTTGATCACCATCCTTCCTTGGAACTTCTGGCGCGGCAGGATGGCTCAATCGGGGGTGTATCAGGATATGACCGGCTGAATGACAAACCGTGGAGCGCACGGACCGGTGCAGTCATATTGGCGACAGGCGGCTGCGCCTTCCGGTCGGGCTTACTGGGGAGCCATAACAACACAGGTGACGGCTACCTTATGGGAGTGGAAGCTGGAGCAGAACTGTCCGGAATGGAATTCTGTGTTTCCTATTCCATCTCCCCGGCATGGTTAAGTACGCGCACCCTACCTTATACGGGAGCGCGATACTTCGACGCAGAAGGACAGCTCCTGTCCATACCCGGCTGGGATAAGCCTCGTGATTATCTCTGCAAATTGGCAGATGCTTTCCGGACTGGACCAGTTTATGCCGATCTTCACGAAGCTCCAACCGGGCTGCCTGCTGTTATCCGTGAGATCCAGCCTGCGACCTTTGCAGCCTTTGAACGGCGTGGTCTCGATATGTTTCAGGATCGGTTTGAAGTAAAACTCTTCGGAGAGGGTACAATCCGGGGAATTGGTGGTCTCCGGATTGTCGATGATGTCTGCGCCACGGCCGTACCTGGACTGTTCGCAGCGGGCGATGCCGCAACACGCGAACATATCGCCGGTGCTACGAGCGGCGGTGGCGCTCAGAACGCCGCATGGGCTCTATCTTCCGGTGTGCTTTCAGGCAGAGGAGCTGCGGACGAGGCAAAAAAACGTCGAAAGACACTGAAACGGGGCGAAAAACTGAAACCGCTTGGTGGGGCCGGATTGCGTCCGTCCGGCGCCGTAAAAGCTGTTGACAGAAAGGCTGCGATACAGACCGCACAAGATGAAACACTCGATCTGGACAAGGCTCTCTGGCGAAATGAAGCTAAACTGAAGTCTTCGGCCGCCCAGCTTGATGCAGCGTGGTCAGAAATACGGAATAATCTGCAAGGCAAATATCTGGATGCAGTTTCAGCAAGAGAAACAGCTGCCATGGTCGCGACTGCAAGATGGTGCAATGCCTCCGCACTGGTTCGAAAGGAGAGCCGTGGCATGCATGTAAGGGAAGATTATCCTCAGCAAGATCCCAATTACCAGAAGCGGATAATCACGGGAGGTCTGGACCAGATCACTCCGTATCTGGAAAAAGCTCGTGCGACAGAGGTTGTGTCATGATTACAGAAATTCTTCCTGACCGATGCAATAGCTGCAATGTGTGCGTCGTTGTCTGTCCTGATCATGTTCTCGACATGGCAAAAGACGGTCAACTCCCTGTTATCGCGCGCCCGGATCAGTGTCAGACCTGCTTTCTGTGCGAACTCTATTGTCCGGAAGACGCCATTTACGTTGCTGTCGATGTTCCCCGTTCAGAATTAAAAAACGATCCGCTGGGAAATATCCGCAGAGATTACGGCTGGGCTGCTCATGAAGAAGATCCCCTAAAAAACTTCTGGCAATTGGGAAGCCTCTTACGAGAAGGAGTGATGATTTCGTCTGCGCGCTATGCCCTCCAGCAATCCGAAGACAAAATATTAGAGAAGAAAACCTGAAACGAACCAAGTCGCTTTTTGAGAGAGGCCTTCAGCATGAAGAATTTTCTTTCCCGTCGCACCTTACTTGGTGCGTCTTTTCTCTCATTGCTGCCATTCCCACTGGAAGCAGCACCCAGTTTATCTGGTCCCGTCGATGGAAACAGCGGCTCCACACTGTTTATTGGTGACCAGAAGGGCGGCGTGCGCTCTCTTTTGAGAGCTGCCGGACAGCTTGAGCGGTTACCGTATCGTATACAATGGGCATCCTTCCCCGTAGGTGCACCCTTGATATCCGCGATCGCGTCCGGCTCACTTGATTTTGGCTATGTTGGAGATGCGACAGCGACTTTCACTTTTGCGGCAGGCAGTTCGCTCAAGGCAATTTCGGCATGGCATGTAGATGGAAAATCCAACGCATTACTGGTGCCCGGAAGTAGCAATGTCCGCACCCTGCGGGATCTGATTGGTCGTCGTGTTGCGTTTGTCAAAGGTTCACCCGGCCATCTTCTGGTTCTCACTGCTCTACAAAGAGAAGGTCTTGGTGCAGACCAGATTGTGCAAGTGCCCCTTGCCGCTGCGAATGCGAGAATGGCGCTTTCCAGCGGATCGATCGATGCATGGGCAATCTGGGATCCCTACGCTGCAACAGCTGAAATTGAAGATCACGCACGTATCCTGCTGACAGCCCACGGTCTGGTTGATGAAGTCGAGTGTGGTATCGCCAGCGAAGCCGCCATTACGCACAAAAGAGCTGAGCTGACGGATTTCATGTCACGCGTTGGAAAAGCCCTCGCGTGGAGTGTTACTCATCTGGAACAACGCGCTCTCGCCTTCTCCCGGGATACCGGCACATCCCTGGATATTGCTCGTGTGACATCATCACGTATGGTCATGACTGCGTTGCCCTCTGTCACGGATGAAGTGATTGCCATCCATCAGAAAGTCGCTGATCTCTATCACGCTGCGGGTGTCATTCCGTCGCAGCTTAATGTCGCCAATTTTTACGATCGATCTTTTTTAATTCCTGTTTGATTGCCCAACATACTCTTCAGTCTCTGTAATCGGCTAAACATCAAGTGTGTTACGATGTATGGAGCCCTGTAATGTCGAGAGCCAACCCGTGTTAGCGGGGATATTACAATTCAAATAGGAAAATAAGAATCATAAATCCCTGCCTTAGATAGGGTGAATTTTCGCAAAAGGCGCGAGATTATTCTGGTAAATTCTGCGCCATTTTTAGATGTTCCTCAAGGGCTGGTATGGTATCTCCCGCCCATTTCTTCAGTGCTTCATTTTCACCGCTCTTAGCATAACGTCGGAAAAGCGACAGGGCGTCCTCATGAGCGGAAATCTGATCCTTTCGATACTGCCTTACAAAGCTGTCTCCATGGAGACCATGCAATGTGTCTAACTTTCTTTTATGTGCGTCATCGACAGAAGACGGAGGTGTCGTTGCCATATTATTAGTGCTGAGAAGCTGTTTAAGTTCCGCTGAGGTTTTCTGATGGTCCGCTATCATTCTTGATGCAAATGTTTTAAGCGAAGGATTTGAAAGCGCCATCTGACTCGACTGGATCTCGAAAAGATCGCTCCACGCAACACTTTGAATGAAATCCTCAGTTTTCGGTGCAATCCCCATCATGGAATTCAGCCCTGTCTGCTCAGGTATAGACTGTGCCAGAGCAGGCGTTGAAAAACATAACGCAGCAGCGAGAAGATAGACTTTTTTCATTGCCGTTTCCTTTTTCAGAATAGAAGTCGGGTTTCGGGATACCCTGAGAAGCACGGACATCAGAATATCCTTATATTTTATTACAGGATTTTCAGTTACACAGATGCTGTCACGTTGAGGACAACGCATCAGTTTGCAAAAAGGTTACTCCGTAAAAGAGAGCAAAATGCCGAACGATACGGCTACATGAAAGTTTCACACCTCCGAGCCCATCTGTTCATATCGGAATGTTTTCTACACTCACGAAACTTTCTTCTCTGGCAGCCTTTGGGAACACATTCGCTAGGAGAAGATGTGATGTCCTCTGAAGAAAAATTCCCACCGCAAAGCCAGACTGTCCCCGGTGATACAGAAAAAATGATCCCCACACCGGACCATGGAGAAGAAAGCTATCGAGGATCAGGAAGACTTTCCGGAAAAACTGCTTTGATAACCGGCGCTGACTCCGGAATAGGGCGAGCCGTTGCGATTGCCTTTGCCCGGGAAGGTGCCGACATTGCAATCGCTTATTATACAGAAGACAAAGATGCTCAGACCACTGCTGACTGGGTGCAAAAAGCAGGTCGTCGAGTCATCCTGCTTCCTGGAGATATACAACTACGGTCACATTGCAATGAGATAATAAAACGTACACTCGACGAATTCGGTCAATTGGATATTCTTATCAATAATGCTGCACACCAGAAATCCGTGACGGATCTTTCCGAAATTGACGAAGAAGAACTAGACACAACATTTCGCACGAATGTTTACGGCATGTTCTTTCTATGTCAGGCGGCTTTGCCGCATCTGCGTAGCGGAGCTTCAATTATCAACACGAGTTCGATTAACGCCGTACAACCATCCCCTCACCTGCCCGCCTATGCTGCAACAAAGGCGGCCATTTCCAATTTCACATCATGTCTTGCGCAAATGCTTGGAGAACGGAATATCCGTGTTAATGCTGTCGCACCGGGACCTGTCTGGACTCCTCTTATTCCGTCCACAATGCCGAAAGAGGCTATTACTGAATTTGGTAAAAACACTCCTCTTGGCAGGGCTGCCCAACCGGCAGAACTGGCGGCTGCCTACGTAATGTTTGCTTCAGATGAAAGCAGTTACACGACTGGAGCCGTTCTGCCTGTAACCGGGGGCAGACCAATGCTCTAATTGCAGAGCGACACGAAAGGTGAAATATCTCGAAACCGTTTGTTTGCAGAACCGACAAAGGTTCTGCCTAATTATCCCCCATCAATCTTGGGATTATCTTTGGGTCTGGCGCAGACAAGCCGATAGGAGCACTTCGTTGCATGCACGGAGTGCCGCCGAACTTGTGGCGTCAATCGCAAGATCGGTCCCTGTATCCCCGTAATCTGCACGAAATCATCGCGAACAGATTGCTTATGGCTGCACCTTTTTCAAATAAGACAGAAATCAATGAAAGTAATTTCTGTGGATATCGCAACGGTAAAGGCGGCAGGCAAACTGCCAGAAAAGTCGCTGTTTTCGGTCTCTTGAAGCGGTGCAGTCGCGTTCAATCTGCCATGAACTCCGATACCAGATTAAATTTTTTACAGTTATTAAAATAAAGTTTACGACAAGCTCGATCTGTCCGAGTTCCACCAAGAGGCCTTGAGAACTTCTAGAACCAAGCCCAACATCATCTACGCTGATACAATGGAATACCGCGCACTTCCACCTCTTCCTTGCCGAGTACGAGTGGCGGTTCAACACCCACCCTCCCGCAAAACTCGTGAAAATACTCACCAGATCGACTAACCCGCGCCTTTAAACCCTTACCTGTGGCAGTCCTAATTAATAGATCTCAAGGCTTGCCTATCGACTGGACCTGAAAAGGCTCCATCGCTTGACATGTGAGGCGCATTGTCGCAACAGCCGACCTGTTGGTTCTACTCCGTAGATGTACTGTGGAGTGGCTAAGAGGGAATGTGACAGGGCCTGCCTGCAAAGGATGCCCAGGCACAGCCGCCCCCGCGACCGTTACCGGAAAGATCGCTCAACGCCACTGACCCATCGTCGGGAAGGCGGGTGATCGCTGGGGAAACCCAGAATCCGCGAGCCGGGAGACCTGCCAGCAAATGATACAACGGGCAGCCGGGGTGCGCTGCAACCGGCAGGCTTCTCCCTTTTGCCCGTTCGCGGTTGAGGTTTGGCCGCGGGAGCCCCCAGTTGCTGAATAGGGGTGGGGACATGAACGCGACATTCTTCGTCTGTACGACCTGCCGCGCCGGTAAACCGGTCGTGGAAGGGCAACGTCGCCCACCCCAGCTAATCATTGCCGAACAATATGTCCGAACCATCCATGCCACGTTGGCGGACTGTGTTGCGGTATTGGATCGCCTTTGCGCCACACCGACACCCGGGACTGGAGCAGCGGCATGAAGCATTACGGCTTTCATGACGTTGCTGGAATTACTGCCACATTTGACAATCTAGTCATCTTCATGCGCCTGACCCACGACATGCTGGCCCATCTATTCGGCATCTATTACGACGCTACGCTGCGCCATGCCGATCTGGGGGCGTTCATGGCACGCGAGCACTCAGCAGCCTTCACCACTCAGCACGATCGTTTCCACTTACACATCGCCGCCGTCCTCGAGGCATCATGAGCACACCTCTGGTCAAAGGTTGGTGTCCCGGTGCCTTGCGCCCAATGCTATCCGGTGACGGACTGCTGGTCCGTGTCCGCCCACCCATCGGACAACTGACCCAGGCGCAGGCCGACGGCCTCGCACGCCTGGCCGCGCAATATGGCAACGGGCAGATCGACCTGTCCGCACGGGCCAACATCCAGATTCGTGGCGTTACCGATCAGACCTATGCCCCGCTTGTCACGGGCCTCGCCTCGCTGGGCCTCATCGACGCGACGCCTGAAGCGGAAGCCAGACGCAATATCGTCGTGACGCCGTTCTGGCAGAGCAGCGACGGCACGGCGGAACTGGCCGAACGGCTGGGCAGCGCCTTGCGGGACGACCGGACGCTCGCCCTGCCCGGCAAATTCGGCTTTGCCATCGATACCGGTGCAACGCCCGTCCTGCGGGACGTCTCCGCCGATATCCGGATCGAACGCGACGCTACAGGAGCTTTGCTTTGCCGGGCGGATAGCGCTGCCAGTGGCGCACGGGTCACGTCGGACACAGCCGTCGACACTGCGCTGAGTCTGGCCCGCTGGTTCATCTCCAGCGGTGGTCGGAAACGGATGGCGGTGCATCTGGCTGACGGTGCAACGCTGCCCTCCGCCTTTACCGCAATCGAAGCCGCGCCGATGACCGACATGTCGCCTCCTGTGCCCGGTCAATCGACCGCCGGATTCATGATCGGCTTCGCCTTCGGGCAGTTGCAAGCGCGCACCCTGTCCGCCCTTGCCGACATCGCCCCTTTGCGCGTCACGCCATGGCGTATGCTGGTGCTCGAAGGGCAGACCGGCGCACCAGATATCAAGGGGATCATCACGCACGCGGACGATCCGATGCTGCGGGTCATCGCCTGCCCCGGGCTACCCGGCTGCACCCAGGCCCTGCAACCCACGCGACCGCTGGCGCGAGCTCTCGCGCCGCACGTCCCTGTCGACAAGATGCTGCATGTGTCCGGCTGTGCGAAAGGGTGCGCACAGCCCGGGCCGACATCGCTGACACTCGTGGCTCAAGCCCATGGCTTTGGCCTTGTCAGAGACGGCAACGCCGCCTTCCCTCCCCCACACCCTCCTCTTCTCACGGTCGAACAGTTGCTGGCCAATCCCGGAACGCTGATGGAAAATCCAAATGCCTTACCAGTATGAAACCAACGGCGCTGCCATCTACCGACAGTCCTTCGCCATCATCCGGGCGGAGGCCGATTTGGCCCGCTTCACTCCGGAAGAAGAGATCATCGCCGTACGGATGATCCATGCGGCTGGCATGGTCGGTCTGGAAAAACACATCGCTTTCTCGCCCAACATGGCGATCGCAGCACGCGCGGCGCTGGAGGCGGGAGCACCGATCCTGTGCGACGCACGCATGGTCAGTGAGGGGATTACCCGCGCACGCCTGCCCGCCGACAATGACGTGATCTGCACGCTGAACGACCCGCGCGTGGCCGATATGGCCCGCGAAGCCGGCAACACCCGATCGGCCATGGCGCTCGAACTGTGGCGTCCTTACCTAGCGGGGGCTGTGGTGGCTATCGGCAACGCGCCCACCGCCCTGTTCCACCTGCTCAACATGCTGGAAGACGCCACCTGTCCCCGGCCAGCGGCGATCATCGGCTGCCCGGTCGGGTTTGTCGGCGCTGCGGAATCAAAGGACGCGTTGATGGAGGCGCTGCCTGCTCCTTCATTGACGGTCAGGGGACGGCTGGGCGGCTCGGCGATTACAGTCTCAGCGGTAAACGCCCTCGCCAGTCGGACAGAATAGAATCATGTCCGGCAAGATCATCTGCACCGGCCTTGGCCCCGGCGACCCGGACCTGATCAGCGTGCGCGCCGACCGGATCATCCGCACTGCCCGCCATGTGGCCTATTTCCGCAAGGCCGGACGCGCAGGTCAGGCGCGCCGGATTGTCGAGGGAATGCTGGCACCCGACACTCTCGAATATCCGATGGAATATCCCGTCACCACCGAACTGCCGGTGAACAGTCCCGCCTATCGCAGCGCGCTGGCCAGCTTTTACGATGACTGGGCGGGCCGCCTGACCGATCTGGCGCAAACGCAGGAAGTGGTGGTGCTGTGTGAGGGCGATCCGTTCTTCTACGGCTCCTTCATGCATCTGCACTCACGGCTTCAGGGCCACGTCGAGATGGAGGTCGTTCCCGGCATCACCGGCATGACCGGTTGCTGGAACGCCACAGACATTCCGATCACATGGGGCGACGATGTGCTCACCGTGCTGACCGGCACGATGCCGGAGACCGACCTGACACAACATATGCGGGCCGCAGATGCGCTGGTGGTGATGAAGACCGGCCGGAACCTGCCCAAGGTGCGCCGCGCTCTGGCTGCCTCCGGTCGGCTTGAGGATGCATGGCTGGTGGAGCATGGCACCATGCCCGGCCAACGGGTGATCCGTCTTGCCGACGCCAGCGACGATGACTGCCCGTATTTCGCGATTGTGCTGGTGCATGGGCAGGGTCGTCGACCCGAAACCGAGCATGGAGGGGAGCCATGACCGTCACGCCACTGGTCATTGCCGGCCTTGGTCCCGGTGACGAGGCACTGATTACGCCAGAAGTGACAGCCGCCTTGGCCGATGCGACTGATGTGATCGGCTACATCCCCTATGTGGCACGCATCCCTGCACGCGAGGGGCTGACGCTGCACGCCACGGACAATCGTGTGGAACTGGAACGGGCCACCCATGCGCTGGAACTGGCGGCGGCCGGGCGCAGGGTCGTCGTCGTCTCGTCCGGTGATCCCGGCGTCTTCGCCATGGCCTCGGCGGTGTTCGAAGCGGTGGAACAGTCCCCTCGCTTTGCCCATGTTGAAATCCGCGTTCTGCCCGGTATCACCGCCATGCTGGCCGCCGCCGCACGGGTCGGCGCACCGCTGGGCCATGATTTCTGCACGATCAACCTGTCAGACAATCTCAAGCCATGGGAACTCGTCGAGCGGCGGCTGCGCCTTGCGGCACAGGCGGGTTTCGCCATGGCCTTCTACAATCCGCGCTCGGCCAGCCGCCCGCATCAACTGGCCCGTGCGTTGGACATACTGCGTGAGGAATGTGGACCGGACCGGTTGATCATCTTCGCCCGCGCCGTCACGACACCTGATGAACGGATCAGCGTGGTGACACTGGCCGAAGCGCGTGCCGAGATGGCCGACATGCGGACAGTGGTGCTGGTCGGCAACGAAGCAACGCGACGTGTCGGCCGGTATGTCTACACGCCAAGGCGCGCGGGATGACCGAGCCACGTCATCACCGCGTCGACGGAGCTCGCAACAGGGCGCGACGGCACGGCAGGCCGATCGATCAGGATCACCGGCACACCCCGCGCCCGCGCGGCATCCAGCTTCGCCCGCGCGCCCACGCCACCGGCGTTCTTCGCCACGACATGGGTAATGCCGTGCGCCTGCATCAAGGCGAGATCCCCTGCCAAGGTAAACGGTCCCTTTGCGATGACCACCGTTGCCTTGGGCAAGGGCAGAACGGCATCGGGCGGATCGACCAGCCGCAACAGGTAGTCGTGCTGTGGGCGCATCGTGAAGGCGTCGATCGACTGTCGACCGATCGCCAGAAAGATCCTTGCTGGCTCATCGGGCAGCGCAGCGACAGCGCCCGTGATGTCGGCAACCGCACGCCAGTCGTCGCCTTCCGCCGCCGTCCAGGGTGCGCGTTCGAACGCCAGCAGCGGAATGCCGATAGCCGCACAGGCCTCTACCGCATTTCGACTCATCCGGGCGGCAAAGGGGTGGGTGGCATCAATGACATGAGTGATTGCTGCCTCGCGAAGATAGGCGATCAGCCCCTCCACTCCGCCGAACCCACCGATCCGGACTGGCAGGGGCTGTGGGGCGGGCGACGCAGTGCGACCGGCATAGGAAAAGATGGCGTCGACGCCTGCTTCGGCCAGACCATGCGCCATCTGGCTGGCTTCGGTGGTGCCACCCAGCAGAAGGACACGCGTCATGGTTGAACCCTGGCTTGCGATCATCGGCATCGGTGAAGACGGTATGGCAGGTTTGTCGGCGTCATGCCAAGCCGAGCTGGCCCGTGCCGAGGTGATTTTCGGCGGGCCGCGCCATCTTGCACTGGTGGAAGCGGACGACCGGGGCCGCGCATGGCCGGTGCCCTTCTCGGTCGATCCAGTATTGACCGAGCGTGGGCGCAGGGTGGTGGTGCTGGCGTCAGGCGATCCATTCTGGTTCGGCGTGGGGGCCAGCCTTGCCGACCGCCTCGATCCCGGCGAGTGGGTGTCCTACCCCGCGCCATCGACCTTTTCTCTGGCGGCGAACCGGCTTGGCTGGCGGCTTGAACAGGTCTTCTGTCTGGGGCTGCATGCAGCGCCGCTCGAGCGGCTGAGACCTGTGTTGCAGACCAACGGACGGGCGATTTGTCTGCTGCGCGATGGGCCCGCTGCCGGAAATCTGGCGCAGTGGTTGGTCGGCCGGGAATACGGCACTTCCACGCTCCATGTCATGGAGGCGCTGGGAGGACCACGCGAGCGTATCCGCACTGTCCTTGCGGAAGATTTCACGCTTACGGACGTAAAGGCACCGGTAGCCGTTGCCATCGCCATGTCGGGTCCGCCCGGGCTGAGCCGGGCGTCGGGCCTGCCGGACAACACCTTCCTGCATGACGGGCAGATCACCAAGCGCCCGATCCGCGCCCTCACGCTCTCGGCCCTCGCACCGCGCCCTGATGAACTTCTGTGGGATATCGGTGCCGGATCGGGATCGATTTCGGTGGAATGGTGTCTGGCGGGTGGACAGGCGATCTCGGTCGAACGCCGCGCTGACCGCGCTGAGAATATCCGTGCTAATGCAAAGGCTCAGGGTGTGGACCATCTTCTGCGTGTTGTGGACGGCGCAGCCCCGGACGCACTGGAAGGCCTGCCCGACCCGGATGCCGTTTTCATCGGTGGTGGCGGTCATGCTGACCTGCTGGATCATTTATGGACCGTGCTGCGGTGCGGAACGCGGATCGTCGCAAACGGTGTCACGCTGGAAACCGAAGCCTTGCTGACCCTGTGGCATGGACAGAAGGGGGGCGAGTTGCTGCGTGTCGAACTGGCGAAAGCCGCCTCGCTGGGGTCGATGCGTGGATGGAGCCCGGCGCGTCCTGTCGTGCAGTGGAGCGTGACACGATGAGGGTCGCAGGCTTCGGCTTCCGGCAGGCCGCCAGCCTCGCATCGCTGCGGGATGCTCTGGCAGCGGCGGGTGGCGCCAAAGGTATCGACGCTCTGGCCACGGTCGCGCAAAAGGCCGCCTCACCGGCTCTACTGGCGCTGGCGAAGGAAATGGGGTTACCCATCCACGCGCTGGAGGCTGAAACGCTGGCGCATATCAGCACACCCACCCGTTCCAATCGTGCCATGACCCGCTACGGCACCGGCAGTGTCGCTGAATCGTCCGCACTGGCCGCTGCCGGAACAGGCGCTTACCTGCTCAACCCGCGCGCGACTTCTACCGACGGGATGGCCATGGCCGCGATCGCAGAAAGGAACACTCCATGACGGTTCATTTCATTGGAGCCGGACCCGGCGCACCTGATCTCATTACCTTGCGCGGACGAGACCTGATCGCGGCCAGTCCCGTCTGCCTTTACGCCGGATCGCTGGTTCCGGCGGCGCTGCTCGACCATTGCCCGCCCGGCGTGCGCATCGTGAATACTGCGCCACTGTCGCTGGACGCGATCATCGCCGAAATCGTAGCGGCGCATGAAGCGGGCCATGACGTCGCCCGGCTGCATTCCGGCGACCTGTCGGTGTGGTCCGCCATGGGTGAGCAACTGCGCCGTCTGCGCGAACTGGGCATTCCTTATGACGTCACGCCCGGCGTGCCGTCCTTCGCCGCCGCCGCCGCCGCACTGGGTGCAGAGCTTACTCTGCCGGGTATCGCCCAGTCGGTCGTGCTGACACGCACCTCCGGCCGGGCCACCGCCATGCCGCCAGGGGAGAATCTTGTCGCTTTCGCCGCTACAGGCGCGACACTGGCGATCCATCTGTCCATTCATGTGCTGGACCGCGTTCTGGCCGAACTCATCCCGCATTATGGGGCCGACTGCCCCGTCGCCATCGTGTGGCGCGCAAGCTGGCCGGATGAACGCATCGTCCGGGCCACGCTGGCGACGCTGGAGTCCGCACTGGCCAGCGAGTTGGAACGCACGGCGCTGATCCTTGTCGGTCCTGCGATTGGGGCGACGGAGTTCGGCGAAAGTCGACTCTATGCCGGCGATTATGACCGTCGCTTCCGCCCTGTCGGCACCGCGCCCCGCTTCTCGGAACCCGAGACAGAATGACCTGCCTCGGGTGGTCACATCGGGCGCATTGGCAACCAATCTGAGGGAGAGCGTTTCATGATCGATCTGGTGCTTGTCGGCATCGGCACGGGAAATCCCGAACATCTGACCCTCCAGGCCGTGCGTGAACTCAATGCCGCCGACCTAATCCTCATACCGCGCAAGGGTGAAGACAAGGCCGATCTTGCCGAACTACGCCGGACCATCTGCGCGGAGGTGCTGACCAACCCTGCTGTTCGTATCGTCGAATTTGACATGCCCCGTCGCGACGTCGCTGCCCCCGACTACCGCAGAGGCGTCGCGCACTGGCACCAGGCAATCGCCCATGCGTGGAACGAAGCAATCCATGCCAACCTGCCCCAGGGCGGCACGGTCGCGCTCCTCGTCTGGGGCGACCCTGCCCTGTATGACAGCACCCTGCGGATTGCCGCTCAGCTAAATCCGGCCCCCATGACGATCCGCAGTATTCCCGGCATTATGTCGCTGAACATGCTGGCCGCCGCCCACGCCATCCCGCTCAACGACATCGGCGCTCCATTTCTGGTCACCACCGGACGCCAGTTGCGCGACCATGGCTGGCCGCCGGGCACGGATACCGTCGTGGTCATGCTGGATGGTGACTGCTCATTCCAGTACATCCCCGCCGATGCCATCAGCATCTACTGGGGTGCCTATGTCGGTATGGCCGAGCAGATTCTGTTATCCGGCCCGCTCGCCCAAATCGGACCGCGCATTATCGCAACCCGGGCCGAGGCCCGCGCCCGCCACGGCTGGATCATGGACATCTATCTGCTGCGGAGGCACACAGACAGCGTAAAGATGGACCGATGATGACAAGGTAAAACCCCGCCTAGACCATAGGTGGGTTCCGAGTAGGATTGGGTATGTGATCAGCAAAGGTCTTCGGTGAAAAGATGTTCCGAACGTCTTCAACCCGATATTGCGGCGCCTCACCTCAAGACACACAGAATGGCAACGTATCTTCTTAAAAGTAGCCCATTGGTTTCTTCCAAAAACGAACTGAACATCAAAACATAATTCTACACCCGCACTGGTCAAACCATAGCCAAAGGGTCCCCTATTTGGTTTTTCGATAACGATAAACAATCACAGCGCCTGACCATGACACAGCAAACATGCCGACAAAGATAAAACCAAGTGTATTGAAGCTTTCTCCCAACGACGAAACAAGATTCCAGAGTTTCCCCTGCGCATTGAACTGATCGGCAATAAGATTGAGTGTTTCGATGCTGCCTATGACGAGTGCGACAAGCACGGAAACCAGAGTGATGACGATATTGTAACGAAGTTTACGAAGGGGATCGACAAAGGCCCATTGGTAGGCGCCTGTCATCAGCACACCATCCGCCGTATCAATAAGGGACATGCCTGCGGCAAAAAGTGCTGGAAAAATCATGATGGATGCAATGGCGATGCCACGGCTGGCCTCGGATGCCGACAGACCGAGCAGGGAGACTTCCGTTGCCGTATCGAACCCCAGCCCAAAAAGAAAACCGAGGAAAAACATGTGCCAGCTTTTGGAAACCAGCTGGAATAACGGCCTGAGAAAGCGGGCGAGCACGCCTTTCTGAGGCAGAATCTTCTCGATCGTTTCAGGCTTTTCTTCCCCATGCTTTTTGACATTTCGGTAGGTCTGCCAGGTCGAATACAAAACCAGAAGATTGATCAGGGCGAGAATGAACAGAAAGCCTGCCGAGATGACTGTGCTGATCACGCCTCCTATATTCCGCCAGATTTCCAGATGATCCTGCAAAGTGTGAGAAAGCACGATCGTGCCGAATGTGGCGATCACGACAAGCGTTGAATGTCCGATCGCAAACCACAGGCCAAGTGTCAGCGGACGTTTGCCCATCTGGATGAACTGACGTGTCACGTTATCAATGGCGGCAATATGGTCCGCATCCACGGCATGCCGCAAGCCAAACCCGTAAGCAATTAGGGCATTACCCAGAAGAACTGGTGAGTGCCTGAAAAGCACAAGTGACCACACCCAGATTCCCAGATTGGTAAGAACCAGACAGGTTCCCAGCATGATGATCCGCAGGCGGAGCGCGGGCTTGTGCCCTTGCGCGAGATCAGAAACCATACTGCACCGCAAAGCGCGCCGAGATCGGCTCAATGGGATGGTCGGTCGCTCCAGACTGCACTGCTGAGGTCGGTGTCAGGCGGTAATCGTAGGCGTATTGCGCGGCGTAGGCATGCGCATTGAAGGCATTGAAGACGCTGGCTTCCAGTTTGAGAGTCTTCGTGAAGCGGTAACCGATGTTCAGATTGACCTCCTGATAGCCCTTTGATCGTAAACTGTTGTCTTCAACCAGCGGATAGCCGCCAAGCCAGCGGACCTGCAGGCCGCCATACCATGGCCCACGATCAGCAATGATACCGAAAGACCAGACAAAGCTGGGCGCGTTTGTCACATAGTGTCCATCAATGCCGTAACTGGCCAGGTTTTTTGCTTGATATCGCGCCTTCGCAAAAGACAGGTCGGTATTGAATTCAAGCCAGGTAAACGGATTGTACTGCGCGGAAAGTTCAACACCCTGTCTGCGGCTGGCAGGACCGGGTGACGTGACGCCAGCGTCTCCGTCGTAACTGAGTTCGGAATCAAAATCGATGATGAAGGCCGCCGCCTGCACATTCAGGTGTCGAAGTGGAGTAGCTCTTACGCCGGCTTCTCCGCTGACAGCGGATGTCATGAGAGGCACTTTGACCGATCCCTTGGCAAATTCATCCGAAGCGTAAGAACCGGATACTGACCGGAAGTCGTTGGAATGGAAACCTCGTCCGCCACTCAGGTAAAGTTCGGTTTTCTTCCAAGGCCCAAAGACCAGACTTCCCTTGGGTTGAAAGAGCCACTGATGTTTGCGCGTCAGACTGTCATCTACCAGATTGCTGTCCGTGCCCCCTTGATAGTCCTCGCGCAGACCAACAATCATTCGAAACCACGGTAGCCAATGCGTTGTGTTCTGAACGAACATTCCGGCCGAGCCAAGATTGATGTTGTCCGCATTGCAGAGGTAGGGAACCGTTGCTCCCAGACTGGATGGACAGGCTGCCAGTGTCACGCGTTGTCGTGTGTGCCGCCGATCGACATACAGGAAATCATACCGCCCCTGCACACCAACCTGCGTGTCTGTCTCCACCCGTCCGACATGATCCTGCCGTGAATAAGTGCTGCTGCCCCCAACAGTCGTGCGGGTTTCATCCTGCTGCTGCTGATCGCCGTTGACCGGATCATCCAGATAATGCGTGAAATCATTCCACAATGTCAGCCGATCGTGCGCGGCAAAGGCACTCGTCACCCATTTCCAGTTGTCGTCGGCAAGATGATAGTGTCCAGACAGGCTGTACCTCTCTGAAAACCCTCCATCCGTCGGGTCGAGCGAACCGTATCGACCGATCAGTCCTTCGCTGTAGGCGGTCAGAGGCTGATCGTTCGTGGCGCGCCACTGCCCGCGATAGAACATCCCGGTGAGATCAAAGCCGTTCGTTACATCGCCATGCGTATAACGGGTAATCGCCTTGATACTTCTGGCATTGTCAGGATATTTCCACGGACCATCCGTATGGGAAAGACTGAAAGCATTGACCCAGCGATCACCATTCGCGAGATGCACCGTCCCACCAAGATAGGCGCGATAATCTCCCAGCGTCCCGGCGCTCAGGGAGATCTGTCGGGGCACATCATCCGCGAGTTTCATGTGATCCGAACCGGCGACGCCGAAATCCCCGATATCGGCGTGAAACGGTCCCTTGGTGTAATCCACGCCTGACAGCAGCTCGGGAATCAGGAAATTGAGGTCCGTATAACCCTGACCATGCGCGTTGCTGACGCCATTTATCGGCATGTCATCCACGAAAGTGGCGAGATCGGTGCCGTGATCCAGATTGAACCCGCGCAGAAGAAACTGGTTGGCTTTCCCCTCGCCAGAGTGAGACGTGACGACCAGACCGGGCACAGCTTCCAGAATCTGACCGACACGATAAGCCGGACGAAGCTGAATTTCCCGGGCCGTAATGGAGCCTTCGCTTGCTGTCGCGGCCCGTCCCAGCAGGTTGCGGCGGGAAGCCGTGACATTGATCTGTTCGGCTGCGGGCTTGAGAGTTTTGGGACGCACGTTTTTCGCTGTGGTTGTTTTCTGGCCGCTGCTCGGCGGAGAGGGCCTCTCCGACGCAGCGATGGCGTCATCTGACAGGAAAAGCAGACCGCTGAACAGAAACGAAAAACAGAAAGGAAAAACCGGATAGCACTGGTGCAGAGTCAATCGCGGATAACGAACGTTACCGCAGCGTTCGGTCTGCCTGTCCGGAAACTGTAAAGTCATCTGAACCCCGTTCAGTATGACAGGAACAGGGCAGACATATGCGCATCAGGTTTACAGTGAGAAAACCGTGACGCGAAGCACAGCCGCCCCGGGCACCCCGCCGGTGGTTGAGAACATGCACGGCAGGTCTCCTGGCTCATGGGTCATCGTGGCCAATCAGTCTTCCCGGAAACGAACTGTCTCCAGTGACATGCGGGCGATTGGCAACTCGCCACTTACAGTTGCGGGGGCAGCGTCGGTCTTGCACCGGACTTCCCTCTTAGCTTCATTCTGCCGAAACAGGACGAAGAACCATGCAGGGCACACCAGAACTGCAATTATGCAAGACTGTCAATGCATCAAAAACACCGAGATGGCTCCACTGAATAAAGCCTTGCATAAAGTCTTATGTGGATCATAGGCTTTCGGAGCATCTTTCCACTGAAGTCCGTTACGGATCACATACACAATCCTGCTCAGAGCATGACGGTCATCCACACGTGGAACACCGCTCAGAGTAGTCCGCATCGGCCCCACAGATCCGTGCCGCATGATCTTCGTCCGGCAGCAGAAGACAAAGACGGAACTGCTTATTCCCATCCATCCCGCGCTTCAGAAAGAGATTGATGCATGGGCAGACAGCACGTCCACATTTCCCGTGGGCGCGAAAGGGCAGCCACTCTCTGCCAATGGCTTCTACAATGTGTTCAAGGATTGGTGCCGAGAAGCGGGCTTGCCGGATCAGTGTTCACTACACGAGCTGCGGAAAGCGGTAGCGCGACGACTAGCTAAGGCAGGTTGTTTCCTGCACGAAATCGCAGCCATTACCGGTCACAAAACACTGTCGGAAGTCAGCCGCTACACGCGCGCCGCGTCTCAGCAAAAGATGGCTGAAAAAGAAGTGAAGAAATTGCGCTGATTGTCTAAGGCGCAACATGAATTGTCTAAGGGTGACAATTATCGGCGGATTTCTACGGATTGCTCCACTCTATGGCGGAAGGGGTGTCAGTGAGAAAGCACGAGGAGCCTTTTGTTCTTATTATGTTCACACAATGAAACGGACTGATATTTACTCACATTCTTGCCCGCAAAATTATTCTCTCAGCCCCCCGCACACGCGCCATCTCGCCCGGCTAACGTCTCACACGGGCCGGAAATACGTCACCCGCACCACGCGCCCCTCACGAAGCGTCACTGCAGTAAGACATGTGTCGTGGCCGCCACGCACGAGAACGGTGTCTTGAGGTCAAGCGGCCCCTATGCCGCCTGATCCTCTCGATACGTCAGAACCTCCTGCCCGTCGCGATTCTCCTGCATGTCCGGTCCGGCACGTCAGCCCAGGCCAGGAGATCGGCGCAGGGAAGCACGGGCGCTGCCTTATGCGAAAACAAGGAAGTCGTCGGGTGCACACGGCGCAGGCTGCTAGATCGACCTCGCCTATCGGGGTACGAAGGGTGGCGAGGTAGGTACACGACGCAGACAGATGATCTGCGAGGTGCCTACCGCAGAGGGGGGGAGCCCCTCACCTTCTGCTACTTTGAAAAGTAAGGCTATAGACCAGTTTTAGCCAGAGCGATGCCTCACTTTCCGCGATCACATGAAAGCAAGAGGCAGCACGACGCCACTCAAATTAATAAAAAAATATTATATTTTTCCTATTGCTA
>NZ_JBDNXK010000041.1:0-30152 GCF_047721705.1 Acetobacter sp. | reverse complement strand
CTATTTTTATATGTAAATTTATGCGACTCACCTTTGAGTGTTGATTTGTGATTTTCGTCAGCAGGGCGTTTAGTCTTTATGTTTACCAATTCGAAGGAATGAGGTTTTCATGAAACTGTATTATACCCCAGGCGCCTGTTCGCTTGCCCCTCATATCGTTCTCAATGAAGCGGACATTCCTTATTCACTGGAAAAGGTCGATCTGGCGACCAAAAAGACCGAGACTGGTGAGGATTATCTGAAAATCAACGGCCGAGGCGCGGTGCCAGCCCTCGAGGTGTCGCCCGGTGTCTATCTGACCCAGAATTCCGCTATTCTCCAGTATATTGGCGATCTTTCCACCATTCTGGCTTTCAAGCCTCCGTGCGGTTCGATGGAACGCGCGCGTCTCGAAGAAGCGCTCGGTTTCTGTGGTGATCTGCACGATGCGATCGGCGCGCTGTTTGCGCCGGGACTGGAGGGTGCGGATCGTGAGAAAGCCGTTGCGAACGCCATCCGCCGGATCGGGCAGCTGGAAGACATGCTGCCAGCGGATCGCGATTTCTGGCTCGAAGCAGGTTTTACGCAGGCCGATGCCTATGCGTTTGTCATTCTCTCATGGACGACGTTTCTCAAGATCGACATTTCCGGTTACAAAAAAGCAGTAGCCCTGCGTGATCGCGTGGGAGCGAGACCTGCTGTCAAAGCTGCCATGAAAGCGGAAGGACTGAGCTGAGGCGTCGTTCAAACTGAAAAGGCCCTGTCCGTCATGTAAACGGACAGGGCCTTTCTTTACCCTTGAATAATAGCGTCGGGTGAAGACTGCTGATTATTTCGCTTTTTTGGTGGGCGTCGCACCCTTCGTCGGCTGATTTCCAAGAGCTGCGTTGGCCTTCAGGCGACGGTTCTCGGCATCGCCATCGACAACAGAGCCCGCGCCACCGCCTTTCCAGAACAGCAGCGCATCGACATAGCCTTCGCCAGCCTTGCCCAGTTCACCCCGATCCGGCTCGCCCGCAGCCTCGTCGGCCTCGTTGATGAGCATCGTCTGGCCAGAACTGTCCGGCCCTGACGTGCCGCGAAGCGCAACATCAGGAGACAGGGTCTCCAGCGCTTCCATCCGTTCGCTCTCGTCACGCGGATGATCGACCGCTGAACCCGGTTTCACAAGATCCGTCGAGGGCGGCATCGAGAGCGGCGCGCGCGTTGTCACCGTATATTCATCCGGCACGCTGCGTTGCAGACCAAAGGCGCGATTGATGTCGTTGCCGGAGCAACCCGTCAGAAGCGTGCCGAGCCCGAGCCCAAGAGCCATATGTCGAAATCCGACGATCACTCGCATTCTTTTCTGCCTCACCTGTCCCCCGCGCTCCGTTCGACCGTCCGGGTTTCATCCCCTGTCGGATGATGCCGTTCGCGATACAGACTGTCCAATATCAGAGCAATGACACTGCACACAATCGCTGCATCGGCGACATTGAAAACATACCATGACCAGCCGAAGGCGTGAGCATGGATAAAGTCCACCACCGCGCCGTAACGCAGGCGATCCAGCACGTTGCCCACGGCCCCGCCTGTGATGGCACCCGCCAGCCCCGCGATCAGCAGGCGTGGTGTACGCGCGATCCACACCATCAGCGCACTGACAATGGCAAGCGAAACGGTAGAGAAAATCACGCGGCCAGCCGATCCAGCGCCACCGAACATCCCGAAGGTGATCGCGTGGTTCCAGACCATCGTGAAGTTCAGGCCGGGACAGATCGCAACCGATCCTTTCTCCGGCAACTTGAAGTCGAACAGAATCCAGTGCTTCGACAACTGGTCGAGCAGGAATGTCACACTGGCCGTGAACAACCCGAGCGCAAGAGAGCGATAATGCAGGCGCATCGAGTCCTATCCGGTGACAGAAGCGCAGGAGGGGGTGTTCGCAACCACATCCGCGCAGCGCACGCACAGAGTCGGATAGGCTGTGTTCTGCCCAACTTCCGGAAGCACTTTCCAGCAGCGTTCGCACTTCTCACCCTCGGCGACTCGCACCACGGGCACACCGCATGGCACTTCCACCGCACCGCGCTCGTTCTTAGGCGCTTCCGCGGGGATGACCGAGAATTCAGCCTGCGAGACAATGGCGAGTTCCGTCCAGTCCACTCCTTCGAACAGCTTGAGCTGGTCTTCATAGACTGGAATTTCGATGGCGGCCTGAAGAGATGAACCGATCTCTCCGGAGCGCCTGGCCGTTTCGATCTCCGTGGTGACGATACGACGCACGGCGCGTAGCGTCGTCCAGCGATCAGCCAGTTCAGGATCGGCCCATTCAGTGGGCAGGGTGGGGAGTGCTTCCAGATGCACCGATGTATCGGAGCCGAATCGTGCCGTCCATGCGTCATCGGCCGTGAAGACCAGCACCGGCGCAAGCCACGTCGTCAGGCAACGATGCAGCACATCAAGGACCGTCCGGGCCGCGCGGCGCGTTAGGCTGTCCTTCGCATCACAGTAGATCGTGTCTTTGCGGACATCGAAATAGAACGCGGAGAGATCGGTCGTGCAGAAACCATGCAGGGCAGGGTAGACGCCCACCCACTCATGGGTGTCGATGGCCTGACGGATCATGCCATCGAACTCTGTCAGGCGATGCAGCACCCACTTTTCGAGTTCTGGCAGTTCCTCATATGGAACGACTTCTTCAGGGGAGAAATCTTCCAGAGCGCCCAGAAGCCAGCGGAGTGTATTGCGCAGGCGACGATAGAGTTCGCCCTGCTGCTTGAGGATTTCCTTGCCGATCCGAAGATCTTCGTTGGTGTCCGAGTTCATCACCCACAGACGGAGGATGTCGGTTCCAAGCGTGTCGTTCACGTCCTGCGGGGCAATGACGTTGCCCAGCGATTTGGACATTTTCCGGCCCTGCTCATCAAGCACGAAGCCATTGGTGACCAGCGTGCGATACGGCGCGATTCCGCGTGTGCCAACGCTTTCCAGCAGAGAGGACTGGAACCAGCCACGATGCTGATCCGAGCCTTCCAGATAAAGGTCCGCCGGGAAACGCATACCGGGCTGGTTCAGTACGAACGAATGGGTGGAACCGCTCTCGAACCAGACATCCACCACATCGAACACCTGCTCGTAATCCGCGGTGTTGTAGGCATCGCCAAGGAAACGTGACGGATCGCTGCTGTACCACGCATCCGCGCCATCTTCACGGAAAGCCTCAACGATTCGCTCCATGACGGCGGCGTCACGGAGAACTTCGCCTGTCTGCTTGTTGACGAACACGGCGATGGGCACGCCCCATGCGCGCTGGCGGGAAATGCACCAGTCGGGGCGGTCAGCGACCATCGAAGTCAACCGGTTGCGCGCCTGGGCCGGAACGAAGGTGACGTCGCCAAGCGCCTGGAGCGCCTTTGTGCGGATCTGCGTGTCACCATCCATGCGGATGAACCATTGCGGCGTGGCGCGATAGATGACCGGCTTACGGGAGCGCCATGAATGCGGATAGGAATGGACGAGCTCGTTGCGCGCCAGCAGACCGACGGGGGCGGTTTTCCCGGCATGTGCGTTCTTCGCAGCCGTCAGCGCTTCGCACACCGGCTCGGCGGCCTTGAAGACGTGCGTTCCGGCAAACAGCGGCACCCAGTCCACATAGCGACCGTCATCGGCAACCAGTTCCGGGATTTCGAGACCGTTGGCCATGCCGAGCGCAAAGTCGTCCTCACCGTGCGAAGGTGCCGTATGCACGAGGCCCGTGCCCGCATCATCCGTCACATAATCGGCGCCGAGCAGCGGCACGTCGTAATCGTAACCCTGTCCACGCAGCGGATGCGCCGCGATGGCACCTTTCAGGGCGGAACCGGGCATGGTGTAGAGAACGTGGTGCGCGAGAACGCCGCAATCCTTGCAGACTTTCTCAACCAGTCCTTCCGCCACGAGAATTTTTTCACCCGGCTGAAGAAGAGCCTCGTCGGAAGTCTCATCGACCCGCAGGACGACGTAAGTGATCTCCGGATTATAGGCGATGGCCCGGTTGGCCGGGATCGTCCATGGCGTGGTCGTCCAGATAACGGCCGATACACCTTCCAGCGCGTGGGCGGATGTCGGATCGGAGATGATGGGAAACGCGACATAAATCGTCGTGGATTTATGGTCGTGATATTCGATCTCGGCTTCAGCGAGAGCGGTTTTCTCGACCGGGCTCCACATGACCGGACGCAGGCCGCGATAGAGCGCGCCGTTGAGCAGGAACCGGCCGATCTCCGCAGCGATGGCGGCTTCCGAGCTGTAATCCATCGTCGAATAGCGACGGCCCCATTCGGCCTGCACGCCGAGACGTTGGAACTCGCCCATCTGCACATCAAGCCACTTGGCGGCCCATGCACGACATTCAGCGCGGAACTGGAGAACGGGGATCGAATCCTTGTCTCGCTTCGCCTTGCGGTATTCTTCTTCGACCTTCCACTCGATGGGCAGGCCGTGACAGTCCCAACCGGGGATGTAATGGACTGCGAACCCTGCCATGTGGTGGCTTCGGTTGATCACATCCTTGAGAATCTTGTTCAGGGCGTGACCGATATGCAGGTTGCCGTTTGCATAAGGAGGGCCATCGTGCAGCACGAACAGCGGCCTGCCTTCGCTGGCGGCGAGAATCTTGCCGTCGAGGTCCATTTCCTGCCAGCGCGCGAGAAGCTCCGGCTCACGTTTCGGCAGATTGCCGCGCATGGGAAACGACGTCTTGGGTAGAAACACGGTGTCGCGATAACCGTCCGTCGATGCGTTGCTCGTTTTCGTCTTGTCCGGTCCGGTCATCGTGCCTGCTTGATCGTCAACTGAAGAATTGTAAGGGCGCGCGCCCTGATTGCACGAAGCAAAAAGGGCACGCCGTTATCGAAGGACCCAACTCTGTGGTCAAGTCTGCGGTCCTGGCAGCCTTCAGGCGTCCACGCCCACCATCACATCCGACGCCTTGATCACGGCATAGGCTTTTTCTCCGATGGCGAGTTTCAGATCCGCCACGGCCTCATTGGTGATGGACGCCATGACAATCGCGCCGCCACCGATGTCAATGCTGACATGAGACGTGGTCGCGCCTTTTTCGATGGCGGTGATCGTTCCCTTGATCTGGTTGCGTGCGCTGAGTTTCATCGTATTTCCTTATCAGGTTATCAGTCGAAGAAGCGTATCCCGCGCCCCTGTCTCGTTCCACAGGATCTGTCCGGCGTGGGTACAGACCAGCATTCCCTGTCGATCGAGAAAAAGGGTCAGTGGCAGGGCTTCCTGCTCCAGACTGGCCGGTATGGCCCGCCTCTGATCGTAGTATGTAACAAAGGTGCCGAGCTTCAGTTTTTCAAGGTATGGCAGCACGACTTCCGCACCGCGATGATCCACCGCAACCGGCAGCACATCAATGCCCACCTGTTGCAGCGAAGGCGTCAGGGCGGCTAGCGCGGGGAGTTCCTTTATGCATGGCCCACACCATGTCGCCCAAAGATGCACGATGGTGGCGCGTCCACGAAGATCAGCCAGCGTATGCTCGATTCCGTCCTTATCTGTGAAGGTTTCCGTCGGGAGCGGGCGCGGTGACTCGCGCTCCAGAGAGGATGGTGCGCGCGGCGTATCTGTCGCTCCCTGAGCGTGAAGCTGTTTGCGCGCGGTCAGGCCTGCGATTAGGGTGCCGCCCAAGAGAAGGACGGAACGCCGTCGCGAGGTCATGCATGAGGCGTGGCGGCTAAAAGCATGTTGGGGCATTCGATGAGTGTGGACGAGCAGAAGGCAGTGAGCAAGCCAGCAGAAAGCGGCGCGAACGTGCAATGGGGCGGCAGGTTCGCTGGTGGGCCGTCCGCGATCATGCGCGAGATCAATGCGTCCATCGGCTTCGACAAGATCATGTGGCGGCAGGATATCGCGGGCTCGCTGGCTCATGCCGCCATGCTGAAGAAGGTCGGCATCATCAGCGCTGACGATGAAGCCGCCATCAAACGCGGTCTGACCGAAATCGGTGCGGAGATCGAAGCGGGCTCATTCCCGTTCGACGAGGCGCTTGAAGACATCCACATGAACATCGAAGCGCGTCTGAGCGACCGGAT
Organism: Acetobacter sp.; assembly: GCF_047721705.1. Lineage (GTDB taxonomy): Bacteria > Pseudomonadota > Alphaproteobacteria > Acetobacterales > Acetobacteraceae > Acetobacter. The sequence continues at coordinate 24,099 of NZ_JBDNXK010000041.1, read as the reverse complement.
CGGCGAGGCGGGCAAGCGCCTGCACACCGGGCGTTCGCGCAATGATCAGGTGGCGACGGATTTCCGCCTCTGGGTGCGCGACGCCATCGACGGGATCAGCGGGCAGGTTGAGGCGCTGATGCGCTCACTCGCCACGCGGGCGCTGGAATATGCCGACACCGCGATGCCCGGTTTCACACATCTTCAGACTGCGCAGCCGGTCACGTTTGGCCACCATCTGCTGGCCTATGTCGAGATGCTGTCGCGCGATCGTGGCCGTCTGGCGGATGCCCGCAAGCGCCTGAACGAGTGCCCGCTTGGGTCGGCCGCGCTCGCTGGAACGTCTTTCCCCATCGACCGCAAAATGACGGCGGCGGCGCTTGGGTTCGACGGTCCCACAGCCAATTCACTCGATTCCGTGTCAGACCGTGATTTCGCGCTCGAATATCTTTCAGCGCTCTCCATCATGGCGATGCACCTGTCCCGTTTCGCGGAAGAGATCGTCATTTGGTGCTCGTCGCCGTTCAGCTTCATTCGTCTGACGGATGCCTTCACGACCGGTTCTTCCATCATGCCGCAGAAGCGCAACCCGGACGCCGCCGAACTGGCGCGCGCGAAGGTTGGTCGTGTGCTGGGCTCGATGGTGAGCCTGCTGACAGTGATGAAGGGTCTGCCGCTGGCCTATGCCAAGGACATGCAGGAGGACAAGGTTCCTGTATTCGAGGCGACGGAAGCGATGGCGCTCACGCTGGCAGCCTGTGACGGCATGGTGCGTGACCTGACTGCGAACGTGGAGCAGATGCGGAAATATGCCGGTTCCGGGTTTTCGACGGCCACGGACCTTGCTGATTGGTTGGTTCGTGTTCTCAAGGTGCCGTTCCGCACGGCTCACCATGTCACGGGGCGTCTGGTGGCCATGGCGGAAGAGAAGGGTGTTGATCTGTCCGATCTGAGCCTGGCTGAGATGCAGTCCGTGGAGCCGGGGATCACGCAGGACATCTATTCCGTGTTGACGGTGGAAGCCTCTATCGCCTCGCGCACAAGCGAGGGCGGGACTGCGGGCAGTAATGTGCGCCGTGAGGCTGAAGCGTGGCTCGGAAAACTTGGCAACGGGGAGCGTGTGGCATGATGATCCGCCGTGTTATGAGCTTGTTCCTTCTCGTGAGTGTGGCTCTGCCGCTTGCAGCATGCGGCAAGAAAGGCGCGCCGCACGCGCCGGGACCGGACAGCGAGATCGTTTATCCAAGGATGTACCCCGCCCCGGACTGATGAATGGTCTTGGCTTTTCATCTGGAACCAACGTAGCGTCGCAAACATACGTCCAGACCGCTTCATGACGCTTTGTGGTCTGTTTGCCTGTGAGATGTCATGACCATTGCCGTTGCCCAGCCCGCCGCAAACGCGAGCCTGCCCTTTTCCGCGAAACCGCGCGTGCGTGCGATGACCGGCTCTCTGGTGGGTAAATGGCTTGTCATCGCCTCCGTCATGTTCAACCCACTTCTCTGTCTGCTCGACACAAAAGGGGTGCTGCATACTTCCAGCGCAGTGGTGGCGGTTTTTGAGCTACTCATCATTTTCGCCGCCACATGGTACGCGCGCAAACAGATCCGTCCTTTTGCGGTTATTCTGTCGGGCATCATTGCCGCTTATGTCGTGGCCGCCCACCTGATCAATCCGGCCGTTTCACTCAAGATCCTTCATGATCTCTGGGTGCCCTATGTCTTTTACATTCTGGGAACGACATCGACCTTTCGAACAGCAAAATCGACCATGTGGATCATCATGGGGCTTGTTCTGTTCTTTGGTTTTTTCGAACTTCTCGCGTTCAATGTTTACGGCCAGTTTTTCAATATCTGGAAATATTACGTGGATAAGGGCGCATTGGGTGCTGATGTCATCAACTACCAGAACACGACGTCCTTTGTGAGCGGCAATCGTGGTGCCGATGCACGCACGTATCTTCCCTCCATTCTTGGTCCAGCCCGTATTTCGTCGGTGTTTCTGGAGCCGGTGTCGCTGGGAAATTTCGCTACGATCGTTTTTGCGTGGGGGCTCAGTATCTGGAATCGGAAGTCGGCCAAGTCGCTGGTTCTGCTGATGGCGTTGGGTTTCCTGTGCATCGTCCTGTCCGATTCACGTTTTGCGACGGCCTGCTGCTTGTTGCTGGTTCTGGTGCGCCTGACACCCCTTTGTCGTTCCTCGCTGTTTGTGATTTCCCTGCCAGTTCTGATCGCAACGGCTCTGACGGTTGTCGGGTCTCTGCATGAACTTCCCGGCGTAAAGCCCAGCATCATTACTGACGATTTCAAGGGGCGGCTTCTGTTTTCCGGGCGGCTTCTGGATGACTGGAGCCTGGCGCCCTGGTTCGGCTTTGCGGCGTCTCCCGTATACGTGGCGGATACCGGCTATGCCTATCTGTTCAACTCGCTGGGGCTGCCGCTGACCCTCGTGCTGTTCCTTGTCATCGCTTTCCGCAGAAATGCATCACCCGAAGCGGCTGTCATGAAAACGATGATCGCACTCTATTTCGCGACGTCGCTGTGCATTGGCGCCAATGGGGTGACAATCAAGACAGGGGCTCTGCTCTGGTTTCTCTACGGCGCGTTGGATGCGGCCTCGAAAGGGGGCAAGGGCAGGGGAGAAAGCGCGTTTTCCGGACAGGCTGCACGATAGCTGCCGCAACGCTGAGGCGTATGTGCCGCTTCTCAAGACTGTATCCTGATCTGCAGAACCATTTAGAAGGGGAAAGCCCGGTGAATGGTAGCGGCGGACGGATTTGAACCGCCGACCAAGGGATTATGATTCCCCTGCTCTACCGCTGAGCTACGCCGCCATTGCACCGGTGAGCGCTGAATTATCCAGATGCGGGTGCCAAGTCAACCCGTTATTGGGCGTTTGTTTGTATACTGGATGAAGAAATTCGGCTGCTCTGGCAGGGAAGGGAAAGGAACCTTCTTGCCTGCCAGAGCCTGTGTGGGATCAGTGCGTGCTGCCGAGATAAACGAGAGAACCCAGTCCGAGCGCAATGCAGTAATAGGCAAACGGAGCCAGCGCCCATTTGTCGTGATTACGAAAGTAACGCATGAGAATGGCGGTGCTGATGAGCGCCGTAACGCCCGCCACACTGGCCGCCACGAACGCCAGATGGATCTGGTCATGCGAGATGGTCATGTGCCGCATTTTCAGGGTCTGATGGACCGTGGCAGCAAGAATGATCGGCTCGGCCATCAGAAAGGAAAAGCGTGCCGCCACGTCATGATGCAGACCGCGCAGCAGGCCTCCGGCAATTGTAGCACCAGAGCGGGACATGCCGGGGAACAGGGCAAGGCACTGGAACGTGCCGATGAAAAGGGCGTCGCTGGAAGTAAGGCTCGCGATCGGGCGATCTTCCTGCGTTGTGGAGGTGGTTGTTACGCCTCGTGACTTCAGGCGCTCGACAATGAGCAGCATCAGGCCGTTTGCGACCAGAAGCCCCGCCACGGGAAAAGGCGAACCGAACAGATGCTTGAGCGCGCGTTCCAGAAGACCGCCGACGATGACGGCGGGAAGCGTGGCGATGGCCAGCAGCATCAGGATACGGAAGCTTTCCAGCCGGTAAGCGCGTCCGTGCAATCCAAGGGCGCCAGTGATGATGGCCGCCCAGTCTCTCCAGAAGAAGACGAACAGCGCGACGGACGTTCCCAGATGCAGCATGACGAGAAATGGCAGGAAGGCGGGATCGCCTTCGTCGAAAGGCCAGTGCAGGAGGGCGGGGAGCAGCACCGCATGCCCCAGGCTGCTTACCGGAAACAGTTCGGTTGCGCCTTGAAGTATGGCGATGAGAATGGCCTGCAGCAGCGTCATGTAATCAACCCAATCGAAATGACAGCGAACGCGATTTCCGGCTGAGTCGGAAATGCTTTGGTAATAATTAGACTTACTCGCCCCGGAGCGATACCTCTCTTGTCACGATTTGCGCTTCGCTTCTTGACCCGGGCGTGAGAGGCAGCCTTATCTGCCAAAGACGTTCGTATGACGTCGGACAGGAGCAAAAGAAGCATGGCCCGTGGCCGCCAGACAGGAACGACCATTTTCAGTTTTGCCGTGCTGGCGGTGGCAGCGGGATTTGCGCTGTACGCTCACGGGACACAGACTAGTTTTGGGGCGGTGCGCTATCCTCTGTCAGCCAGTTTCGTCTCTGCCAATGGGCTGGCACGGGGGGCGCTTGTCGAACTGGGTGGAGTTCCCATCGGGCGTGTCTCGGCGATTCATCTTGATCCGAAGACCCAGATGGCTGTCGTGAATTTTGAAGTGAACGATACGCTGCATTTTCCCATCGACAGCGAGTTGAGTGTGGGCGCCATGACAATGTCAGGCGATAACGCGCTGCTGGTTGAACCGGGCAAATCTTCCCAGCTGACCAAGGCTGGCGACGTGATCACCAATACCCGCGAGCCGGTCAGTCTCGAGCAGCAGGTCAGCAACTATATCTTTGGAAATGGTGGGCTTCCCACGGACTGACCGCCTTTGAGGCAGGTCAGTCGTTCAGCGGATAGGAGCGCAGGAGTCGACGCTGTTCCAGCCACAGGCGGATACCAGCTGGAAGCGTGGTGGATTTCCAGCCGCGACGGCGGTTTTCCGCACCTATTCTGAATGCCTCGCCATAATGGTGGAACTGGGCGGCGTAGGCTTCACGCAGGGTGGTGCGTGAATCCCAAATGTGGGTGGCTTCCGAACCGACGCCGTTGACCTCGATAATTTCGAAATCCTTGCCTTGTCGGAGTGCTTCGACCGACCGGAATTTCACATCGATCCGGCCAAAGTGAAACTCGGGAAAATCCTGCATGATCCGGTCGATGATATTCGACAGTTCCGGGGTGATATCCACCGCGCCATTGCGGAAAACCGAGCCTTTGCAGTGGTTGCCCGTGAACACGAGAGGCACTGTATCTCCCTTTGCTGGCACCTCGTGGAGGCGGGCGGCAAGGCGAGGGCGGTAAATCTCAGGCAGGAGACGGGTGCGGGGGTCGTTTTCCAGAAGTTCGGAGACTGTCGAGACGCCATCCCCCAGCAGCATCGGCACATCCTTATAGGTCATGGATGTGATGCGGCCCTGAGGCTCATCCGTGTGACGGATGTAAAATAGGCCAGCCTCATAGTCCCAAGGAATGAGACGTTGCAGCACCAGTCGGACCCCGCGGGGATACTGCGCCAGCGTATCGCGCAGCGCGTCGTCCGTGCGGGCGAGTTTGACGCCTGTGCCGTTGCAGCCAACATCGGGTTTGACGACGATGGGCCCCTTGATCCCCTTGGCGACGAGGGCCGCTTTCGCACGGGCGAAATCATCGCGGTCGGTGTCCAGAATGACATAGGGTGCAATGTATTTCCGGGCAAAAGGTCCGGCGAGATCAAGGATTTCGCTTTTGTTTTCGCCGCACAGGCCGCCTGTGGTGATAAGCGGATTGGCGGCGGTCGGCAGTCCGAAGTCACGATACCGCACACCGAGTGCGATCCAGTAGGCAACGATAGGGGTGTAAAAGAGCCAGCCGGGCCAGAATTCAAAGAAACTTAGCGGCTCATCGCTTTCCGGCTTGTTTTTCAATTTTTCCCATAGTCGGCGAACTGTTGATTTTTTTTCCAAAGAAGGCGCCTGCCGTTCAGGGGGCTGCGGAGTGGAACGCGGCGGCGCCTCGGGGAAGGAGAAGGGCGAGCCGCTTTCCATCAGATCATCTGTTGCGAGATCGGAAAGGTCTGTGTGATGCAGTTGTTCCATTCCAGTTCAATCCCGCGAAGATGACGATTGCATACGGGCGACCCGACGACCGACCACGGTCATGGCCACGACGAATCCTGCCACGCCGACCCATCGCCATGCTCCCAGTTCATTCATGAGAATCTGGCCGATTTTTAGGGAGAGGGCAAACAGCGCTGTCGTCCAGAACAGGGTTGCGATGGCTGTGGCCAGAATGAAAACCTGGAATCCGGCGCTGAAGAAGCCCGAGGCTGTGTAGATCGGCAGTCTCGTACCGGGAATGAACCGCGAGAGGAAGATCACACGGAAAAGAGCGGCTCCCCGCCACCAGTTGGTTCCATCCCGGTCGCTATTGCGCGGCGCCCACCGGCTGGCTGCGGGCCAGAACGCGGCTAGTCGCCCTAGTCCGTAAAGTCCTGCGTCGCCCGTCACGATGCCAATATAGAGGGACGCCAATGCCAGCGGCGCACTGACAGCGCCGTTGCCGACAGCGATGGCGGTGAGAATCGTAGCGCCATCCTCAAGAATGAAGGTGCCGAGGATGATGATAGCTGCTTGCGCCAGTGGGTTTTCCGCCATGACGGGCAACCACGAAAGCAGCGGATTGGAAGGGATCGGGGCCATTTGCCGGTTTCTTGCACGGTTTGCGCTTCTCTTTCAAACGCTCGCATGGCTGCGGAATAAACATTTCCTCCCGCGATATGTTTCTTCTTACGGTTGCGTCATTATAGTTGGTGGGCGGCATGTCGGATGAGCATGTCACACAGTTCAAAAAGGCATCTCTTCGTGACAGTTACGTTTCGTTCCATCGCTGAACTGGCGCAGGCCATTCCCGGTCTTCCGGAAGATGGTCCCCAAAGACTGGAGGCATTGCGTCGTGCCGTGGGCGATCAACCGGCTCCCGCTGCCCTTGGGGTTCGCAGGCGAACCATCCCGCATAGCGCCACTGTGGGCGCGGTGGTCGAGCAGTCTTTTTCCGGACCGGAAAGACTGACGGAGGAGCAGGCCGAGGCTCTGCCTGTCGCGTGTCGTTATTTCGATCGGGAATGGTATGCCCGCACTTATGTCGATGTCCGGCAGTCCAATATGGACCCCAGCTTTCACTTCCGGAAAATAGGGTGGAAAGAAGGGCGCAATCCTAATCCGTATTTTGATGTCAAATCATATCTGGCGGCCAACCCGGATGTTGCGGCTGCGGGCGTCAATCCTTTCGAACATTTCATTTTTTATGGAATTATCGACCGGCGACCGCTGAAACTTGTGTGATGCGCTGTCCACGCCGGTAAGGAAAAATCGCAAGCCGCTGCTGGGCCTCTGGAGAAACCGTAATATTCGCAGTAAAGAAAATTGCGGTCTGGCCAGCCGGAAAGCTGGGCCGCTCCGCACAGGGTATCTATGGAACTGGAGAGCGCTCGGGCATGAGAGAAATGATGGGGCGTCGCGCCATGCTTGGCGGATTTACGCTTGCCGGTGCTGCGGCGACAGGCCTTATCCGCCCGTCTTCTGTCGCCTTGGCGGCGGGTTCCTATGGCACTTTCCTCGCGGATGTGCGGCGGCAGGCTCTCGGTATGGGGCTGTCGGAAGGGATCGTGGATGCCGCCCTGAAGCAGACCCGCGAGCCGAACGCCAAGGTTCTCAAGCTGGACCGCCATCAGCCCGAGTTCACGCTGACATGGGCGCAATACCGCGAAAAGGTGCTCACGTCCGCGAAGATAGAGGCAGGGCGCACAGCCTACGGCACATACGGTAATACGCTGGCGAAGGTGACGTCCGAGACCGGGGTTGATCAGCAGCCCATCATGGGAATCTGGGGTCTGGAATCCTACTATGGCCGCATCACTGGCGGCTTCAATGTGGTCGATGCTCTGGCGACTCTGGCTTTTGACGGGCGTCGCGCCGCGTTTTTCCGCTCCGAACTGCTGAATGCGCTGAAAATTCTCAATGAAGGCCGGATTACACCCGCTGCCATGTCCGGCAGCTATGCGGGCGCAATGGGACAGCCGCAGTTCATGCCAAGCGCCTATCTCAAATATGCCCGTGCCTTTGACGGCTCATCTCGCGCCGATATCTGGAAAACCGTGCCGGATGTGCTGATGTCGATCGGCAATTATCTCGCTAAAAGTGGCTGGCGCACGGGTGAACCGTGGGGGCAGCCGGTAAGGGTGCCTGCGTCCCTGACACAGTCCCAGATCGGTCGTTCCGCGACGCGTTCGCTCAAGGCATGGATGGAGGCCGGCGTAAGGCGGGAAGACGGTTCGGAATTCCGGCGCGGGGATGTTGAGGGCGCGATCGTGCGTCCGGATGGCGAGGGTGGCGAAGCCTTCATGGTCTATCACAATTTCAACGTTATCCGCCGTTACAACCCCTCGGATTATTACGCTCTGGGTGTCGGACTGATGGGCAATTTGACCACATGAAGCAGGCTGCGGGCTGTTATGCGGTGCGCTGGCTGCTGCTGCTGTCTGGACTGGCGCTGGCGGGCTGTCACAAGCAGGTTCCGCCGCTGGCATCGCATATTCACTATGAAGTCGGCGCAGCCTATATGGCGGATGGCCGCTGGCTTTATCCAAGGCAGGAATTTGCTTATCGGGAAACCGGTCTTGCTGTCATGGATACCAATACATCACCCCGGCTGACAGCGGACGGAGAGGTCTACGATCCGCAAGCGATGGCGGGCGCGCATCCGACACTGCAACTGCCGATTCAGGTCACGGTGCGCAATCTCGATAATGGGCGCCAGATCACCGTTCGTCTCAATGATCGCGGACCCGCACAACGTGGACGTCTCCTTTCTCTCACGCCGCGCGCCGCACAACTTCTGGGTATGGGGCAGGGGCCTGCCCGTGTCGAAGTGGTCGAGGATGAACTACCGAGCAGGGTTTTTGCGGAGACGCTTCCCGGCGGCCCTCTGCTTGCCATGAATGCGGCTCCGGTGGAGACGGTGCGGGAGGAAGCGCTGGATGCTCCCGGACGGCAGTCAACAGTTGCTGCGCCATCCGCTGTTCAGAACGCGGTCGGTACGCCACCTGTGGCACTGCCGGTTCTGCCTGCGACCTATGTGCAGAATATTCCAACAGCCGGCAGTCTGTGGGTGGAGACGGGGCGGTTCACCCAGCGTTCCTATGCCGCGATGGAAGCGGCCAAAGCCGGCGGCACGGTACGCTATGCAAATGATAGCCGGGGACCGGCCTGGGGCGTGCGTGTTGGACCGTTCCAGACAGTTAATGAAGCAGATACGGCACTGGACCAGGCCCTCGGGCTCGGGTTAACGGGTGCCCATATCGTCGTCGAATAGGATTGAAACGTGCAGACCCGACGGATTCTTCTTGCGAGCGGCACTGCCGCGCTGGCTGGTGGCGCCAGCCTCATGCTGCCGGGTATGTCCCGCGCTGCGCGACCTGCGAAGGTAAAACACGCTGGCCATCACGGCGCTTCGGCCGCCGCAGCGCCAAGTGCGCCCATCGATGCGAGCCCGGCCATGACGCCGATCGGGCCGGTGGACACCATTGCGCGCTGGGCCTGCATCACCGATTTCGACAGTGGCGAAGTGCTTCTGGAGAAGGCAGCGGACGACCACATGCCGCCTTCCTCCATGACCAAGATGATGACGGCCTATGTCGTCTTCGGCATGCTCGGAGCGGGACGCATCAAGCTGGAGCAGACCTTCCCGGTCAGCGAGCGGGCGTGGCGCATGCAGGGCTCGAAGATGTTCGTGCCACTGGGCGAGAGCATCCCAGTGCAGGATCTTATTCAGGGCATGTTGATCCAGTCCGGCAATGACGCGTGTATCGTGCTGGCTGAAGGCATTTCCGGTTCGGAAGAGCAGTTTGTCGCTCTTATGAACGATACGGCGGCCAAACTTGGCATGACCAACACGCACTACATGAACACCACCGGCTGGCCTGCCGAGGGGCATTACATGTCGGCGCGGGACACCTGCACCATCGCCGGGCATCTGATCCGCGATTTTCCACAATATTATCATTACTTTTCGGAAACATCCTTCGCGTTCAACAAGATCAATCAGGGCAACCGGAACGTTCTGGTCGACAAGGGACTGGCGGACGGTCTCAAGACCGGTCACACGGATGCGGGGGGCTTCGGTCTCTGCGCTTCCTCGAAGCGGGACGGTCGCCGGGTCATCATGACGGTGAATGGACTGCCATCCACCAATGCGCGTGCTCATGAAGGTGAGCGCCTGCTCGGCTGGTCCTTCGCCAATTTCGAACTGGCGGCGATTGCGCACAAGGGACAGGTCATCGATCAGGCTCCCGTGTGGATGGGCGTGAATGGCACCGTGCCGCTCATCGCTGCGCGTGATGTGACGTTCCTGATGCCGCATGGCTGGCAGTCGCGCGTGCATGTGTCCGTCGATTATCCCTCGCCGGTTATTGCTCCCGTGCAGGCGGGGCAGGTTATCGGGCAGCTCACGATTACTCTCCCGGCCAATCCCACGAACAATTCCGTTGTTCCCGCTGCGCCGGGTGACGCTGCTGCTGCACCAGCCGTGCCGCAGGGGCGTGTCCTTACAGTGCCACTGGAAGCAGGGGGCGCTGTGGCGAAGCTTGGCTTTGGTGGCAGGATCGCAGCACGTCTCGGTATGAAGCGTCACTCATAGGGTGATGGCTTCTCGCAAGAACACCGGTGCCTTCATCACTTTCGAAGGGGGAGAGGGTGCCGGAAAGTCCACGCAGATCAGGGCTGTCGGAGAGCGCCTGCGTGCCGCGGGTCATGAGGTGGTGACGACGCGGGAGCCGGGCGGTTCCTCCGGTGCAGAGGCGATTCGTGAGTTTCTGCTTTTTGGCGGACACGATCTGTCGGCTCGCGCCGAGATCATGATGCATTTCGCCGCGCGATGCGATCACGTGGATCAGGTGATCCGCCCGGCCGTCGAAGCCGGGAAAATCGTGCTGTGCGACCGTTTTTTCGATTCCACGATGGCCTATCAGGCCTATGGTCGCGGCAATGGCGATCCGGCGCTCATCAATATGGTGCAGTCGCTTCGTGATCTGGTGCGGATGACGCCCGATCTGACCGTTCTGTTTCAGGTCGATCTGGAAACAGGACTGCGCCGTGCAATGGCGAGGGCTGTGGCCATATCGGGGCAGGGCGCGCCACTGGACCGCTATGAAAGCGCTGACCGGTCGTTCCATGAGCGCGTGGCGGAAGGCTTCCGGGCAATCGCGGAAGCGGAGCCAGGCCGTTTCGCCCGTGTTGCCTCGGAAAGCGAAGATGTCGCAACCATCACAGACACGGTCGTCGGGTTGATCGAGACCTTTCTGGAAAGGCGCTGAATTGTGGCGGCCCGACGCGCCCAGTCTGCTGCGGAAGCCGACCCGAACGCCATCGCTTCCCCGATGGATGAGGCGCGTCGCGCTTCGCTGCATGTTATCGGGCATAATGACGCCTTTCGCACATTCTGCGATGCCATCGCTTCAGGACGACTGCATCATGCGTGGCTGCTGACCGGACCCGAGGGCATCGGTAAAATGCCACTGGCTTTCCGCATGGGGCGCAGGCTGCTGAATGCGGAAGATCCCAACGGGTCCGCAGGTCGGCTTGTGACGGCAGGATCTCACCCTGATCTGCTGGCGGTCGGACGCGCCTTTGATGAAAAACGCCAGCGTTTCCGGGGCGAAATCGTGGCGGACGATATCCGCCCCATCAACAGCTTCATGCACCGCACAGCGGCGGAAGGCGGCTGGCGGGTGGTTCTTATCGACACAGCCGAAGCCATGAATCGCAATGCGGCCAATGCGTTGCTCAAAATTCTGGAAGAACCTCCTCCTCGGGCTATCCTGATCCTGACCAGTGCCATGCCCGGAGCGCTTCTGCCGACCATCCGCAGCCGTGTACGCAAGCTGGCGATCGCACCGCTGGGCGAAAGCGATGTGCGGGCCGTGCTTCGGCAGAACGTACCTGATGCCGAGCCATCGGAAATCGAACGCGTGGTGCCTCTGGCGGAAGGATCACCCGGTCGGGCGATGTCTCTGCTGGCGGACAAAAATGGCGCCATTGGTAATATTGCCCGAGAAGCGGTGCGGGGCATGCCGATAGGGCGCATACTCGATGCAGCAGAAACACTCGCGCGGGCAGGAGAGACAGGCTTCGCTCTGTTTTTTACCCTGCTTGGCACTGCGCTTGCCGACGCAGCGCGGACCGTTGCCGCGCAGAGCACTGCCAGAGGCGTGAGACTGGCCGAGGCTTGGCAGCAGATTGCCGAAATCCGCGCGCGCGCGGAGAATTTCAATCTCGACAAGCAGGAAGCCATCATTGAGGCTTTGACTGCGGCAGGTGAGGCCGGTTCTTTCTGAACCTGGGCTTTCTCCGGCTTCAAGGGGTCGCATCGCATCGCTGCTTCCGATATGGATGCAGCAGGATGGATGAGAGGCTGGAGTTCGTAACACGCATCCCTGTGCGACGTACGACATGTTACTCTTGCTGATCGATCCGCGATGCAGACCTAACGAAGAGCAGGACATGACCGGCCGTTTTTACGTCACGACCCCGATCTACTATGTGAACGGCGCGCCCCATATCGGCCATGCCTATACTTCCATCGCCGCGGATATCGTCGCCCGGTTCCATCGCTTGTGCGGTGACGAGGTGTTTTTCCTGACCGGCACCGATGAGCACGGCCAGAAGGTCGAGCAGGCCGCGCAGGCCGCAGGCGAAGCCCCGCAGACGTTCACGGACCGGATTTCCGCCGATTTCCGTAATATGGCCGACGCGATGAACGTCTCTTACGATGACTTCATCCGTACGACCGAACCACGCCACATCGCAGGCGCTCAGGCCGTGTGGGAAAAGGTTGCGGCGAACGGCGACATCTATCTCGGTGCATATGAAGGCTGGTACGCTCTGCGTGACGAGGCGTTCTACAACGAGGACGAGATCACCACGCGCCCGGACGGCACCAAGGTCGCGCCGACCGGTGCCCCGGTGGAATGGATGCGTGAGCCATCCTACTTCTTCAAGCTGTCTGCCTATGAAGATCGCCTGCTCGAACTCTACGAGAAACACCCCGACTTCATCGGTCCTGCCGGTCGCCGCAACGAGATCGTCAGCTTCGTCAAGCAGGGGCTGCGTGATCTGTCTGTCAGCCGTACGAGCTTCAAGTGGGGTGTGCCGGTTCCGGGCGATGCCGACCATGTTATGTATGTGTGGTTCGACGCGTTGACCAACTACCTGACCGCACTCGGTTATCCCGACGCCAACGCGCCGCGCATGAAGTTCTGGCCTGCCAATCTGCATCTGGTCGGCAAGGACATCGCCCGTTTCCACACGGTTTACTGGCCCGCTTTCCTGATGGCCGCCGGTATCGAACTGCCTGACATGGTCTTCTCCAACGGCTGGTGGACGGTCGAAGGCGAGAAGATGAGCAAGTCGCTCGGCAACGTCATTGATCCGCGTGATCTGGTGAAGGAATTCGGCGTCGATCCGGTTCGCTTCTTCCTGATGCGGGAAGTGCCGTTCGGCGGTGATAGCGATCTGTCGCGCCGCTCGCTCATCAATCGTCTGAATGTCGAACTGGCCAATGACCTCGGCAATCTCGGCCAGCGCACGCTGTCCCTGATCGCACGTAACTGCGGCGGCATCCTGCCCGCGCAGGGCAAGCACACAGAAGCGGACGCCCATTTGTTGGGACAGGCTGCCGTTCTGCCCGATATGATGAAGGCGCAGATCGCTCGCGTCGCTCTGACCGATGCGCTGGAAGAAGCGTGGAAACTAATCCGCGCCTGCAACGCCTATATCGACCATCAGGCTCCATGGACGCTGAAAAAGACCGATCCCGAGCGGATGGCTGACGTGCTGCGTGTTCTGGCCGATGCGCTCCGCTCCATCGCCACGGTGCTTCAGCCCTACATTCCGGAGAGCATGGACAAGATGCTCACGCAGCTTGGTGTTGAGCCGGGCGAGCGCGATTTTGACGCGCTGGAAATGCCTCTTCCCGCTGGCCGCCAGTTGCCGAAGCCGGAAGGGATTTTCCCCCGTTACGTCGAACCGGAGGCTGGTGAGGGAAAATGACCGGACTGATCGACACGCACTGTCATCTCGATCATTTCTCGGAAGAGGAAATGCCGGGACTGCTGGACCGGGCCAAAGAGTTCGGTCTGGAAGGCATGGTCACCATCGGCACGCGGCTCTCGCGGCAGTCCGAGCAGAAGGCTCTGACCCGTTACAGTCGGCCGGACCTGTCGATCTGGTGCGCGATTGGTACGCACCCGGATCACGTGATGGAAGAGCCTTCAATGGATGCCGAAGCCATCGTGAAGCTGGCGGAAGATCCGGAAGTCGTGGCGATCGGCGAGAGTGGTCTGGACTATTTCCATGGCGCGGAAGAAGTGCGTCCGACGCAGCAGGCCAGTTTTCGTGAGCACGTTCATGCGGCGCGTCTGACCGGTCTGCCGCTGGCGATTCATACCCGTGAGGCTGACGAGGATATGGCGTCGATCCTGCGGGAAGAGACTGAAACACGGGGTGCTTTTCCGTTTCTACTGCACTGCTTCGCTTCCGGCCCGGAACTGGCGAAGACGGCTCTGGAACTGGGTGGCTATCTCAGCTTCTCGGGGATCGTGACATTTCCGAAGTCTCAGGAACTGCGGGACATTGCTGCCGAAGTGCCGATGGATCGGATTTTCGTCGAGACGGACTCACCGTTCCTTGCGCCGGTGCCTCGTCGAGGCAAGCGGAACGAGCCGGGTTATACGGCTTACACCGCTGCCGTCGTGGCTCAGGTTAAGGGGCTGGAAGAGCAGGCTTTCATTGAGGCGACAACGGCCAATTTCCATCGTCTGTTTACACGTGCCCGCTGACATCAGGAGTAACTTTTCGGCGTGACTGGTTCTTGTCTTACTGTCACCGTTTTAGGCTGTGGCTGTTCAGGTGGTGTGCCTCTTATCGGTGGGCCAGACGGGCGCGGAGAATGGGGTGATTGTGACCCCAAGGAGCCGCGCAATCGGCGGACGCGAACGTCAATCGTGATGACCGGTCCTGATGGTAAGCGTCTGCTGGTCGATACGGGGCCGGACCTTCGTTCCCAGTTAATTGCGAACGGCATTCCCTATGCGGACGCCATTTTCTACACGCACGAACATGCGGATCATATCGCCGGTCTTGACGACGTGCGTCCTTTCAACTGGGCGCTTCAGCGTCCTATTGACGCGTTCGGCACTCAGAAGACGCTGGATGAGGTCATTCAGCGTTTTGAATATGCGTTTCGCCCATGGACACCGAAGGATGCCTTTCGACCGGGCATTGCGCCCCATGTCGTTATAGCGGGAGAGACGCGAGAGATCGTCGGTCTGACTCTGAATATTTTTGAACAGAGCCATGGACGTAATACCTCTCTTGGTTTCCGCTGCGGCAATTTCGCTTATTGCACCGACGTGGTGGAACTCTCGGAAGACGCGCTTTCACTGCTGGAAGGCGTGGACACGTGGATGGTCGACTGCCTTCAGATGAAGCCACACTCCGCGCATGCATGGCTGGATCGGGTTCTTGAATGGCGTGAGCGTATCAGGCCACGCCGTACAATTCTGACACACCTAGGACCGTTCATGGACTGGGCGGAAATGCAGCGCACCCTTCCGTCGGGTGTGGAAGCTGCGTTTGACGGGCTGGTTTTTTCAGTTCCGGTGTAAAGTGCACAGTCTCTTTCGAAATTGCGCACTTTTGTCGCTCAAAGCTTCTGAGGGGTGACGCAGGAGAAACTGGACGCAGCGTTCATGTCCCCATGCGCATCATAACGGGCGACCTTGGGCCATGTGCAGAGCGGGCGCGTCCGGATAATTTTTCCATCCGATATGCGAGACGCAATGATGATTTCGGGTGAATGATCACGCACAACCCAGTCATCAATCGCACCTAACTTGCTGAAAGTGTCGCATCCGGCCCCGCCATAGCAGTGCCCCATACCCGGAATGGTAATGAGACGTGCGGAGTTCTGGTTTGTGCTGTCTGCGTGCTGGAACAGAGCCTGAAAATAGCTGGCGAGTTGTTCCGGATTATGCCCGTCGTTCCAGCCGATATACATCAGCAGTTTGCCTCCATGACGGAAGAAGGGCGTCAGATCCTCGTCGACATGCAATAGCGGACCAAGTTTGCTGGTGGCGTTTGCAATATCCGTATCCCAGTTCAGAGTGGTCCAGTCCCATTCCGGGTTCTGGAACGCTGCGTATTTGAAAAGATCAAGCGCGACAGGGAAGGCTTTCCCATCCGCAGAAAAACCGTCTTCGCTGCCTTTGGCTGGTCCGGGGAAAATGACTTTTCCGGTTCTTGGGTTGATGGGGCCGCGATAGATCTGTTCAGCGGCTTTCACCTCATTGGCCGTCAGACATTCGGACGTGTCGTTGCTTTTGCAGAGTAGATCCTGTGGCTTGAACCCACATTGATCCGGCTCATCGAGAAAGCCCTGTTTCTTGCCGACAGGCGAAGCGCAGGCCGCCATCACGGCACGGTTAAGCATCTGGAATTTTTCCCGGGCAACGCGGAGCGCCGGGTCATGATAGCTCATCCAGCCTGCCCATAGCTGTTCGGCATTAAAGCTCACAATTGGGTTGGGCGGGGCGCCTGCTACGATGCCATCATAATCTTCTGGATAGCGCTTGGCTTCGATCAAACCTTCCAGACCACCGAGCGAACAGCCGATCCAGTAGGCGTGAGAGGCTGGTTTTCCATAGAAATGGCTGATCAACTGCTTGGCTGTTACTGTCATCAGGTGATCAGCGCGATAGGCATAATCGATCAGCTTTTCCGGATGACCAAGTGTGAAGCGGCCACCTTCACCTTCCGGCGTCGAACTGTCATGCCCGGTATCAGTACTCGCTACGGCATAGCCTTCACCAACACCCGTGGCCATGCCGTCATACATGATTGAACCGGCCCAGCCGAAATTGCCCACGCCGAGCAGTTTCCCGTTCCAGCCCTCAAGTGGCAGCCAGATTTCAGTGCGGATCTGTGAGTCTGACGTGGGATGCAGCGTGATTGCGACGCGACAGAATGCTGGGTTGGAAGGCTGCACGGGGTGCCCCGCGAGATTCATCCCGGGAGCCGTCATGATCCGACTCAGATGCGTCTGCGGACTGCGCCATGCACCAGCTTTGACCGTTTCTATCTTGGTGAACGTCGCATCCGGAAGGGCGATTTGGGCCAGATCGGCACAACTCGCGGCGTGCGCTTCGGACGACGTCAGAATGGTCCACGAAGACGCGAGAAGCGTTGCTCCCGCAAGCATGGTCAGAGACTGACGAAATGGCTTCCTGAAAGACAGGCAATTAAGCTGTTGAAACGGCATGAGGATCCTCGATTTTTCTTCAGACCTTGGTGTCATGTCAGTCGATTTTCTGACCTTGGCCGTACCTAATGGCATTCCTTTATTGTGACCGCAGAAAAGGCGGAAAGGCAAAGTCTTGAACCATCGCCTGACAGCATGCAGTCTCCGTGCCGGTTTCATAAAACACGCCATTGGGCAGAAAAAACCAAGACAGGGTAGGGCGGGGATGAAGAAGAAATTCTGGATGATCGGCGGCCTGTTTCTGGCGCTAGCTCCGACTTTTTCGCACCCTTTCGCGCTGGCATCTTCTCCTGAGGCGACTGGAGCGACCGTGTCTGTGAAGACGACACATGAGGTGGTGAAGGCAGCGCAATCCTTTCTCACCAGTCTCGATTCCCAAAGCCGTTCCAAAGTGCAGTTTCCTTTTGTTGCACAAAAGTTTGGTGTGCTTGCCCGTTTTCGTAGAAGCGCTCCGGACCAGCCTGCATTGCCTGTGACGGACGCGCAGGCAGCTGCACCCATGAAACGTGGTCCGGGGATGGGGCCACCGGGCGGTTTTATCGGGGAGCAGTACGGAGCTGCGGTCTGGTCCAATTATCCGGTGAGTGATGTGCCTCGTCCGGGGCTACAAATGGGTCAACTGACACAGGAGCAACGTGCTGACGTTCTGCAGCTGCTGCAAACGCTTCTGAGCGCAAAAGGCTATCAGAAAGTGCTGGACATAATGGGTGGCGATCAGGCGCTTGCGAATAGCGGAACGCCATTCGCCTCTGGCAAAGCTGTTTATACGATAGCGATTTTCGGAGAGCCTTCAGAAAAAGCGCCATGGATGGTACAGTTCGGTGGCCATCATCTGGGTCTGAACGTGGTGATCGACGGAATGCACGGTGTGATGACCCCGACACTGACTGGTGCTCAGCCTGCCATTTATCAACGTGACGGAAAAACCGTTCGCGTCCTTGCGGGAGAAAACGACAAGGCATTCGCGCTTCTGAACGCCCTGACTGATGCACAGCGCCAGCAGGCCATTCTTCCTTACAAGGTGGATGATCTTGTCGCGGGGCCCGGCCATGATGGTGAAACCATTGTGCCTGAGGGCATCAAGGGCTCAGCCCTGAACACAGCGCAGAAAGATATGCTGATGGATGTCATCGGCGAGTGGGTCGGGATCATCAATGATGCTTATTCCGCACCGCGTTTGCAGGAAATCCGGAAAGATCTGGATGAAACGTGGTTTGCATGGAGCGGGCCGATTACGCACGAACCAGACCATAATGGTTCGTCCTATTATCGCATTCAGGGGCCGCATCTGCTGATCGAATTTTCTCCGCAGGGCGTGGGTGGTGATCCGACTTTGCATGTGCATACGGTCTATCGTGATCCGACCAACAGTTACGGCAGCCGGTTCACTGTCCCATGAATAAAGCGGGAATCATGGCTTTCGCCGCTACCTGTGCAATGCTTTCTCCCACGCTGGCCTCTGCCCATCGGCTGGATGAATATTTGCAGGCCACAACCATCAGTCTTGCACGAGATCACATCACGCTGCATCTGCGCCTTACACCGGGTGTGCAAGTCGCTCAAACCGTCATTCAACAGATGGACAGCAATGAGGATGGAAATCTTTCTGTTGCGGAACAGCAGGCTTACGTATCGTGGATTACGCAGACTCTTTTACTGTCCCTGAACGGTCGGACAGGCCACTTGGCGGTGGAATCCGCCATGTTCCCCTCCATTCCTGCGATGAAAACAGGCGCAGGCGTGATCGATCTTCAATTCAGGGTGCCGGCACATCTTCAGAGCGGAACTTATCACCTGACCTATACCAACAAGGGGATGGGACCCGACACGGCCTGGCTGGTAAACTGCCTCGTCCCCAAAGACGCATCAATCCGTGTTATCCAGCAGAAGCGTTCGGAAAATCAGTCGTTCTATGCACTGGATTTTACAGTTCGACCTTCCTGAGAAGAGCCTGTCTGGGCTTGGCTCTTCTTCAGAAAGTAGCTTTCATTTTGCCAGTCGTGATTGACGCACCATCAACCCCACGATCAGCAGGAACGCCAGAAACATGAAGCTGCTGCTCACACTCAGACTGGCGCTGATTGCCCCTTTATAGGCCTGCGTGACTTCCCCATGCATGGCGGGGGAAAGGGACTGGATCGCGGCCATACCTTTTTCCAGAAAGCCCGATACATCGACCTTTTCCGGTAACGCCTGAAGCTGGCTCTGTAATGTCAGCGCCATAACGCCGCCTGAAAGCGCCACGCCCAGTGAACCACCGAGGGAGCGAATAAAGGACATCATGGCCGTGGCGATACCCAGCGTGCCAGCGGGCACGGCATTCTGGATCATGACGGTCGCGTTGGGCATGCCGATCCCCATGCCTACGCCGAGACAACCCAGACTGAGCAGAAAGAACAGGGGAGGCGCGCCGTGATGGGCGCAGACTGCAATCAGGGTGAGGGACGAGAATTCGATACCGACCCCAATGGCGAGGAGAAGCGCGTAACGCTGCGTTCTGGACGAGACATATCCACCCAGCACCGAACTGATCATCATCGTGCCGACCTGTGGCAACATCATCAGCCCGGAAGTCGCCGGGGTTTCTCCAAGCACCAGCTGATAATAGAGGGGCAGGAAGATCATCGATCCCATCATGGCGAAAGACATGATGCCAGTCGCAGCGACGCATACGGAAAAAGCCGGGATGCGCAGCAGGTCCAGACTGATGAGTGGTTCCGGCGCACGTTGCTCCTGTCGGATGAACAAGGCGAACAGAACCATCGTGGCGGCGAGCAGACAGAATGTCAGCGGTGATGTCCACGCAAGAGAAGTGCCGACGGAATTGAACAGCAGCAGGAAGCCGGTTGTGGCGATGCTCAGCAGGCCCGCTCCCAGATAGTCTATGCGGGGTTTGGCTTCGGTCCGCCCTGTCGGCAGGCTCAGCATGATCAGCGCAAAAGCAAGAAGTCCGATTGGCAGATTGACGAGAAACACCCAACGCCATGACAGGGCGCTGGTCAGCACGCCACCCAGAAACGGCCCCGTCACACTGCTGACCGCGAACGCCCCGGTGAAAAGCCCCTGATATCGCCCGCGTTGCTGAGGGGACACCATGTCGCCGATCACCGTCTGAGACAGTGTCATCAGACCGCCCGCACCAACACCCTGAAGCCCACGAAAAAGGATCAACTGCCACATGCTCTGCGCGATCCCGCACAGAAGGGATGCGCCGAGAAAGGAGCCGATACTGAACGCCAGCAGGGGACGGCGCCCGAACATGTCGGACAACTTGCCATATATCGGTGTCGCGATGGTGGAGGTGAGCATGAACGCTGTTACCACCCATGACATATGAGCCAGACCACCAAGGTCGCTGACGATGGTGGGGAGCGCGGTCGAGACGATACTCTGGTCGAGCGCACCCATGATCATGGTCAGGATAAGGCCGATGAAAACCAACAGGCGTGTCGAAGGGCTATAGGCAGAGGCGGTCTCTACCGTGGAAGATGACTGCACGAAAGAATCCTGTGATGACAAACAAATGGGCCGCATGTCGCTCACGACGAGCACATGCGGCCTTGGGTGTTTCTGTTATCGTCGTAAAAGATCTAGCGCGATCCGGTAGCCGGCTCAAAGCGGCTGACTTCGATGCCCGTTCCAACAGGTAGCAGGACGCTGGACATGCCGGGCAGTGCGCGGATGGCGCGGCCGTAGCGCTTCACGTCTTCTGTTCCCGGTCGGATCATGTTGTCAGCCACGATGATCGCGCCGGGGTTGAGGTGTGGGTAGAATGCTTCAAGGCAGGGAACGTAAAGATCTTTCCAGAGATCGACGAATACGAAGTCGACCTTTTCCGTGAGTTCTCCGATCATGAAGACGGCATCGCCCACCCGGAAATCGATCCACTCGGCAAGCCCGGCCTCTTCCGCCATTTCACGTGCGTAGGCTGATTTGTAGCCATGCAATTCCATGGTGATCAGCTTTCCGCCCGTCGCTCGAGCGGCGTCAGCCAGCCAGATCCCTGAATATCCGAAGGAAGTTCCCAGTTCGAGAATGGTGGGGGAGGGGAGGCTCCGGACCAGAATGTTCATCAACTGTCCGGTGTCAGGCCCGATGGCGCGCATGCGCTGATCGTGTCCGCCATCGCGGCCTCCCGGGGGGTCTTCCCGGGGACCGCTGCGCTCTTCCTGTGCGCGAGCGTGGTAGACATCCAGAACCGCTGTAATTCTGTCATCCATGTGATGCTCCCTCCTTTCCCTGTTCGTGCTGGTTCTCAGACCTGCTCGATGGCGCGTGCAGCTTCGTCCAGCAGTGCCGCGATCTTGCTTTCAGCATCGGCATCAAGGCCACCATTACGGAGACGCAGGCGCAGGGCTGTTTTCAGGTTTTCCATGCCGCGCATCACGGGCACTGACATATTGCGCCGCCTACCTTTTCCTTCGGGAGCAGCAGATGCTGTCCGTGCAAGGATTTCTTCCAGAGCCGTCTGGTTTGCAGCGACGAACGCCTCACCTTCAGGTGTGATGCTGTAGCTTTTCCGGCCCTCTTCCTCGGTGGGGCGGATGGTGCCGGCTTCTTCGAGCCAGGTAAGGGTTGGGTAGATCACGCCCGGGCTTGGCGTGTAGCTGCCACCGAATTTCTCTTCGATGGTCTTGATGAGTTCGTAGCCATAGGTTGGCTTGTCCGCGATCAGGCTGAGGACCAGCAGGCGCATTTCACCATAATCGAAGAGCCGGTTACGGCCTCCGCGGTGACCACCGCCCCGACCATGATGACGGCGGGGGCCGCCAACGCCGGAGAGGCCTTCAGGGGAGAAAGTGCGGCGGTCGTGACCGCCTTGGTGTCTTTTTCTGTTGTTCATGTTTCTCGATATAGATCTCGATATATCGTATGTCAAGATATATCGGGATATGTTTTCCGATTCTCTCTAGGGAGTGCGTGGACAGAGATTTGCGGGGAATATATCGAGCTTTTTCTGCCCGTTTTTGTGTGCTGGTTTGGAGAAAGTATAAGTAAATTAAGTAAATTAAGGAAATTTTCTTCTGAAAAAGTTCTGGAAGATAGGCGGAGAGATGCGATTTGACCTTAGCTTATGCTTTGGAGCGTCTGTCACTTTTTTGTTTGCCTGCCCTTATGGGGGTGCAATTTTTTGCTTGTGCTGAGGATGGTTTGAAAATATGCAGACGAACTGGTTTGTTTGAAATCATGAATGGATTTCAGATAGAAATACTATCGTCTAAAATGCGGTTATTGTAATATAGACTTCAGAATAAACCTGAAAATTGTCTACTCATTAATCAACGACACGAATACGGAAAGCGACATTCATGACTGCGCCCATAGGGCTGGCGACAGTTACAGGCACTATATCAAAACCAGAAAAATTGGCCTCTGGTTTATAATGAAGCGTCGTTGCGTTTATTGCTTTGCTATTACACTGACTACGTGGATTGGAGGCAGGAAAAGACGGGTGAATCGGAAGGTCGGTAAAATATGCATTGCCATGTATAGGGCTTTTTTCGAGTTTTATGACTTGGAATTTTTGAGCGTTACAATTCTCATCCACTGACTGCCAATATGCCAGCATAATATCCGCATCTTTTTTTACGATCTTATCCACAACCCGATAACGTGTTGAAGAGGGAATGCGGGGAGAGTGAGCATGAGAAGATGAGGAACGGGATGAGGACGAGACAGCGTTCACTGAAGTAGTTGTTGCGTTGACGCAGCCTGATAAAGCTAATGAAAAAACACCCAAAGCAAGGCGGCGATTATTCTTTTTGCTAAATGCAAATCTCACCGCGCCACCTCAAAAATTGATGCTGTCAAAGTGAAACCTATCCTATTCGCCCGATTCTTTTTGTTCAAGTCAGGCAGCCATGCTTACTTTGCTGGGTTTTGTAGGTTCACGGAGCCTAGAGCCGCAGCACGCCTGTAACCAACGTATTCGTAACGCCTCCAATCCAGATTTTCCCGTCTTCCTGATCGACATGCACGCGTCCGGCCCGACCGAGGCGAGTGCCCTGACTGGCGATGTAATGCTCAGGCGCGAGCCCGCTGCCTATGAGCCATTGCGCCAGTCCGGCGTTCAGGCTTCCGGTAACAGGATCCTCGTTCACCCCACAACTCATGGCGAAGGCGCGAACCTCGAACTGCGCCTGCTTTCCATCCTGTAAGGTATCCCATGGGCCGATGACACCAATACTCAGATCTGACAGAGCGGCATAATCTGGTTCGAGCGCCAGCACCTCTTTTCGTGACCCAAGCATAATGGATAACCATCCGGGGCCGTTGTCAGTCCATGCCGCAGCCCGAATGGATGAGAAAGAAATCTTCAGTCCGTCTGCGACACGGCGCAGGAGAAAGGGTTCTACAGATCCAGACCGCTGTAGCGTGGGCGCTGCAAAAGCAAGGCAGCCATTTTGAGAACGAACCGGTACAAGACCCAGACCACATTCCTGTATGATCGTATCTCCGCGTGGCTGGCCGCCTGTCGCCAACCAGGCATGACAGCTGCCCAGAGTAGGGTGGCCTGCAAAGGGTAGCTCGGTCTGAGGTGTAAAAATACGGACTTTGTAGTCTGCGTCCGGAGTGGTCGACCGAAGCAGAAACGTTGTTTCACTCAGGTTCGTCCAGTTGGCAAAAGCTGCCATCTGCTCTGTGGTGAGAGCATCTGCTCCCACAACCACGGCAACCGGATTGCCTTTGGTCGGTTCGGAAGAAAATACGTCGACCTGTTGAAACTGGAATTCAGCCATGAATGTTCGCTCGTCCGCAGGGATTAAGTATTCTGCTGTGGGTGTGACGCAGTGCGGAAAGGCCGCGCCGGATTACCAGCCACGGTTGCGCCCGAGACCACATCATGCGTGACGACACTGCCTGCGCCAATAATGGCATTATCTCCGATAGTGATGCCGGGCAGAATGATGGCCCCGCCGCCGATCCAGACATTTTTACCGATAGTAATGGGGCGGCCAGATTCCAGCATTTTCTGACGTAATTCAGGGGCTCGCGGGTGATCGGCGGTCAGTATCTGAACACCGGGACCAATCTGCGTGCCGTCCCCCATCCTGACAGGCGCCACATCAAGCACGATGCAGTTGAAATTAAG